>JAPLJP010000026.1 GCA_026388535.1 Deltaproteobacteria bacterium | reverse complement strand
CATTGTCAGACGATAGAGTTGTTTGTCACACTGCACGCGGGAAGAATGAACAGCCGGACCTTTGGAAGCGTTGAGCATGCGAAAATGCACGGCTGTTTTGTCGGTGACCTTGCCCATCTCGCCGCCGAGGGCGTCAATTTCCTTGACCAATTGTCCTTTTGCCAGCCCGCCGATTGCCGGATTGCAGGACATGAGCGCTATCGAATCCAGATTGATATTGAATAATATTGTCCGGCAACCCATGCGCGCCGACGTCAAGGCCGCTTCACAGCCGGCATGGCCACCGCCGATTACCGCAACATCATAGTTATCAGTTAAGTTATCCATTTTTTAAATCAAACACTTGCTCTTGTATTAAATCAATAGTAAAAAACAATTTGTTTCTATATGTCATGCCGGATTTGACAGTCGCCCCTATGGTATCCGGCATCCAGAATAAATACTGGATTGCCCAATCGAGTTGGGCAATGACAACTTTTCGTCATGCCGTTGAAGAACGGCATCCAAAGCTCTTTCCCGCCCTTGGCGGGCGGGAATTAAAGGGAGGGGGATTTAAAATCTTCACCCTCCTTTTGGTTTCCTCCCCTCAAGGGAGGAAAGAGAATGCTGGATTCCGGCCTTCGCCGGAATGACAAGCATTTTTTACGGCATAGACTGTAAAAATACAACATAAAAAAGAGGCGGCTTTGGCTAAACCGATTAATAAAAGATATAATGACCTGAAAAGTTACTGGCGCAATCTGTTTGGTTGTAATGTCCACAAACTGCAGATTGATGCGGGCTTTACCTGTCCCAACCGCGACGGCCTTGTGGCTACGGGTGGTTGCATTTACTGTGACGGTAGAGGCTCAAAGTTGCGTCAGCAAGGTGAATTGCCTTCGGTTGCCGAGCAGATTGCCTCCGGTAAAAAATATTACAAACCCCATGCCTCAAAATATATCGCTTATTTCCAAACATTTACGAATACTTACGCACCGGTGGAAAAATTGCGGGATCTCTACGATGAAGCGCTGGCACAGGAAGACGTCATCGGCCTTTCCATCGGCACAAGGCCGGATTGCCTGGCCCCCGACGTTATTGAGTTGTTAAGCGAATACGCGAAAAAATATCATATCTGGGTGGAGCTGGGACTGCAGTCTGTGCACGACAAAACCTTGAAGTTAATCAACCGGGGGCATAATTTTCAGCAATTCTCCGACGCAGTAAATTCGCTTAACGGAAGCGGCTTGAACATTTGTGTTCATATTATTATCGGTTTACCGGGAGAGAGTGACGAAGATGTGCTAACTACAGCAAAAACTCTAGCGTCCCTGCCCGTGCAGGGCATCAAAATTCATTCTCTGCTTGCTCTGGAAGGAACCGCTCTGGGTGAAATGTATAAAAAAGGAACAATGAGCATGATAACCAAAGAAAAATATGTTTCTTTGGTTGCGGATGTTTTGGAAATATTGCCGCCCAAAATGGTAATTCAGCGCCTGACTGCCGACGGTTATCGCGATATTTTCCTTGCGCCTGACTGGGCAATGAATAAATTAGATGTGTTAAATTCTATTAATAAAGAACTGGCGCGGCGGGATTCATATCAGGGGAAGCATTATCAACATTTAAAGAAGTGAATCGTGAAGAGTGAAAAGTTAGAAAAAAGAGGCAAGCGAAGTCCGGCCCTAAGAAAAAATAAAAAAATTGAATTAATTGTTATGTCCCCCGAATTCCGCAATATCAGCTTGAGAACTGATGAGCAAACCAAAAGGTGAGCAGCTTTCTTATAATGACGGATGTTGCGATGTACTATACGACCATCAGTGCCGCACGTTACATTTTGTGGCCAAGATTTCCTTGACGTACAAGAGAGCGTTTCTTATACTTATCCTCACTAGAAGAAAATTCTTATCAATAATAATTATGGGTATTTCGTGCAGATGTTTGATAAATTAAAATCTCTCTGAAGTAAATATGCATTCAATAGCGGCATGAATGAATTGTCGGAAGATTTTAAATTATTAAATGAGTTTTATGAATCAAATTGCAGAAGAAATGATTGTTTCCTTAAAAATATCCCGCTCGCTATCCCGTTGTCCCCGGGTATGGGAACACAGGCTAAGGATTTAAGCGGGCTCCCGGAAGGCGGCATTTTCGGTCTGCTGAAAGCCTCGGAAATAATAGTTGTTGTAACGGGGGGGTTCTATACCGAAGGCATGGAAGAACTGCTAAAAAACAAGAAAATATCCTACCTGTGCATAACACCCAATATAACCCGGGATACCAGGGCGTCAAGTACCGTTTATGCCGAACTGGTCGCGTGGACAGGCGAAACCATTCGGTTCGTAGGATATCGCGCCTGCGCTGGGCTCCACCAATGCGAAAATTATTGAAATCGGCAAAGACAGGAAGGTTGTTGAGATCAACGGGGAAATAATTGAAATCAAACCCGCGGAAAATAAAGAATTCAATGTTTCGTATATGATAAATTTAATTCGTCAGAAAACCGAACACGCCGCGACATCCGTGCGCACGCCATTGAAGAAAATAAAGGACAAGGGTGCAAAAAATACTCCCGCCCGGGTTAAAACCAGCCGGCTGATGGAGAAAATAAAGATGTTGTTTTTAGCCTCGTTACTTTCTCTTTCGATAATCTCTGCAGGGGATATTCTGGCGCAAAGAGTAGGAACGAGTTGGACAATCCCTTCACAAGCGCAGGCGCAGGTAAAGGAATCAGAAGACCAGCCCACTCTGATTATCTCCATTGCCGGTATAGGCTCCTACGAAAAAGGCAGGAGCGGAGATCAGTTGTTTAATCAGGTTCAAAATATGTTCGGGACAAAAGGTAAGCAATATGATGTATCAACTGTCAATAGATATGATATTACCCGGAGGGGTGGGCCGGATATGACGCCCGAGGCTCAGAAAGCAGAGGCAAAACAATTTGCCAAAGACGCGACACAAAGCCGGCATAGAATAATAAAGTTTCAGACAGAGATACCCGGCATTGATGATTTGGTTAAAGCAAACGTAAAAGATGTTTCGCTTAGTAATATCAACTCGCTTGCCAGGCACCTTACCGATACTGTTTTAAATAATCCCGATAATTCATTCAAAACGCGCTGGGAAGCAGAAACAAGAAGAGGCGCGGTTTCTGTCGAAGCGGCGATTCGCAAATTTAAGGAAGAAAACCCAAACGCCAGGGTAATTCTTGTCGGGCATAGCGCCGGAACGGATTTAATTGATTTAATACCTACTGTTGATAACACAACCGGGAAGCGTCTAGTTGATTTACGCGTTATGAGTTCACCAAGGATGAAGACATTAAAATATAATAGCGAAGGTGACAATGCTCGCACACTTTTTATAACGCACAAATCGGATTTTCCAGCTTCTCCGTTTGGCAAACTTAACGTTCCCACAGCCGGCGGAAATTTAGAAAGTCAGGGGCTAGTAATCGAGATGCATGGCGGGCTTAAAAACAATTATAACCCTTATGAGGCTCACCATAAAACCTTTGAATATGATAAAGATGTCAAAATGCTTATTAAAACGCCCGGAGGACATGTTAATTTTGACGGAAAGCCCGAAGACATCATCCGTAAAGTACAGGATATAAACAGCCGGCCGATAATTGATGGCATTAGTGCTCCGGACCAACTCAAAAAAACACTGGATATTGAAAAATCCAGAGCATCCCGCGTTGGGGGGGTCACCTTCGATAAACCTGCCGAGGTTCCTCTAGACCCAAGTGATATAAAAGAATTGATATTCGAATATCCTTTCGACGCAATACTCCCGGAAGCTGCCGGCAACAGAAATTACGGTTTTAGTTTTCTGATGAAATCAGGTGAAAAAATAAGCTTGCCTTCAATAAATCCCGCAACGGCTGCAGAAGCCTTCCTTTGTATAAATAAAGGTTTTGTGCCTGAAATTGGTTTAACAACGGTCCGCGACACTGAAAACAAATTATGGAAACAAGCAGATTACAAAAATTGTAAGGAATATCTGCCATTTACCACATTGGGTGATATTTTGTTTGAAGCGGACAACCTGTCGGGTGAGATAGCTTTCGAAAAAACCGATGCCGTCAAGTCACCAATGTTTATTAAAAATTTTCACAATTACAACTTGTTATCATATGATAACAAGTTGAACGATGGCAAACAAAGCTCAATAATCTGGCTTAACCCCTCGTCAATACGCACGGAATTGTTTGTTGACCGCCTTAAATGCACAACGACTCGCATGCAATATCATTTTACATCATATGACATAAATCGCAGAAGTGAATTCTATGCAAAAAGATATGATGGCTATTCCGACCCCGCGGGCGAATTTCTTTCAGACCAACTGACAAATAATTTCGAAGATTTATTATTTCCTGAACTGGCAATAGTTCCGGAAACAGCATGTTTTACGGGCGCACTACTTTGGGCTTACAATAATCACATCCCTGTCAGTCAATCAACGTTGGATTCATCTCTCAGAATTTTGAATATTGATAGAACTAGAATAATAAACGGCAATAAACATGCGTTACGCGCAGTTCAAGATGATAATACCGACAATGTTATATTTCTAACCAATAAGCCTGTCGCAGAATCGCACAATCCAGATTTAAACGACATATCGCGTCCCGCGCCCATATTTGACCAATGGGGACTAAGCAGGCTGCTCTGGGAAGACGGAACCCAAAGCGTTGTCGAACATAACGATAATATGAAAGGCCGGATTGAAAAACTAATTGGCCGGCAGAATGACAAGGATGGCAAGAAGGATATTACAACGATACTTTACGACAGCGACGGGCGCCTCATTGCCATGGTTGACAGCAAATACAACGGTATAGCGATAATCTGGACTAAAGGAATGCCGATTCTGTGCAGGCATGTTAGCGTTGATCTGCAAGAAGGCAATGTTTATTTTCACAGATACACCCAATACGAAATGGTGGACGACGTTAGCAATGTATTTGATAATCTGTTGGCCACATGGTTTGAAAAACAAACAAAGAACGAACCAACGGATGGATGGCTCACGTTGGCTCATTGGTATGATAATCTTCCAATAAAGGAATTGCTTATTATTATAGTCCTCATAGTTTTGGGATTGCAGTTATGGATATTCTGGCCGACGGGTGGTGATGGGGGGGGCAGGATAGTCCAGTTGCTCAAACACCTAAAGACGGGAGGCCATCAAGCTGACGCTGGCGGCAAAGAGACGCCTCCGGAACCGGATCACGTCATAAGGTTACTTATGAAGGACATCAAAACCCCGTCCGCCCGGGAGGCGCTGGCGAAAATCGGCGACCCCGCCGTAGGGCAGTTAGTTAAGGCAGTTCAAAGCCGTGCCTTTAATTTAAGAAATGTTGACCATGCCTTTGACATACTTGAGAAGATCGCCTCTCCCGGCTCCGTAGAGCCTCTTGTTGAAATGCTGACAAAAACAGCCTACAAGTACCGCCAGCAGGATATTTTGCGCATTCTAGCCGCCGTCGGCAGTCCAGCCGCGGAACGGCTGACTGCCTTGCTCCATGCAAATAGTGGAAAATACGTCTCACCAAAAATAGAGTCATTAAAAGTACAGATAATTGATGTGCTTAAGAAAATAGGCGGCCCTCATACCGTGCAAGCACTGGAGAGCCTTCTAAAGAAGGAAAACCCCGTGGATAAGGTGCTTGAGACAATTGGCATGCTTGAAGATAATAACTTGGCTTTTCTGCGCCTAAATGTTGAGGCACTGCTTTCGCTGGGATGGCGTCCAAAAGATGTAGATGAAGAAATCGTGGGATATATCGTTAATCCTAAAGCCATTCAAAAAGTTTCAAATGAGGCTGTGGGCAGCCTGATTAATGAGCTCAAATCCCAAAAATATGCGGTTCAAGTGGGAGCCGCCATGGTTCTTGAAAGGCTTGCTGAACCTAAAGCAGCGGAGTCTTTAATAGCTGTAATGGATAATGGAAGATTAGGGGAAACGGCGCGGAGGGCTTTGATACGTATTGGACTGGACGCAGTTATCCCGTTAACAAAAGCATTGTCGTCGTCGAAACCTGAAATAAAGGCTCAGGTCTTGGAAATTCTTAAGAGCATTGATAGAAATAGCGTCAGCGATTTGAATAAGGACCTCAAAAACAGTGATATCATCGATTTGACGTCAGCCATTAAAAGTAAAAACGCAAGTATGCGGCTGGCGGCCGTAAAAGTGCTTAGCCAGAAGAATAAAAATGCGCAGGTAATAGAGTTTCTTGAAGAGTGCATGAAGGACCTGGAGTATGAAGTAAAAAAACAAGTTCTGGAAATACTTGAGAAAATTGATACGGATGGAGTCAGCGGCCTGGCGAGAGCCCTTGAAGATAGTGATTTGAAAGTGTGCTGGAAGGCGATTGAAGTGCTCGGCCGCAAGGAGAAAAACAATCAAGTAATAGTTCTTCTGGAAGAAGCTCTAAAAAACCCTGATATTTACCTTCGGCTGGAAGCCGTAAGAATTCTTGTCAGGCACAAGGAAATAAATGAACAGGTAGAAACAGTTCTAAAAGAAACTCTTAGAAACCCTCCAATGAACGAGAAATTAGCCGCGGCGAACGTCATACTACAGTCGCAGGACTCCGGCCTGACGGCATCAATGGCCGAGTCAGTAATCGCGGGCATGAAGGATATTGTCGAGCATGGATCAAGCGGTTACCGCAGTGAGGGGTTAGAAGTAATAAGGCAGATAAAGGAATTTCAAGGCAATGTCTTATTGGCAAAGTTAACCGAATGCGTAAAAGAGGACGGCGGGGAAGCCGATATCGAGAAACTCCTTAACAATTCAATCTACGAAGATAAAATACGTATTTTGGAAATACTTGAAAATATCGAAAAGGATGGCGTTAAAGGCTTGAGGGTGTCCATTAAAGATACGAATCAAAGAGTGCGCCTGAAAGTGGTGGAGCTGCTGGGCCTAAAGAAGAAAAACGACCAGGTGATTGCGCTTCTGGAAGAAGCCCTTTTAGATACGGACTTCAGCGTAGGTATGGAATCGGCCCGGGCGCTTATCAGCCACGGCGAAAAAAACGATAGTTTAATTGCGTTTCTTAAAATAGCCATTAAAGCTCCTGAGTATAAGTTGCGGGCTCAGGCAATGCTTGAGGCGATCGGAATTGGCCCCGTCGCCTCGGGTATAGCAAATTTTAAGGCGGATATTAAAGACGGCGGGGCCGACGCACACCTGGCGGCGCCGGAAGCGGATAAGACCGAATCCCAAGCTGTCCGGACGTTGTTTGAAAAAGTAAAAGACACCAATGCGATAGGGAGCGATCAGGCAGTAGAAGAACTGTTTAAAATATGGGATCCGTTACTCGAGAAAACAGTGACGGCATCGATGCGCGGCGAGAGCGCGGCCGTGCGGGAAGCCGTGCTGAATAAGTTCATAAAATACCGTAAGTATTTTTCCAAACATGAGCTTAATAACATTAGCGCACATGATTTTAACATACTTGCTGAGTCCAGGCACGCGAGACGTTATTTACTTATGACCGCGGTGCTGGCCGTTGATGATTCGCGTTCCACGGAGTTGCTGATAAAAGCGTTAAAGAACGTAGATTCAAATGAGGCGGCGATAGAGGCGCTGTGCAGCAGCAATAATCCGCAGAGCATTGAGCTGTTGCTTTCGACAGTGAAGGATAAAGCAGTAGAACAGGATATACGTTGTCAAATACAAGGGGCATTGATCAGATTCAAGAATCCGCGTGTTTTTATGACGCTGAAAGATTTGTCGTACGACAGGAATGAGTTCACCAAGGTGCGCTGTGCAGCGATAGAGGAACTGAGAAAATTCGAAGATCCGGGTGTTTTTGTAATTCTGAAAAATCTGTTTGAAGACAAAAATGAAGACCCCGAAGTGCACAGCGCGGTGGAAAAGGCGCTGGGGAAAATCGGAGATCAGCGGGGTGCAAAGTTATTGAAGAGAGCCAGGATGGGGGCAAGTCTGAGAGAGAGCCTTGCAAGAGCGGGAACGGGTCTGGCAAAGGGTCTGGGAACGCTTCTTTTAGGGGGGGTGGGCCTAGTTATAGGCCTAGTTTGGTTAGCTGTAATTATTGGGGTAGGCATATTAGTATTATGGTTATTTAGTTATAGCTTTTTCCTTGGGCTTCCTGCCGCTATAGTCTATATTGTATTACTTTCTAAAATTGGGGTTTTTAATAACAGCACATACAATGATCATCATGATCAAAAAGCCGGTCATCTCATACTTCCAAAAAATCTTTCACTTGTATCCCTGTGGAAACTCGAAAGCGTGCCGGATGAAACGATAGCATTGAATATCGCGGAACTTGAGCTCGTAGACTCGCTGAGGCCTGCTGACTATGTAAAGTTCTTCAATGAACATTTCAGGTTCTATAGCGGTGGCAATCTCTCAAGACTTTTTGGCGCGGCAGCGATGTGGGTAAGCACGAGTTTTGTATATCTCTGCGGACGACTGCACGGTTTATCCGCCGGACTAGCTATGGAAACAGCAAGAAAAGTACAGGTAAGTTTCCACGCCAAATGGGACATGGACGAGATAGGCAGAATTGTAAGCGGGGAACAACTTTCAAAAGTCATAGGTTAAAGCGAAAACGTTCCCGGAGTTACAAAAAAAATGATAAATAAGGAAACAGCAGTCTCATAGAGGAAATTCGGAGAGGTAATTCTGGGGACATAACAATTAATTCCGTCGCAAGGGATCTTGCCTGCCGTTGACCTTCCGAAAAAACAAGATGTCTCTCCGCCTTTTGCGATTCGACATGACAAATTTGGTGTTTTGGACTTTTTTATAATATTGATATATAAAAGATAAAAATTAGCTGTAAATTGAGCATAAAAATTGCTAAGTGAGGCGCAAAGGTCTTTTGCCAGAATGTTTGCGGGAAAAGAGGGGAATAAATTAAAGATCGAAGAAATCCGCTTATCATCGGAATTACTGAGAATTAATTCCCGTTACGCGGGAGGGGGAAGCCTGGCGAAAGTTTTTCTGATTTTGATTGTTTTGCTTCCGTTAGTTTTTTATAAAGATATAATAAATGTATTAAAGGAAAAATCGCCAGACCAACAGCTTGTGCTTGTTTCAATGGTTGTGCTTTTTTTAGCAGCTTTCATTTTTACATTATATAAAATGAACCAGAACAGCGGCAAAACTCTTATAATCACGGAAAAGGGCATTTTTATGGATCCTTTACTGGCTGAGTTTTGGAAAGATATTGATGAATATAAATGTAATACTTCTTCGGAAAATGTTTCAGGTCAGACGGAAGGAAAATCAATTATCTTTTTTAATAATAAGGGCGCATGGCCCAAAACATTCGATCTGATGCGATATGGCATTTTCTTTACGCCCGATCAAGTTCAACAGGTTGATAACATCTGTAGTCGTTTAGGAATTAAAAAAATAACGGGCTAAATATTTTATGATAGCAATAATTAACTATAACGCTGGAAACATAACGAGCGTGGCGCGGGCACTGCAAAGCATCGGGCAGAAATTTGTCGTTACTGATGATATCAAAAAGCTCGATACGGCATCGCATGTAATTTTTCCGGGCGTCGGCGCGGCGGGCGAAGCAATGGCTTATCTGCGTGAAAAAAAACTAGATATCTGGCTGAAAAACTGGATCGCCACCGGCAAGCCGTTAATGGGTATTTGTCTGGGCACGCAAATCATTTTAGATTATTCCGAAGAGAACGAAACTAATTGCATCGGCCTTGTCGCTGGTTCAACAAAACGTTTTCCCGATAAATTAACTTCCGGTGGACAGGCGTTAAAGATTCCGCACATGGGTTGGAACAGCGTCAAATTCCGCCGCGTTCATCCGGTCTTTCAGGATGTTTCGCCGGATGCCGAATTTTATTTTGTGCATTCCTATTATCCGGCGCCTTCTGATGAGTCAGCAGTTTTAGGTATAACCGATTACGGCATGGATTTCTGTTCGGTTCTGGCCAAAGAAAATCTTGTGGCCATGCAGTTTCACCCGGAAAAAAGCGGGCGTCCCGGCTTACAGATTTTGAGGAATTTCTGCGCTTGGAGGGGCAATGCTCAGTGAAGTTATGAAAAATCAAAGTAAGTGTAATTACGGACGACCTTGCAAAAAGCGCCAGAGGCAAGGCACGAGGCGTGAGGCATACTTTGGTGTACGCCGCAAAAACGAGGGACGCAGCGCAACACAGCATATGGACGTTTTGCGAGGCCGTCATGCTTAGTAAACGAATTATTCCCTGCCTGGACGTGCGCGACGGTAAGCTAACCAAGGGCATCAAATTCAAAGGCAATGTGGATATCGGCGATCCGGTGGAAGCCGCGCGGGAATATTATGAACAGGGCGCGGATGAAATTGTTTTTTACGATATAACGGCATCGTCCGACAAGCGCGACATTATGATTGATGTGGTGCGGCGCGTGGCCGAGACGATTTTTATCCCGTTTTCCGTAGGCGGCGGCATCCGCAATCTGGAAGATATGCGCCGCGTTATCTTAGCCGGAGCGGAAAAAGTCAGCGTTAATTCCGCCGCGGTGGATGAACCTAAAATCATCACACAAGGAGCGAAAGCTTTCGGCATTCAGTGTGTTGTGCTGGGCATGGATGTAAAAAAAGTAGAAGTATCCGGCACGATTCCTTCGGGCTACGAAATGGTAATTCACGGCGGCAGAAAATTTACCGGCATTGACGCTTTGTGGTGGGCAAAGGAAGCGGAGAACTTGGGCGCCGGTGAAATTTGCTTGAATTCCATTGATGCTGACGGTACACAAAACGGCTATGAATTGAATTTAACAGCAATGATTTCCGAAAATGTGCGTATTCCGGTGATTGCGTCCGGAGGCGCGGGAAAACCTGAACATCTGGCGGAAGTATTGACAAAAGGCAATGCCGACGCGGCATTAATCGCTTCGATGGTGCATTACCGTACCTATACTATTGAAGAAATTAAGAAATATCTGTATGAACAAAAAATAAAAACAAGGATGCTCTGGTAATTTATTCACTAGGCAATAATCTTGTGAAGTATTATAATAAGTGAATTAAGTCAGGAGGCAAATTAAAGTGGATGCAAAAAGATATGAACTGAATGTCCAGCTGGCGCAAATGCTCAAAGGCGGCGTCATTATGGATGTAACCAATGTTGAACAGGCAAAAATCGCGGAAGAAGCGGGGGCCGTAGCTGTTATGGCTTTAGAGCGCGTACCCGCCGATATCCGCAAAGATGGCGGCGTGGCCAGAATGTCCGACCCTTCGATGATTGCCGCAATCAAAAAATCCGTAAAAATTCCGGTGATGGCCAAAGCTCGTATCGGTCATTTTGTGGAAGCGCAAATTCTGGAAGCTTTACGTATTGATTATATAGATGAAAGCGAAGTTTTGACTCCGGCTGATGAAGAATGCCATATTGATAAGACAAAATTTTCGATTCCTTTTGTCTGCGGCGCGCGAAATCTTGGCGAGGCTCTGCGCCGGATTGCCGAAGGCGCGGCTATGATCCGCACTAAAGGTGAAGCGGGAACGGGGAATGTTGTCGAAGCTGTCCGCCACATGAGAACAATGAACCGTGAAATCCGCCAACTGGCGCAAATGCCGGTGGAGGAAGTAACCGGATTTGCCAAAACAAACGGCCTTCCCTATGAACTGGCCTTAAAGGTAAAGGAATTAGGACGTCTGCCGGTGGTTAATTTCGCAGCGGGCGGTATTGCCACACCAGCGGATGCGGCGCTGATGATGCAGTTAGGATGCGACGGAGTTTTTGTCGGCTCCGGCATTTTCAAATCAGCCGATCCGGCTCTGCGCGCAAGGGCCATCGTCAAAGCAACAGCTTATTTCAACGATCCGAAAAAGGTACTGGAAGCTTCAATAGGCATAGGGGAAGCAATGCCCGGTCTGGAAATTTCGCAAATTCCACCCGAACAGATTTTGGCCGGACGGGGCTGGTAATTTTTATGACTCTGCATTTAGTGAGTAACAAGCCGTCTGTAATCGGCGTTCTGGATCTGCAAGGCGGAGTGCACGAGCATCTGGAACATCTGGAAAGACTGGGCGTCGCTTATAAAAAAGTAAAACAGCCCTCTGATTTCGCCGATCTGGCCGGCTTAATAATTCCCGGTGGTGAAAGTTCCTGCCTTTTCAGACTGCTTAATATTTTTGAAATCAAGGAAGTCCTGCTTCAGGCTCATCGCCGGGGCATGAAAATTTGGGGCACTTGCGCGGGAGCAATTTTACTGGCAAGGGAAGTTGTCGGCGAAAGTTCCTGCCTGAATTTGATAGATATTGTAATCGAACGTAACGGCTTCGGCAGTCAGCTCGATAGTTTTGTCAGTGAAGCTCTGATTCCCGCTATCTCCGCTAAACCAATACCTCTGACTTTTATTCGCGCACCCAAAATTATTTCTGTGGGCAAAGAAATTAATGTCCTTTTAAAAATTGACGATTATATAGCGGCGGCGGAAAGCGAAAATATTTTGGTAACCGTATTTCATCCCGAATTAACTGGATGCCTTGCCTTACATCGTCACTTCGCGCTAAAGTGCGGTTTGAATCCTGCAGCGGATAGTCACGATTATATCGACCCGCTTTGGAAAAGTTCAAGCTGGACAAGACAATCCCGCATTGCTTAAATGAATTTAATCAAACATATTGAAGATAATTTTTTTGCCGTTAGCCGATACTGGGGAAGCTTAAATTCCTCTATTAGTAATATCGAATCAATTTGGGCAATGAACACCGGCATATCTATTTCCGATATCAACTGGGCATGGAATGAAAAACCTTTAAATAATGATAACGCCAAGGCCATCGCGGACATAATTGAAATTTACCAAAAAATAAATCTGCGTTTCTGGTGGTGGATATATCCCTGAGGACAATCACCTGAAACCAGGGGCCAGTTACAAGACGCTGGATTGCGTTTGATTGAAAAAGTGCCTTGTATGGCCGCGGATTTAAACGATTCGGAATCAGAGGGGCAACTTCCTGACAATATAACAATCTCTCCAGTTAAAAATAAAAACGATTTGCTTGTCTGGGGAGATATTTCTTTTCATGGTTTTGAAATGCCCCCGCGTGCCCGAGAACAGTATGGCGCTTTTGTTTCTTTATTTGATCTTGGCGCACAATCACCACAAAAGCTTTTTCTCGCCTATTTTAAGGGAAAACCGGTAGCCACCTCGCTACTTTTCACGCATAACAATTCAGCGGGAATATACTATGTATCTACTCTCCCCGCATACAGAAATAAAGGATTCGGCCTCATGATCACGCAAGCCGCGATGCAAGCCGCGAAAGACGTTGGGTTTAAAGATGTAATTCTGCAGGCAACGCCATTGGGGGCGAAGGTTTACATACGGGCGGGCTTTAAAGAATACTGCCGAGCGGATATTTATAAACTTGGAATTCAGAATAGCTTATAATTTTTATTGTCCCGTGTCCTGCTATTTATTAATAACATAAATTTCAATTCGCAATTTAGATATAGAATCTTAATTCATGATTAGTAATACTTTAAGCTACCTAAATTAAACAATATTTTATTGACAAAAATAATTTGATTATTATAGTACATAAAAAACGTTAAACAATTCAGTCTTATAATGTGGCGAAAAGCCATAATCTTTTATCAATATAGCGGAGGTTAATTAGATTAAAATGGAAAATAAAAATCGTAAAACATTTTTTATGTTTTTAATGGCGTTTTTGGTTGCTTTTTTTATTGTCTCTTTGGTGGAAGTTTTAAGATCTTCTCTTATCTCTTCGGGAGCGCCGGAAATTCGGGCTGCATCAGCAATTTCTTCAGAAGGAAATACTCCTGGTTCTTTTTCCGATCTGGCTGAACGAGTTAAGCCTGCGGTAGTAAATATCAGCACAACAAAAACATTTAAGGGGAAAAGTCTGGGAAATCATTTTGGCCGATCACCTTTTAACGATTATTTCGGAGATGATTTCTTTAACCGTTTTTTCGGCGATACTCCTCAGCGTGATTTTAAGCAAAGAAGCCTCGGCTCAGGTTTTATCATCAGCAATGACGGATATATATTCACCAATAATCATGTGGTAGAAAATACAGATAAAATTCTGGTGAAAATCTCCGATGGCAAAGAATATGAGGCAAAAATCATAGGCACCGACGCCAAAACCGATATCGCTTTAATAAAAATCAAGCCTGACAATGGCTTGCCAACAGTGGAAATTGGCGACTCCGACACAGTAAGAGTAGGCGAGTGGGTTATCGCGATTGGCAATCCTTTCGGCCTGGAACAAACAGTTACCGCCGGCATTGTCAGCGCCAAGGGACGTGTGATCGGGGCAGGCGCTTACGATAATTTCATTCAGACTGACGCATCCATTAATCCGGGCAACAGCGGAGGACCATTGTTCAACATGGCAGGAAAAGTTATCGGCATTAATACGGCAATAGTCGCCCAGGGACAGGGCATAGGTTTTGCCATACCGATGAACATGGCAAAAAGTATTTTGGCTGACCTGAAAAGCAAAGGCAAAGTAACCCGGGGATGGCTGGGTATTTCCATCCAGAATATTACGGATGATATAGCAAAAAATCTGAATCATAACAACAAGAACGGCGTTTTAGTCTCCGATGTTGTTAAAAATGATCCAGCAGATAAGGCTGGAATTAAAGTGGGGGATATAATTACTGAAATTAACGGAAAGCCTATTAAAGACACTCATGATTTGCTTATTACAACCGCTTCTTTGCATGTTGGTGAAAAGGCGATAATAAAAGCATTGCGCGACGGTAAGGAAATATCCTTTCAAGTCTTGGTCGCGGAGCGTAAAGATAAGCCCGAAATAGCGCTAACAAAGAAATCAAATGGATATTTCGGCATTACTATTCAGGAAGTAACTAAAGAAATGGCTCAACAGTTGGGAATCTCCCATGATGCCGGCGTAATAGTTACTGACGTAGAAGAGGGCAGTCCGGCGGATGATGTCGGCATTCAACAGCAGGATATAATTGTTCAAGTAAACAAAGTAAAGGTTACATCCATGAAGCAATATACCGCGGAAATGAAAAAAGCTGCCGATAAGAAAAGCGTTATTCTTTTAGTTAAACGCGGCAGTTCTAATTTCTTTGTGGGATTGCATATAGAATAAACAGACTATCAATTTCTTAAAATACAAAAGGCAGGCCATTCAAAGCCTGCCTTTTGTATTTTCTTGCCATGTTGGTCATAATCATAGAAAAATTATTCTGAAAAACAGCCATCGAAATAATTTGTAGTATTGGATATATTGAGTTATAAATATTTCTGATAATTAAACAAATAAGGATCGATCTCGTATATTTTCTGAATAAGCCTAGCCCAATTTTTCTCGAAGGTCTTCACCACCCCCTTTGACTCAAGGATTCAAGGAAACAGCAGTATCGTTGCTTTCCTTTTACCCCCCACGACATGTTGCTGTAGTAGCTGTAATACCATCCCTGTTCGGTATGTTCACATGTTTGCAAGTCATTCGAGAGCGTTAAAAACCTTTTATTCCGTATACTTGAATTTTATTGAAACAATGTTTCATTTTTGTCTTGACATTTAAAACAATGTTTCATATTTTATTTGTAAGCGCAACAAAAAGAAAGTTGAATCAGCACCGGAACAATCTATAAATATTTTTCATCAAAGGAAACTTGCCGACACGATTAACAATTTTTTGATTTTTTCTGGAAAGTAATCGCGTCTCTGGGAATGAAACGAATATACTTTTAAAAAAGGAGAAACAGGAAATGGAGATTATCAACTATTCGGAAGAGCACAAGATATTCAGAGATTCTTTAAGGAAGTTCCTTGACAAGGAAGTCGTACCCCACATTGAGGAGTGGGAGGAGGCGGGCATTGTTCCCAGAAGCATCTGGAAGAAGATGGGCGAGCAGGGTTTTCTTTGTACGAGCGTACCGGAAGAGTACGGCGGGCTGGGAGCCGATTTCCTCTATTCCGTCATCGTTACTGAAGAGACAACGAAAAGTGGTTTCTCCGGTCTGACGGCCGGCCTGCACAGCGACATTGTTGTCCCCTATATCACCGCTTTCGCTTCCGAAGAACATAAACATAAATATCTTCCCGGCTGCATCTCCGGCGACATCATCACCGCCGTGGCCATGACGGAACCCAACGCGGGAAGCGACTTAGCCTCCATGAAGACCACCGCCGTTGAAGATGGCGATCATATAATATTAAATGGGCAGAAGACATTTATCAGCAACGGTATCAACTGTGACCTCGTCGTTGTAGCTGCTAAAGATCCTTCCGAAACCAATCCACACGCCGCTGTCGATCTTTTTCTAGTCGATGCCAAAACTCCCGGTTTCGAGAAAGGTAAGCAGATAAAAAAAATCGGATGGCACAGCCAGGACACGGCGGAAATGTACTTTACCGACTGCCGTATTCCCAAGGAAAACAGGATGGGGCAAAAGGGAACAGGATTCCTGAAACTTATGGAGAAACTTCAGCAGGAAAGACTCATTTGCGCTATCGGTGCCGTGGCGGCGGCGGAGATGATGGTGGCAATGACGATCCAGTATTGCAAAGAGAGAACGGCATTCGGGAAACCTATTTCCAAATTCCAGCACACCCAGTTCGAGCTCGTTGAGATGTCAACCGAGGCAAAGCTGGGACGGACCTTCCTGGACAAGCTCATTATGGATCATGTCGAAGGTAAAAACGTGGTCGTGGAAGTCTCCATGGCCAAGTACTGGACGACAGATATGGCCTTCAAAGTCGCCGACCGCTGCCTCCAACTCTATGGCGGTTATGGTTACTGCGATGAATATCCCATATCCCGCGCCTGGCGAGACATCCGGGTCACCAGGATCTTCGCCGGAACTAATGAAATCATGAAGATGATTGCTGCCCGTTTCATGGGTCTATAAAGGAGGCTATCGATGCCCGGACCTCTGAACGGTTTAAAAATACTGGATTTTACAACACTCCTGCCCGGACCTTACGCAACAATGATGCTGGCCGATATGGGTGCCGAGGTGCTTCGTATACTTTCCGGCTCTTACCCCGACATGGCTTCCTTCTTGCCGCCCTTCCTCCCCTGTAGCGATTTATCCTGCAACCTTGCCTACCTGGGGAGGGGAAAACGCTGCCTGAACCTCAACCTCAAGATGACAAGTGCTGTTGAGATAGTCCACAGACTTATAAAGAAATACGACATCGTTATCGAGCAATTCCGTCCCGGCGTCATGGCCAAGCTGGGTTTAGGTTATGAAGATCTGAAGTCTGTGAACCCTTCCCTGATCTACTGTTCTCTCACTGGTTACGGACAGACGGGACCACTTAAAAGCAAGGCAGGTCATGACATTAACTATTTGGCCCGTTCCGGACTCATGGACTACTCCGGAACAAAAGATAAAGGACCTTCTCTTACGGGTATGCAAATTGCCGATGTGGCCTCCGGCTCCAACAACTCCGTTATCGGTATACTGGCGGCGGTAATCCACCGTAAGGATACGGGGAAGGGACAGCATATTGATATCTCCATGACCGACGGCGTTATGGCTTTCAACGCCATGACGGCCGCGACCTATCTGGCCGGAGCAGCAGAACCACAAAGGGAACAGGAGTTTTTAAACGGCGGTTCACTCTATGATTTCTATGAAACAAAAGACGGGCGATACATAAGCTTCGGCGGCCTGGAAGCACAGTTCTTCGCCGCCTTTTGCCGCGTTATAGGCCGAGAGGATTTGCTTCCCTACGGTATCATCACGCCTGATCTTGAAAAAGTAAAAAAAGAGATCCGCGAAATATTCCTGCAAAAAACAAGGGATCAGTGGACGGAAATTTTTTCGCAGGTGGACGCCTGTGTGGAACCAGTACTTTCTCTTGCGGAAGCGATCGCTGATGAAAATACTTTGGCGCGGGAAATGGTTGTGGAGTTCTCCCTCCCCTCGGGAGAAAAATTGAAACAGATTGCGAACCCTATCAAGTTTTCCGCCACAAAACTGGAATATCGCTTTATGGGCTGTCCCGCCGGCACTCACTCCCGGGAAGTTCTTCTGGAAATCGGTTATACGGAAGAACAGATCAGGGACTACGAGAAAGAGGGGATTCTAAATTGATTTTTAAATAAATCCATAATTAAAGTTTTTCATTATATTAAGAAAAGGAGGGCAAAATGGCAGATAAATCAAAAGTAGGGATGGAGTTCCCCTCATACACCTTTGAAGTGGAAAAGGGAAAGATAGCCGAGTTTGCTATGGCCATCTCTCAGAAAGAAGGTAAGGATCAGATAAATCCTCTCTATGTAGACCGGGAAGCAGCGAAAAAAGCTGACTACAAGGACATCATCGCACCACCCACCTTTCAAACCAGTTTCCCCCTCTGGGCAGCCGGAGGACTTTTGCCACTCATTCAGGCTCTGGGCATCGACCTGATTAGGCTCCTTCACGGCGAAGAGGAATACAATTACCTGGGCGCAATCCATCCCGGCGACATCATGACAGGAAAATCTAAAGTAGTCGAGATGTACGAAAAAGAAAAAAAAGACAAACCAGGTAAATTCATGGATTTCACCGTCATTGAAACAGAAATCCGCAATCAACACGGAGAGCTCGTTATCAAAACCCGCTCTACCCTGGTAGAAAGATAAAGGAGAACGCTATGGCTAAAAAAATCTACTTCGAGGATATAAATATCGGAGATACGATGCCCGCCTTCACATCGGCTCCCATTACAAGAACTCACTTGGTCCGTTATGCTGGTGCCTCCGGAGACTTCAATCCCCTGCATCACGACGAGACCTTTGTAGCCATGTTCGGCATGCAGCGGGTTATTGCCCACGGAATGTTGATCATGGGGATAACAAGCAATGCCATTACGGAATGGATCGATAACAAGTGCTTAAAAAATTTCAAGGTTCGCTTCTCCGGAATGACAGAACCGGCAGATCTGACAGATTTCGAAAATACGAAAGCCCGTGCTACAATTACCATCACCGGTAAGGTAGTGAAAAAATTCGTGGAAGATGCGGAAAACCGCATACAGTGCGACATTCAGGCCGCCGATGGCCTGGGAGGCGTCAAACTGACCGGCAGCTTCATTGCCGCTCTTCCTTCTAAATAAGTTATTTTCATCGTAAGGGTACCACGACCACACCTTAGACTAACCATTGCGCAGAGCGAAGGCAGATATATCTGCCTTCGCCTGAATCCACCCGGAGAAGTACGCCGCGGTGACAAAAAATGAATGCGTCAAAAACTGACTTAATTATATTAAAGGAGAAATGATATGGCGAATTTGATTGTAGACGAACGAGACCAGAAATTTGTGCTCTATGAAATGCTGGAGGCGGATAAGCTTTGCGAGAAGTCTCCCTACACGGACTTCTCTCCAGACATGTTTGACATGATTCTGACGGAGGCGCAAAAGTTTGCCGTGGAAGAGATATTCCCCACCCTGGTGGATTCGGACCGTGAAGGGTGCAAGTTGAAGAACGGGAAGATCAGTGTTCCAAAAGCATTTCACCGGCTGTACAAACTTTACAGCGAAGGCGGCTGGAACACCATGGGCAAATCCCCGGAAATCGGCGGTCAGGGACTTCCTTATTGCATAACTGTAGCCGCCAAGGAGTGGTTCATTCACAACCTTAGCTTTATGGTCTTACCTTTCCTGGCCGAGGGTGCATCGCACCTCGTCGAGATCTATGGATCGGAGGATCAGAAGAAAAAATACTTGCCGAAGATGATCTCCGGAGAGTGGGGCGGAACCATGTGTCTTACCGAACCAAACGCCGGGACCGACGTCGGCAACCTCAGCACCAAGGCGATTCGTCAGCCCGACGGCACCTTTCTGATCCAAGGAACCAAATCTTTCATCACCGGTTTGGATCAGGACCTCACCGAAAATATTATCCATCCCGTTCTTGCCCGAATCGAGGGTGATCCCGCCGGCACCAGGGGCATTTCCATCTTCATCGTCCCCAAATACATCGTGAACAACGACGGCTCTCTGGGCAGACGAAACGACTACGAAATAGCCAAGATCGAAGAAAAGATGGGTTTCCATGGGAGTCCTACCGGCACCATCAACTTCGGTGATAACGGCCAGTGTTACGGGGAGCTTCTTGGGGAAGAGCGAAAAGGCATCAAGGTTATGTTCCAGATGATGAACGAGGCCCGAATCGGCACCGGCCTCCAAGGAGTGGGCAGTGGTTCAATCGCCTATCTTCATGCTCTCCAGTACGCCAAGGAACGCATCCAGTGTCCGGCCATTACCGATTTCGGTAATGACGCCGCTCCCAAAGTCGCCATAATCGAACATCCCGATGTCAGACGCATGCTTTTATGGATGAAATCAAATGTGGAAGGGATGCGGGCGCTGATTTACTTTGCTGCTTTTGCTCTCGATAAGGAAATGACTATGGATGATAATGCCGAAAAAGAGAAATGGCACGGCCTGATTGAGGTCCTCACCCCGATCATTAAGGCATACTGTTCCGATGTTGGCTTTAAAGTTACTGAGCTGGCCATCCAGGTCTACGGCGGTTACGGTTACTGTGCCGACTATCCCGTAGAGCAGTTCATGCGCGACGTAAAGATCGCCTCCCTCTATGAGGGCGCCAACGGCGTTCAGGCTCTGGATCTGATAGGACGCAAACTGGGGATGAAGAAAGGCGCCAACTTCATGAGCCTTTTGGGAGAGATGAACGCCACAGTAGCCAAATATAAGGAACAGCCGGAGTTGACGGGGTTGGCCGCCGACGTCCAGGGAGCAATTAACACGCTGGCGGAAATGGGACTGTTCTTTTCCAACTGTGCACGGGAGGGCAAGTTCATGGTACCGGTGAGTCACGCCTATCCCTTTATGATGATGATGGGAAAGGTCATTTCCGGTTGGCTGCTTCTCTGGCAGGCCGGTATCGCCGGAAATAAGCTGAATGTCCTGAGCAAAAATAATGGTGTGGCACCTTCGGATGCAGTTGTCTGGAAAGAATTCATCAATAATAATCATGATGCCGCTTTCTATGCCGGTAAGGTCTCCGGGGCACGGTTCTTCATTAAGAACATTCTGCCGGAGGTTGATGCCGCCGCGAAGGCCATTAAGAGCGAAGATCTTTCCGTGATTGAAATCGCTACGGAGAGTTTTGCTTAAGAAATATCAGGGAGAGGGGAAACAGTTCCACTCTCCCTGATAAAAACTTTCGAAGGAGGATGTGCGCAACGTGTAGACCGATGCCGTAAACGCTAATGCAGACGGCGAGAAAATGTACGAATAAAAAACTCTTGATTTTCCGGTAGTGCTAATACATGTGTTAACATGTGTAATACAATAATACCATAAGGAGGTCTTCACCATGATGGATTTTCCCCTGCTTCTGAAAACGTTTCTGTTGAGGTCTGCAAAATATTTCCCCAAAAAAGAAATCGTCTCAGTGTTTCCCGAAAGTGTCCACCGATATACCTATGCGGACTACTACAAGAGGGTATGCCAGCTCGCTCATGCGCTAAAATCTTTAGGTATCAAGCGCGGCGACAGGGTGGCGAGCATTGCACTCAACGACCACCGGCACCTGGAACTCTACTTCGGAGTTCCGTGCTCCGGGGCGATTCTTCACACGGTTAACTTCAGACTGCCCATGAATCATCTCGTCTACATCATCAATCATGCCGAAGACCAGGTCATCTTCGTGGATGAGGACCTGCTTATGTTCGTGGAGATGATAAAAGACCAGCTCAAGACCGTCAAGCACATCGTGGTGTTGTCGCACACAGGAAAGAAGCCGGAATCGGGCATAAAGAACCTTATCATGTACGATGAGCTCATCGCCCAGTTCCCGGAGAAGTATGATTTCCCTGAAGATCTCTCTGAGTGGGACCCGGCCATGATCTGCTATACCTCGGCCACCACCGGCGACCCCAAAGGGGTTGTGTATTCCCACCGGGCCATCATGCTCCACACCTATGCTGTGGCCGTTACCTTCGGCGCCAGCGAGGCGGACTGCATCCTGCATATCGTGCCTATGTTCCATGCTAATGCATGGTGCGGACCTTTCGCCGCTGTGGGGGCCGGCTGTAAGCAGGTGCTTCCCGGCCGCGAAGTAATCAATATGGATAAGCTCTGCCACACCATTGCGGGGGAAAAAGTTACCTTCACCGCAGGGGTTCCCACTATTTGGATGCTCCTGTATGACTACCTTGAGAAAGGCGGATGGCATGACTTCTCGTCATTGAAGACCATAGCAAGCGGCGGCGCAGCAATCCCGAGGCAGCTCATGATCGATCTCAACGAGAAGTACAACTTCCCCATTAAACAGGCTTACGGCTCCACCGAAACCACACCGCTCGCGACCGCGGCAATTCCCAAGAGCTACATGGCTGATTGGCCGGCAGAGAAGCTCTATGACGTCAAGACGAGCATCGGTATTATCGCCTTGGGGCTGGAGATGAAGATCGTGGGTGATTCCGGAGCCGAGGTGAAAATGGACGGCAAAGAGTGGGGCGAGGTCTGCCTGAGGGGTCCCTGGATCGCCAACGAGTACTACAAGGACCCGGAGCGTTCCAAAGAAACATTCATCGATGGATGGTACCACACCGGCGACATTGGCACTATTGACGAAGAGGGTTATGTAAGGCTTGTGGACCGGAAAAAGGACCTGGTAAAGAGCGCGGGCGAATGGATATCCTCGGTGGACATGGAAAACTTGATCATGGCACACCCCAAGGTGATTGAGGCCGCCATTATCGGCGTACCGCACCCCAAATGGCAGGAAAGACCTTTGGCCTGTGTCGTTGTAACACCGGGACAGAGCGTGTCCGCTGATGAGATTAAGGACTTTCTCAAGGACAAGGTCAAGGCCGCCTTTTGGATACCCGACGAGATCATCTTCTTAAAAGAGATACCCAAGACCAGCGTGGGCAAATTCAACAAACGCGAGCTTCGTAAGCTCTATGCAGATAGTCAGTTGAAATCGCTGTAACTTGAACTTGCAAAGGGGGATACCATGTATTCCCCCTTACATAAACTCATGAGCGGATATTAATCCGCTCGTATGTCGATGCTTCCGCATCGAAGACAGCGCACTCGCCTTCATCGGCGGAACCAACTACGAATATATAACGACTGGTAGGTTCCAATAAAAGTTTATTCCCCTGTGGTGCCACCTTGCGAAGAACACTGTCCGGATAGCTCAATTGAAAATATACCGGTGTATGGGAATGGCCGCAGAATAGGATCCAATAGGGCATCTGCCCAAAGAGAAGAGACGCCCGTTCCGTGGAGCCTACATCTATGGGTTCGTAAAAGGCTCGCAGGTAGTCGAAGGGAAAGGAATGGGCAAAGCAAATATTATCCATAATCACCTTCATGGGAATCTCTTTTAGAAATTCATACATCCACCTTTGGTCGGAATATTCCTCGGCGGCACAGTTGGACAGAGCCAGCTCAATCAAGTAGTCGTTGTTCCCCTTGACAGCAATAACTCTCCGTTCCTGAAAGAGCCGGAAAATATCTTCCATGCGGTCGCGGCGATTGGTGTCACAGAAATCGCCAAGATGGATCACCTGCTCACAACCTTGGTCGACAAGGATATTTATTGCTTCTTCGGTAGCTGGGAAGTTTCCGTGGCTGTCCGATATTAACCCCAGGCGCCGCTGCTTATTCATGGGTGCACTCTTTCTCCTGCCTCATCTAAAAAATCCCTCCTGCCTCCAATCCGTTGAAAATTGATATTAAAGGGTGGGAGAGATTTTGTCATTAACTTTTTTTCCGCTAAAGAACTTTTAAAGTTTACCTTTTACCGCCTTTAAAAAACGGTTCGATGAGTTTGAAGAATTCACCGGAGAAAACCATGATCGATTGGTTTCTGTTCTCCAGGTTGACGGCCGCCTCCAGCGAGGGAGCATCGATATTCTGATCCAGGATTCGCTTGGTCAGTCGGAGACCTCCGGCACTTTTCCCCAGCATGATGTGCGCATAGGAGAGGGCGGTTTCCATAAGCTCTTCTCTGGGCACCACTCGGCTGACCAGGCCGATCCTTTCCGCTTCGTTCGCTTTAACCTTGCGGCCAGTGTAGAGGATATCGGCGGCATGGGAAAGGCCCACCAGGCGGGGAAGAAAATAGGAACAACCCAGTTCTCCGCCTGAGAGGCCGATATTTATGAAGGAGGCCACGAAGTAGGCTTCAGGGGAAGCCAGGCGCAGATCCGAGGCCAGGGCGACAGCAAAGCCACCGCCCGCCGCAGGTCCGTTTACGGCGGAGATGATGGGCTGAGGAATCTTTCTCAGGCCGAGGATCATGGCTGAGTATCGTTCCTGGGCCATGCGGAGAAACGCTTCCGGACCGGAGAATGCCTCCGTGTCTTTGAAATTGATCGCATCGCTTAGATCGGCCCCGGCGCAGAATCCCCGTCCTTCCCCGGTGATGATGACAACCCTTACAGCATCGTTTTGGGCAAGATAGTCAAAGAGCTCCGCGAACTCCGCCAGCATTGCCACGTTAATGGCGTTTAGTTGCGCGGGTCGGTTAAAACTAATCAATCCAATGCCTGGTTCTACTTCTTTAAAGGTTATCGTCTTGAACTCCATCATGCTCTAACCTCCTTATCCTCTCTTTTCTATGCCCTTCCAGTATTTGTCCTCCAACTCTCTTTTTATTAGTTTCCCGTCGATGTGCCGGGGAAGCTCTTTTACGAATTCCACCACCCTGGGAATCTTCATCCCCATAAGGCCCTCTTTCCGGCAGAAGCTGCAGATCTCTTCGGGTGTGGATTCCTCCCCCGCTCTTAATTGGATCACGGCGGCCGGGACTTCACCCAGTTCCTTGTCCGGATAGCGGACGACCCCCACATCCAACACCTTGGGATGCCGAATAATGGTGGATTCGATCTCCAAGGGGAAAATGTTGACACCACTGGTGATGATCATTTCCTTGAGACGTCCGGTCAGGTATAAAAATCCATCCTTGTCCATGTAGCCCTGAAGCCCGTCGTCGAACCATTTTCGCCCCTCTATGTTTTCGAAGGTGGAGTCCAATTTTTCCGGTGAACCGGCATACTTGAGGCTGATTGTCGTGAGGCTTCGCGTCATGATGCTCCCCTCGGCGCCGGGAGCGCACCAACGGAAACTTTCCTTGTCAAAAACCTTCGTTTCCGCGCACCTGATCTTGCCGACGCTGGCATAGCGCTGTGGATTTCCCTCGTAGTCCCCCGGCAGGAGCACCGAGGTCACGGCCGTCTCCGACGAACCGTAGAATTCCATGAAGATGTTTTTCTTGCAACCCTGTTCGCGGAAGTACTTGTTGATCGCCTGTTTCAACTCGGGAGTGGCCGGAGCTGCCGCGCAGATCAGCGAGTGCATGGAACCGAGATTGTATTTCTTCCTCACTTCGGGGGGCAGATCGAGAATACGTTGGAGCATGGTGGGTACAACAAATACCCAGTTGACTCGCTCTTTCTCTATGATCTGTAAAAATTCCTCCGGATCGAAACCCCTGACTGGGATAGCCGTTCCACCCAAAAGAAGGAAAGGCGCCCAACCGGAAATGGTTCCCGCATGGTAGAGGGGACCAGGCAGCAGGCAACGCATGTTTTGGCTGATAGGGTCCTTGATCGTGGTGCCGCCATACCAGTATAGGAAACTGAACTGAAGGACCATGTAGCGTAGATACTCACCAAGAGAAACCTGGGGCGCCTCCGACAGTTCGCTAAAAGCATAGCCGATGGAGTCGAAGAAGTTGACATTCTTGGGCGTGCCCGTAGTCCCGCCGGTATAAGGATTTAGCGCTATGATGAAATGGATATCCGGTTCGTGGTTGAGCGAGCGAGCGATCAGATCCTCATAGCGGATCATACCCTCTGGCGCCTTGCTACCAACAACGACAAAATGGCGGATGGTAGTGAGCTTGTCTTTAATGGCGAGGATTTCATCAGTAAATTCCTCGTCGAAGATGAGAAGTTTAGGGGCGCCCCTATTGATCGCCTCCGCCAGTTCGTTTCCGTGCATGTGCCAGTTCAAGAAGGGCATGGGACAGCCGATGAACGAACCGGCGAAGAAAGCCTCGAAAAATTCGCTGCCGTTGTGGAGAAGTTCGGCGAACTTATCTTTCGGTTTCAAACCCAGCCCCTGGAGGCCGTTGGCCAGCCGAAAGACCCTGTCCTTAAAATGCCGGAAGGTGATTCTCTTGTCTCCCGCGATGATTGCCTCCCGATCTCCCAAGACATCCCACTGGGAGATCAAAAGGTTGGGCATGAATTTCTCCAGACGGAAGTTGAGTAACCCTTTCAGGGCCGCCGCCATCCCCATCCTCTTGATGGTGCGTGATACGATCCGCAGCGCATTTTTCGTCCCCCATTGGGTGACAATGCTTCTCAAAAGCCCCCGAGTCTGTTCCATGATGGCAAGCTTGGGAAGGGCCTTCATCAGATTTACAAAACTTTTGTTCTTGTCTGCCATTTGTGTTTCCCCTTTTATTGTTTATTGTGAGACTCAAATTTCAAAAACGAAGTGAATTGAAATTTGTAAGTCGAACAATCCCGCAAAGCGGAGGGTGTAATACCCCGCAGCGAGCTTTCGACTTTGTTTCCAAAGCTTGCGTTGGGGTTTATACCCGTGATTACTGCAAATGCAATTTTCATCATTCGTCTTTATCTATTTCAAGGACGGCCGTACTTCTCTTTCACCTGGGCCCGCATCACCTTTCCCACAGGGCTTAAGGGCAGGGCATCGACGATGATCACGGACTTGGGCCTCTTGAAGCCGGTCATCTTGTCACGGCACCAATCAATGATCTCCTCTTGTGTTAACTGTTCTCCTTCATAAGGAACTATGATTGCCCGAACGGTACTTCCCCATGTCTCGTCGGGAACGCCGATCACGCAGGCGTGTTCCACCTTGGTGTGGGACTCCAGAATCTCCTCCACCTCATGGGGATAGACCTTCTCACCACCCGTGGAAATCGTCTCCTTCATCCGGTCTACGACAATAATCTCCCCGTCCTTGTCCAGATAACCCAGATCGCCGGAATGGAACCAGCCGTCCTTGATCACTTCCGCAGTCTTTTCCCGGTCGCCATAGTACTCCTTCATGATGGTGCCGCTACGGTAAAGGATCTCACCCGCTTCTCCGGGTGCGGCATCTTTCCCCCTTTCATCAACGATTCTGATTTCGACGCCGGCCAGGGGTTTTCCCACACAGCGATCCTTTAGGCTTTCTTCGGAAGCATCCAAGCGGATGCTCGTGTCGGGAGTCATCTCCGTCTGACCGAAGACGTCAGCCACCAGGGCGTTGGGAAATTCTTTGAGAATCCTCTTCTTCTGCTGGGCGGGATTGACGCCCGAACCGGTCATGGCCACTAGCACAGACTTTCTGTTGAACTTTTGCAGGTCGGGGTAGTCCAGAACCTTCTTCCACTGGGTGGGGACGAACATAACCAGTATGGGTCTTTCCTTGGCGATGATCTCCATGGCCTCCTTTGGGTCGAAGCTGATGCCGGGTCGCAAGATGAACCGCGACAGCCCTGATATGGGGCCAATAATCAAAACCTGGTAATTGGCCATGTGAAAAAGGGGCATGTTGAGAAACATGGAAAATCCACCCGTGAATCGGTTGAGCAGAGGCCCCATGGGGGTGCCAAAGGTTTTGGGGAGGAGGCGGGGAATCGACCGGGCCAGAAAAGGCCGGACGCCTTTAGGGGCGATCAGTGTATTGATTGTCTTTTCCATACCCGGGATGGGCATCAGCGTGCCGATGATCCGGCCGAAGTTTGCCTTGGGATCGCCAGCCACGCGGCCCAGCAGATCTCCGAACATGGATCCGGCCAGATTCCAGAAATTTCTGTAGGTCAAAACTACTCCTTTGGGCATTCCCGTGGTTCCGCCCGTATAAGAGATAGTACAGATGTCTTCCTCCGTGGTGACCGGCGGCGGCTCCGTAGGCTGATGTTTATCCATGAGATCTTCGTAGTTCAGCATCCCCGCCGGTAGGGGCGCCATACCCCTTCTCACGCAGATCACCGTCTGGAGTTTTTTGCAGTTGGGCAGTGCCTTTTGTATCTGTTCCATAAAGATGTCTTCGCAGATGAAGGCCACCGAATCGGATTGATCGGTCTGGTATTCAATCTCCCGGGCGACAAAACGAAAGTTCATGGGGATGGGCACAGCGCCGATCTTCTGCAGGGCGTAGTTGGCCTCGATGAATTCGGGGCAGTCGTGAAAAAGAATGATGGCATGATCGCCTTTTTTTATGCCCAAGGACTTCAAAGCGTTGGCAAAGCGGTTGACCCGGTTGTTCAACTCCTTCCAGGTAACTTTTTTCTCGCCGTAAATGATTGCCTTTCCTCTTGGATTATACTTGGCCATATCGGCCAGCACCAGACTGAAACACTTTCTTGACATAGGCCCTCCCTTTTTGATCAAACGTCGCTAAACTACTTCTGCCGATGGTTTTTCTGTTTTTACTTCTATCTATGGAGCATAGCGGTTTTCGCGGAACCAGCGTACGGAATCCCGTAGCGATTCCTCGATGGGAGTGAATGTCAGCCCCAGTTCATTTTTCGTTTTTGAGTTATCGAAGAACAAGTACTGGGAGGCGTAACTCACTTCAGGAGGTGTGGTGAGTGGTGTCTTGTGACCGATGTTATCGGCCCAATATTTAAAAACGTAAGCGGCGATTTTCAGCATAGGCACCGGGAAAGTGAAGATTGGCCTTACCGTAAAACCGGCCGCCTGATAGACCAGTTGCATGAATTCCTTCATGGTAACATTCTTGTTACCGAGGATGTAGAGTTCGCCGGTTCTGCCCTTCTTGGCGGCCAGAACATGGCCCCGAGCAACATCCCTCACGTCCACGATATTGATGCCGCCGGGAAAAGCAAACATGTTTTTGCTCTTCAATACATCGACAATGAGCTGCCCCGTGGGCGTAGGGACGGTGTCGTTGGTCCCGAAGGGAAAGCAGGGATTGACGATAATCAAATCAAGACCGTTTGTGGCAAAGCCGCGAGCGATCTGCTGAGAGAGGTATTTTGTCAAGACGTAGTGGTTTCCCAAGGTATACTGGTTGAAAGGCGTTTTTTCATCGCTTAGCTGCTTTCCCGGGGCGATGCCGATGGAGGCTATGGAGCTTGTATAGACGACTCTGGCAATGTTAGATTTCATTGCCGCCCAGAGCACATTCTGTGTACCCTGCATGTTGACTTCGTAAATCCTGCTCCAGTCTTTCATCCAGATGGAAAAGATGGCCGCCAAGTGAAAGACGGTATCGACGCCAGCCATGGCTTTTAAGACGGCGCCGCTATCAAGGACATCGCCTTCGACCTTTTCAATATCCATCCCTTTCAGATTGGTCAGGGATTCACCCGGTCTGATAAGAGCTCTGACCTCGATGTTTTCCTTTAATAACTCCTCAACAACGTGCGACCCTATGAAGCCACCGGCTCCCGTGACCAATACCTTTTTCATGAAGTTGCCTCCCTGCTTATTTAATCATAACATTCTTTAACTCCCGCTAATTTGTGAACAGGTATCATGACCCCGACGTTACTGAAGCAATCAGCTTAATCTTCAATCTTTGCTATTCATGGTTTTGCCATACCCTTCTGTCTTTGCAGGTTTGTCGGATGATCGGAATTATTTTTCAAGCCACACTGACCAACAATAGATGTATCAGCTTTCAAGTCCATTGTTTTCGTTTCTTCTGTATGCCTTAAAATAAATCCAATTCAATCCGGGCGCTGGTTAATAGGTTAATATCAGTTGTCCCTGCTCCTAATTCCATCAACTTAGCATCACGATATAATTTTTCAATCGGATATTCTTGCATATACCCATAACCTCCATAAATTTGAAGAGCAATATTGGTTACTTCGACAGCGCTGGTACTGGCATACGCTTTACTGGCGTTGATGAAACTGGCATCACGAATGCCGTTGGCCTGCATCCAGGCGGTTCTGAAGACGATATTCTCAACATTTTTATACAGCATATACATATGGGCAATCTTCAATTGTACTGCTTGAAATTCACCGATTGGCCGGCCGAATTGAACGCGCTCTTTGGCATATTTGATACTTTCCTCATAACAGCGTTCGATTATTCCTAAGCATATTGGCGGTACACCCGATCTTTCGTTGCCGAGGCTATCCTTGGTAGATGTCCTTCCGCCGGTCTTTTGTTCGTTTTCCCCGATAAGGTGCTTCTTCTCGAGCCGTACGGTATCCATAAAAACCTCGGACGTAGGTGAATCACGCATGCCCAATTTATGGAACGGTTTACCCGTGGTAAGTCCCGGCATCCCCCTTTCGAGGATAAAGGCATGCACCGGCCGTTCCTCTGGAGGTTGCCCCGTATCTAGCTTGGCATACACGATGAAGAGATCAGCCTCGGGGGCATTAGTGATGAATGTTTTGGTGCCGTTGATGATATAGCCGCCTTTGCCGTCTGGTATCGCCTTGGTCTTCATGCTGCCAAAGGCATCCGAGCCGGCACCTGGTTCGGTCAGGCACCACGAACCGATCTTCTCGAAGGTCATTAATGGTATGGCATATTCTCGGATCTGACGGACGGTCCCTTTGGAGAGAACTGCCATACCGGCCAGCCCCACGCTGACCCCGAAACTCATGGCCATGCCGGGGCTCACCCGGCTTATTTCCTTCAACAAGATCATCATGATCATGGGATCACCGCCCATGGCACCGGCACTGTCAGACACGACATTGGCCATCTCTATGCGTTCTTCCGGATTCGCTTCGCGCTTTTTGGCCAGCTTTTCCAGAGACGGTCTGATCATCTCGGCCGCTCCGATTACCGAGTAAAGTTTACGGGAGAGTTCGAGACTGGAAATCGTGCCGTCCTCCATGGCTTCCACCTTGGGTTGAATCTCTTTGGCCATATAGTCGCGAAACATATCCTGGATCATTTGTTGTTGTTCATTGAGCTGAAACATTTATTTATCCCCCCTTTTTTAAATGTAACAGGCTGAACCAGTCTACACCTATCGCCCAATCAATGCCATAAGCTCAAGCGCAAGATGCCTAGCGTCTTGATAGTGATAAAAGCGCATACCAACACAAAGCCTTACAGTACATCCTGGTCAGCGTTGCGGATGTTGTTGCGGAAACGATACCAAGTTCAATTATACTGAAGAAATATCTTATGAAAAAATAAAATTTATATTCCTCTAATTTGAGAACAGGTATTATGCCCCCGCTTTCTTTAAGCAATCAGTTTACTACTCAATCCTTGCGGTACATGGTTACTACACAGGCTCCGCCAAGGCCGATATTGTGCTGGAGACCGATCTTGGCGCCTTCCACTTGGCGAACACCTGCCTGACCGCGAAGCTGCCAAACAAGTTCGGAGCACTGGGCAAGGCCAGTAGCGCCAAGCGGATGTCCCTTAGACAACAAGCCACCAGAAGGATTGGTCACATATTTACCGCCGTAAGTGTTGTCACCGTCTTCTATGAATTTTTCTGCGGTACCTTCCGGGGTCAGGCCCAGCCCCTCATAAGTGATGAGTTCATTAGCGGTGAAGCAGTCATGCAGCTCGACCACATTTACATCTTCCGGTCCGATGCCTGCCTCATTGTATACGGCCTTGGCCGCGGCGGCCGTCATGTCATAGCCGCAAATGCTCATGCAGCTTCGGTTTTCAAAAGATCCGGCAAAATCCGTGATCATGGATTGCGCCGCGATATAGATCGGTTTGCTGATCTTGTGTTTCTTGGCAAATTTATCAGAACAAACAATTGCTGCAGCCGCGCCGCAGGTCGGTGGGCAACATTGCAGCCGCGTCAGGGGTGGGGCCTGCGGCGGCGAAGCCAACACTTCCTCCACCGTTACGAGGTTCCTGAAGATGGCCCGCTCATTGTGCTCGGCATGTTTGCGCGCCTTGACGGCAATCTTCGCGAAAGTCTCATTCTTGGTACCATATTTCTTTTGATGCTCAAAACCGGCCCCGCCAAATAGCATGGCCGCCGGAGCCGCGCCGGGTGTCGGCGGGACAACTTCAAAGGTCTTTTCGAAAAACGTTTGCATGGGGATGGGGCGATCATCAAAGACAATACCCAGTGCCCCCGGCTTCATCTGCTCGAAACCGAGCGCTAAGGCGCATTCAACTAAACCACTGCCGACTGCTTGGCGCGCCAAAAAGAGAGCGTTCGATCCGGTAGAGCAGTTATTGTTAACGTTGAAAATGGGAATACCTGTCATGCCCATATCATAGAGCACCTTCTGGCCAGCACAGCTGTCGGCATACACCCAACCGCAATAGGCTTGCTCGATTTCTTTATATTCGATACCTGCATCTTTAAAAGCGTCAGCAAGGGCTTCTTTACCCATTTCCGTGTATGGACGCAAAGCCTTGGGTGACGTAAATTTTGTCATACCAACACCAATAACATTAACTCTTCTCATTTTTTCCCTCCATTTTTTTAGTTTTTTTAGTTGCGGTTGCATCTATCCTCGTAATTTAATGCGAGACTATGGCATCCTGAAGAAAGATATTTCAAATAGGTATATAACTTTTCATTGCTTATTCTCATTGTTTTCTCTACTTCACATCATCATCTATCTAAAACGTTGGAACAGTAGTGAAACAACTTTAATTTTATTTTTTAGCCTGACGAATAAACTGTCAAACATATTAAGTATTTAGCATCTTTATCTCATTTTCAGCAACACTTTACCCATATTTATACCCATTTGAAGAACAGATTGACGAAAAATCTTTAATTATTTCAATGTTTCTAACTACATCCGATATAACACAACAAGTGTTTTTTATGATACCGTCAAACATCCCTGGGGAGAGATTACAAATCCCCCCCCCCAAAAAGATTTTCTTATTTGAGAAGCGGCATCATATATTCGAAAGATTCGGCTACGCTGCCCAGCGGTTTCGCCTCGTCCAGCCCCTTGATTACACTCCAGTTATCCTGGATCTCTTCCGGTTTTATCGGCCGTTTGCCATCGCCGATGGTAACGCCTTTGGCACAAACAATAGCCGTACGACTGTACCAGCCGGCCCCGCAGTTGAAGATCATGCCGGAATCTTGATTGGCCTCGGAAGCGAGGAAAAGGACTATGGGCATTATATAATCCGGTTTCAATTTATTAAACAGGTCAGGCGGTAGAACGTCCTCGGTCAATCGGGAGGCGGCAACCGGGGCGATGGTATTCGTCTTGATGTTGTATTTGGCGCCTTCGATGTTCAGGACGTTCATGAGTCCAACCAGCCCCATCTTGGCGGAACTGTAATTGGCCTGGCCGAAATTGCCATAAAGGCCAGCACCGGAAGTGGTGCAGACGATACGACCATATTGATTATCGCGCATCACGTTGAAAGCCGGTTTAGTCACGCAGTAGGCACCACGGAGATGAACGCTGATTAGCAGGTCCCACTCATCTTCCGTCATCTTAGCAAAACTTTTATCGCGGAGAATTCCGGCATTGTTTATCAATATATCAACCTTGCCAAAAGCGTCAACGGCGGTCTTGACGATGTTCTCTCCACCGGCGACTGTTGCCACGGAATCATAGTTGGCAACGGCTTGGCCGCCCAGCGCCTTGATCTCATTGACAACCACATCGGCCGCACTATGGCTGGCTCCGGAACCGTCGCGGGCCCCTCCTAGATCGTTGACGACTACCTTGGCGCCTCTTTTGGCAAAATCTAACGCATAGGAACGACCCAAACCCGCTCCCGCTCCGGTCACGATTGCTACTCTTCCATCAAATCTTATTTCTGACATATTATCCTCCTAGAAAATTTAATTTTATTCCAATTCCGAATCAAAGCGCTATCTTTGTTGGCCTTGTTGTACACTCGATATCATTTTCGCTTTGAAATCGGGAATTATCCGATGATACACCAACAATCTCGAAGTACGTCTTTCCCTTCGTCATTTCTGGCAATAATGCCGTACTTTGTTCCTCCCGCTTCCGTACCGATCTTGTAGGCCTGGTAGGTGATGGTCTGGCCAGGCAGTAACGGGCGGGCGAAACGGACTTTCAGCTTCTTCACCAGCAGTGGATTTCTATACGGACCGGTAAGATTGTCCGTCACAGCCTTATGGGCAAAGGCCATGGTGCAAAGTCCCTGAAGTATGATGCCGGGAAGACCGACCTGCTTGGCAAAAGCATCGTCCGCATGGATGGGGTTGTAGTCTCCCGATGGCTCCGCGTAGATGAAAGTTTGTCCATTTTTGACCTTCACGGCCTGAGTCCACAATATATCGTGTACCTGCGCTTCTTCCTCTTTTTTCTCTTCAGGTATTCCTGAACCGGCACTCCGGTCGAAGAATTCCCAATTGGCCTTGAGCACTATTTCACCATTTTGGTTGGTGCTTATCGTCTCCCAACCCAAAATGCTGCCCTTTTCCTTGATCTCGATCTTTTTGATTACGCCTTCGGTTTTGATACTGTCATTGGGCTTGACGGGTTTCAGCCACTCAAATTCTTGAGAATAGTGCACCACCATCATGAAATTAAGGCCCACTTCCTGGTCCATAATGATTTCTACTACCGGACCCGACGCATATTTCACGGCATACATGGGAGGGGCAATGATGCCGCCCTCTCGCCGGTTGTCGAAATAGGCGTCATTATCATCGCCGTAGGCCAAAGCATAATAAATGCTTTCATGAGCTGATATTTCTACAGGTGGGACTGAGTACTTCTTTCCAATTACCTTTTCATTAAGTGCCATAAAAAACCTCCTTTTATTATAAGATCAAAAAGACCGGATCCTGCTTCAACCAACATTTTTTTGATATTTGATAAAACATTGCTTATTCATAGTTGATCCATAAGAATTTAGATTTTATATGTCAAAGAAACTTTGGCCACAAAATGTGGGGTATCGATTGCTTAGAAGATACTGTAGGTATCTATCCGCAACGATAAATTGACGAAGTGAGTAACTCCGGAGATTTTAGTTTTATCGCTCACCCCGACACGGAATGAATAAAAATGTTTCACGTGAAACACTATCCCTTCAGCCATTCTGCATATTGATACATTCTAGCTAATGCCTTAACGGCCCTCTCTGGAGTAATAAAGTTTACTCCTTTATATTTGCAGTCTTCGACATCAGTTATTGTTCGTGATTTATCATCATTGAGCAAATAAACCCCTATTATTGGTTTATCATATTTTTCCATTAATTTTACCGTTCGCTCTATAGACTTTTGTTCAAAATCTTCCAGATAACGCAAAGATTTTTCTAAAAATTTACGATCATATTTCTTATCTAAAGCAATAGTCGATTCCAGCGTCGCTTTTATTATCATTATTCTTCCGATAATACCCATGTGGATTATGGCATCACATTCAGACCATTGAAGAAGTTTTTCGAGAATTGTCATATATGTCTCTGTATTCATGTCCCCGACTACATCTATCGGGTTAGCGTGGCTCCAAAACGGCGGCAGCAATTTATTAATGTGAGAAATTACATCCTCTGATAATTTTGGTATCTCCAAGCCATTTTCCACGCATAAATCTGAGGCAACAACACCCCAGCCTCCACCTAAAGTCAAAACGCCAACCTTTTTCCCTCGGGGCAACGGTAACGAGGAAAATGCCGCAGAAAGATCCAGCAAGTCCATGGGGTGTTCTACTTGTATGATCCCTGCTTGCCGGCATGCTGCTTTAAAAACTTTTATATCAGAAGCCATCGCGCCCGTATGGCTGGCCGCCGCATGGGCGCCGGCCTCTGTGCGCCCGCCTTTTAAGGCGATAATCGGTTTTTTTCTGCCAACACGTTTTGCCGCTTCAAAAAATCTTCGGCCGTTTTTAATACTTTCTATGTACAAAACAACTGTTTTAGTCAGCTCATCAACTTCAAATCCTTCCAAAGCGTCTTCAATTGTTATCATTGCTTCATTGCCTGAACCGCCAAACGCGCGGATGCCAATGCCTTCTTTTTCGGCAAAAGCCAATAATTGCGTTCCCAAATTTCCTGATTGAGTAACCAAAACTGTGCTTCCCGCTTTTGGTCTCACATGCGTTCCCATGCAATAAAGAGATATGTGGGGATTGCATATTCCCATTGTATTGGGGCCAAGAATTAAAATTCCTGCTTCTCGAGCTTTTTCTACCAGTTCATTTTCCAATACCCTGCCTTCCGCGCCGGTTTCACTAAAACCGGACGATATAAGTAATACACTTTTTATCGCCTTTTTCTTCATCTCAGGTATTAGAGACAAAACCTTATCTGCGGGGACTGTAATAACAGCGAGATCAACCGGACCAGGAATTTCTGTAACGGATTTATAAACAGTATTACCGGCAATTTCTTCACCTTTGGCATTTACTAAATAAAATTTCCCCTGGTATTGCCCGGCAACAACATTAGTGTATACCAAATGTCCCCATTTGCTAAGATTTGCAGAAGCGCCAACAAAAGCAATTGATTTCGGATAAAATATTTTTTCAATATCTTTGGGCTTCACCGGCAAAGGGGTTATTCTTTGATCTATTGCTTTCCCCAAAACAACGAGAGCGTCAACAGCCGTAACCTTGCCTTCCGCCGTAACCAGTAAAGGATTAATATCTATTTCTTTTATGTCCGGTATTTCCATGCCAATCCGGGATAAACCGACAAGCGTTTTAATCAGAGCGCTTTTGTCCGGGGCATTTTCTCCGCGAAACGCACCCAGTAATTTCTGTGCATGCAACTCGTCAATCATTTTTCCTGCTTCGTTATCATCAAGGGGAGCCAGGCGGAAAACAACATCTCCGATTGCTTCTGTAAAAATTCCACCTAAGCCAAACATTACTGTGGCGCCAAATTGTTCGTCATGGAAAAGACCGGCAACAAACTCTCTCTTGCCTTCCAGCATCGGCTGAATTAAAAAACCTTCTAAGTCACTTCCGGCTGCTTCCTTTATATATAGCGCCGCAGAGCGAACATCTTCCTTATTTTTTAAATTCAGCTTAACCAAACCTTTTTCTGTTTTATGTGTAAGACGAGAACCCAATCCTTTTAAAACTACAGGATAACTGATTTTTTCCGCTGCCATTTCCGCTTCTTCTATAGTTTTAACGGCTTTTTCTTCTACTACCGGAATGCCATATTTTTTTAATACTTCCTTTGCTTCAGCCTCTGTTAATGCCGTTCGCTTTTGAGACTTTGCTTTTTCAATAATATCTATTTTTTCCATTTCCATTCTTTAATACAACTCCAATTTTATAATATTTATGAACTAAATATTATACGTATTATATCAATCACTTAGATAGCAATACGCTGATGTTCTACTTAATTCATTATTAATACTTACGGTGCCCTTATACCTCTTGTATCTTTAAATTTTTCCGGTTTACCAAATAAAAATATTATAGTGATTCCTTTACGCTAGAGGCGCGACAACTTTCCAGAAAAAATCGAAAAAATTATTTATCGTGTCGGCAAGTTTCCATTTCATTCCATGGACATACCAATTTTGTATATGCCTGTGAGTTGTCATTATATAAAGATCGGCACAATAATGGCTTTCAATATCTGAAATAACCGCGCCTCTTTTTTTTGCCTTTTCGATTATACCGTTTAATATATCTATTTCAGTTTTTCTTTTATAAGATTTGTTCGCCATAAAACTTTTAAGTGGAACCGTTATAAAAACCGTAATCGCAAGATCGGGATTGTTATCGAAGAAATTCATCGTGACCCAGAACAACTTTCTGAACATCTCGCGTATATCCTCGGTTCCCGCAAGATGCATCCTCAGCAATGATGCCAGGTCGCGCAATTGTTCGTCAATGATTGAAAAAAGAAGATCTTCCTTTGATGAAAAATATTTGTAGATTGTTCCTGTGCTGATTCCACTTTCTTTTGATATATCACGTATATTGGCAGCGTGGAAATCTTTCATGGAAAACTGTCGCAACACTACAGGATACAGACGTTCTTTTATTTTTTCAGGGATTACTGGTTTTTCTGTTATCATAATACCTTCTATCTTCACATTTGCTTACAAATATGAAACATTGTTTCAAATGTCAAGCAATAAATGAAACATTGTTTTAAAAAATCAGAAAACAAATAATACTAAGTGCTTAATTTTAATATCCAAATACAAAATTTGTATAAAATCAAATTTCTTACTTGACGAAATCGTCACACACTAATAAATTTACAAAAAAATATATGGCTGAAGATAAAATAAAACAAATTATGATTAATGGCCGCCTGGTTGGTATCGTCGGGTTAGACGATGCTATAAAAAAAATAAGCTTGCAGGCCAATAGTGATGAAGAAATCAAAAATAGTCTGCTCAAAGACATTTCTATTAATAATTACGTGCCGCCTTCCGCGCTTGACTCTTATGGGAACGCGCTTTTAAGAGAATTCAAGATAGCAGAAGGAATACTTGTCGCCGAAGAAACTGTCCGCGGACTTAATATCGAAGTTGTGGGTATGGGCTGCGCGCGTTGTGGTCAGTTGGAAAATGATGTGCGCGATTTATTATCCGAAATGAAAATTGCCGCCAGCCTTAGACACATTACCGATGTTAAGGAAATAGCGCGCTACAAACTTTTAGGATCTCCCGCTCTGGTAATAAATAATAAGGTTGTCTCTGTTGGCGATGTGCCTCCGAAAAGCAAAATACGTCAATTGATCATTGAAGCTTATAAGCCAATAAATAATTTTTAAATGTTCATTTTTTATCGTATGCGCTACTTTTGACAACTGGGACAATAAAAAGTGCCGCGTCCACCTTGTTTTATCCGGCAAATTGTGCCACCGCAAATTGAACAGCGTTTTCCTACCTGTCCATAAGCTTTCAACTCGTGTTGGTTTTCGCCTTTGCGACCATACAAATCGCGCCAATCGGAAATTGAAGTGCCTCTTTTTCTAATCGCTGTTTTTAATACGGCTTTGGCCTGATGGAATATTTTTTTCCAGTCATCTTTCGTCAGAGTTGCCGCTATTCGTTCGGGATGAATACCGGCCCTGTGTAAAATCTCACTCGCATAAATGTTGCCTATTCCCGCCACGGCTCTTTGATCCATAATCAGCGATTTAACTTTTGCTCTGCGGCTTCCATGATTTTTTATGAAATCTTTGAGATCAAATTCCTTAAAAATATCTTTGGAGGGCTGGCTTTCAACTTTCTTAATTATCTTGATTGTGGCAAAACGGCGTGGATCGATAAGAAAGACATTGCCACCGACAAAAGTTATTCTCCAGCGGCTATGTTTCGGCCTTGTTGAATCCTCCTGCCAAAAAAGTCTTCCCGTCATGCGCAGATGTATTAACACGAAATTCCCGTCATCGAGCAGAATGGCTATCGTTTTTCCCTTGCGTTCAACCGCCGTGATTATTCTTCCTTTAAGATTTTTAATATCGGCCAGTTTACTGTCGTAAACCTCAGTAGCCAATATCTTCCTGCCGCAAATCTTTTCTTGCAGTTGACAGCTGAGAGTTTCTACTTCAGGCAATTCGGGCATTGATGATCTCCGCGTTCACATTGGAAACATTTTTATTTATCTTTTGAAGGAACGTTTTCGTTTTACTAAAAAACATTCTTTTTGCCTATTTCTTTTTTCCGTTCGACAAACTTCCCCCGATCTTTAACTAAACATGCTCCGCCCGCCCGATGAGCTACAGATGAACATAACTGGTCATAACCAGACCTCCCCATTCATTTTTTCAAAAGAATTCGCGTTTCCCTTGGAACGTTCCTATTCCTCCGACAGCCTCTTCCATCTTGTTCTGACATAGACTCCACGGGTGTTAGCGCAACATTGATGATTTTATATTTTGCCCGATAAATAATAGAACTTAACCATTAAGCCGGCAAAAATATCACCGGGGAATCAGAAATATTTTTTTCAAGGAAAACGCCTTCAAAAATTATTTTTATTTTTTTATGACAAAAATGCAAAAAAGTGTTGACAAATATTTCTGTATGAGTACATTCCTTAATCAAGAGTTTTTATTTTTCATTACAGATTTATTTTTACGGGAGGGAAACCTTCAAAAGGAGGAACAAAATGGAAAGCGAGACCCTGTTTAAAGAGGAGGAGGAACCTCCTGGTCCATTGACCGGTCTTGTTAATGTTGAAAATAATGTAAGTGACTTTTTGTTATTCAAAGCAGAGCATTCCCAGTACCCGATTAAACAAAAGTCAGATAGAGTTTTATTTCCTTTTAAAGATTCAGCCCGCTCCCGTATCTTCCGAACACAAAATTATCCCGAAATTACCCGCCTGGAATGGTTTGACTGGCACTGGCAACTGCGTAACGCCATCAGGGATGTTGACACCTTGTCTCAAATACTTAATCTTTCAGACAATGAACGTCAAGCCATGATGCATCATTCCGGAGCATTGCCTGTTTCCATTACACCTTATTACGCCAGTCTGCTCTATCCTGATGATCCTTCAGATCCCTTGCGCCGCTGCGTTGTTCCCGTGGTCGATGAATGCCTGCATACCGAAGGAGAAGAAGAAGATCCACTCTGCGAGGATGTGGATTCTCCTGTGCCGGGTATTATTCATCGCTACCCTGACCGCGTTCTGTTTCTGGTAACCGACAGCTGCTCCACTTATTGCCGTTACTGCACCCGTTCCCGTATTATTGAACGGAGCAAGCATCACTTGATAAGTCTCGAAAAATGGGAAAAGGCTATTCAATATATTGCCGGCAATAAAAATATCCGGGACGTGTTGCTTTCCGGCGGCGATCCCCTAACCCTATCCGATGAAAAGTTAGAATGGCTTTTAACGCGCCTGCACAAGATTCCTCATATTGAACTTATCCGCATCGGAACAAAGGTGCCCGTTGTTTTGCCTCAGAGAATAACCCCGGCCCTTACCACCATGCTGAAAAAATATCATCCCTTATGGATGAGCATTCATATAACCCATCCGAGAGAACTGACTCCGGAAATGAGCGCTGCCTGCATTCGTCTGGCCGATGCCGGCATTCCGTTGGGAAGCCAAACCGTCCTGCTTGCTGATATTAATGATGACGTTGCCACCATGACAAGATTGGTGCATGGCCAACTACAAATCAGAGTCCGTCCCTATTATCTGTATCAATGCGATCCCATTCCGGGTTCTTCTCATTTCCGGACACCGATAAGCAAGGGCATTGAAATTATTCAAGGCATGCGCGGACACACCACCGGTTACGCTGTGCCTACTTATGTTGTTGACGCGCCCGGCGGCGGCGGTAAAATTCCTTTGCTTCCCGAATACGCCATCGGATGGGAAAACGGCGCTTTGCTGCTGCGTAATTACGAAGGCAATACTTTCCGCTACCCCGACAATCACGCAAAGTCGAAAGATATACATTAAATCGGCAGAATCTTATTGCAGGGGGTAGATAATTTAACCGTGAGTCGCGTCAGCAAGAAACTCAAAATCGGTCTCACCTATGATCTACGCGATGATTATCTAAAAGAAGGTTATGGTCTCGAAGAAACCGCGGAATTCGATCTTCCCGATACAATCGAAGCGATTGAAAAGGTAATTTTAGACAACGGCTTTGGGGCTGATCGAATCGGCAATATAAAAGCTTTGACCCGCCGGCTTGTGGAAGGAAACCGATGGGATCTCGTTTTTAACATTGCTGAAGGCATGTATGGTTTCGGCCGCGAAGCGCAGGTTCCCGCCCTTCTGGAAGCATATAACATTCCCTATACTTTTTCCGATCCCCTAGGCCACGCCGTTTCTCTCCATAAGGGCATTACAAAGCAAATTCTCCGCGATTTGGGAATACCCACTCCCGATTTTGCAGTAGTTAACAACGCAAAAGATATTGACAAAGTTAATCTTCCCTTTCCGCTTTTTGCCAAACCTGTGGCGGAAGGAACAGGCAAGGGCATAACGGCATTGTCAAAAATAACCAATCGTAGAAATTTGCAAAAGGTCTGCAAAAATCTTTTAAAAACTTTCCAACAGCCTGTACTTATCGAAACATATCTTCCCGGCCGCGAATTTACCGTGGGCATTTTAGGAACAGGGAAGGATGCCCGCGCCCTGGGAGCACTGGAGGTAATTCTCAAACCGGACGCGGAAAAGAACGCTTACTCATACGAAAACAAAGAACACTATGATAAGCTGGTTGAGTATACACTGGTCAACGATGATGAAGCCCAAAAAGCCATGGAAATTTCACTTATGGCCTGGCGCGGATTGGATTTAAAAGACGCCGGCCGTATTGATTTGCGCTCTAATGTTCATGGTGTTCCCCATTTCATGGAAGTCAATTCGCTTGCCGGACTGAATCCCATTCGTTCGGATTTACCCATTTTGTGCTCTAAAATAGGAATGAGCTATCACAAATTAATCAGTGCCATTATTAAATCAGCTTTAAAACGCGCGAGGAAATAATCATCTATAAAGGCCGGTGAAATATTCTTCATGAAAAAAATAGTGATATTACACAGTGATATTTCGCCCGACGCCGCAGAGGATGAACTTGATTGTCTCCAGCAAGCCGAAGCAATCGCCCGGGCTTTGCGCATACTGGATTACAAACCTATATTGTTGCCTTTTGAACTTGATTTAAATCAGACCATAATAAAGCTGAAATCATTAAAACCGCAGGCCGTTTTCAATATTGTGGAAACTCTGGCCTCTAAGGGCAGTTTGATTTATTTTGCTCCAGCCCTTCTCGATAGCCTGCGACTTTCTTACACCGGATGCGACACGCAAGCTGTGTTTCAAACATCGAACAAACCTCTGTCCAAGAAAATCATGCGCGATGCCTGTGTTTCCACTCCGGACTGGATAGAACATGATGGTTTCGGTTCCCAAAAAGATAATGCCAAAACATATTTAATCAAGTCTTCCTGGGAACACGCTTCTATCGGCCTCGATGAAGACTCGCTTATCAGCTATACAAGTAAAGCAAAAATCTTAAAAGAAATAAGCCGCCGTAAAGAAAAACTTGGCGGCTCATGTTACGCCGAAGCCTATATTGACGGCCGTGAATTCAACGTAGCCCTCATATCGGGCAAAGCCGGTGTTAAAGTCTTGCCTATAGCGGAAATGTTATTTCAGGATTACGCCCCGGACAAACTTAAAATCGTTGACTACAGAGCCAAATGGGTTGCTGATTCTTTTGAATATAATAATACGATACGAAAATTTAATTTTCAGAAAAACGATACTGGTTTAATAACATCTTTGCGCGAAATTGCCTTGCGTTGCTGGAATCTTTTTTCTTTACGCGGGTACGCGCGCGTCGATTTTCGCGTTGACAATAACGGCAAGCCTTGGGTGCTGGAAATCAATTCCAATCCATGTTTATCGCCTGACGCCGGTTTTGCCGCCGCGCTCGAGCAGGCAAAAATAAAATATCACGATGCTATTGGTTTGATAATCGATAACGCGCTGAAATCACGGGGATGAATCCCAAAGCAAGCTTTTGGTTATGATACCCTCCGCTATGCGGGATATCCCTATGTGCTTTGCACACAGGGATAATTCAACTTACAAATATTACTGCACTGCGTTTGTAATATTTGAGTTTCATTAATTCGACCTGCAAACTTCAGTCGTAGATGACCTTCAGGTTGTACACTCCGTTTCTGAAGCTTGGGTCTCATTAATTTTGAAGGAGATTTAAATTCTGTGTTAAGAACCATTGTATTCCTTTTCTTTTCCAACCTGTTTATGACTTTCGCCTGGTACGGCCACCTGAAAAACTTTAACAGCAAACCTTTGCTGTTTGTGATATTATTCAGCGACTGAAGCTCGACGTGATATCCCGCAAAGCGGAGGGTATAATACCCAGCAGCTTGCAGCGAAACGTTTCCAAAACTTGCTTTGGGGTTCATACCCGTGGTTATTATTTTATGAATGATTTTATCTATCGTCAGCATATACAGCATTCAGATATCGGAGCCATTGCCGATATTGTAAAATCCAGCGGCTTTTTCTCCGCCGAGGAAATAGAAATCGCTCTGGAGCTAGCGGAAGAAAAGCTGACACAGCCCCATGACTGCTCTTACCAGTTTGTATTTGCCGAAGACAACAAACGTGTTGTCGGATACACTTGCTATGGTCTCATTCCCGCAACTCACTCCAGCTATGACATCTACTGGATAGCCGTATTAAAAGAAATGCGCAGCAAAGGTCTGGGAAAACTACTTATGGCCGAAACAGAAAAGATCATTCGCTCCAGCGGCGGCAGGCAGGTATACGTCGAAACATCTTCCCGGCACCAATATCAACCAACCCATGGTTTTTATGAAAGCTGCGGCTATCAAAAGGAAGCCTTTTTAAAGAATTTTTATCACGAAGGCGATGGTAAAATTATTTACGCTAAAACCCTTTAATAACACACAGTAAATCCTCAAAGCGGAAATATCATGCTTTAAAACAGCTTGCATTTTTTCTCAAAATTCGCTAGAGGACTGCCTGAATTTATAAACCCCTGGGAAAAATAAAGGGAGGTATTTTTCATGCGCCTTTTTCCTAAAACAGAAAATTTTTTTGAACTTTTTGAAGAGCTTGCTGACAAAATTGAAGAGGGCGGTAATCTTTTTCTGGAAATGGCACAAACTCGTGATTATTCCGATGTGAGGGTTGCCAAGCTCAAAGAAATTGAACACGAAGCGGATGGTATTACCCATAAAACATATGAAAAAATGCATAAGACTTTCCTTACGCCGATAGATCGTGAAGATATCTACGCGCTTGTTAACAAAATGGACAGCATCATGGATGTCATTGAAGCAACTGCTGTCCGTATTCATCTTTATAAAGTCAAAAAAACATCTGATGAAATAATAAAACAGGCTCAAATACTTAACGATTCTATAAAGAAAGTAAAAAGCATTGTTCAGGCAATGCGCAACATGAAAAACTCCGAAATGATTCTCGCCGGATGCGTGGAAATCAACACGCTGGAAAATGCCGGTGATATTGTTCTAAGAACTATCATGGCCGATCTTTTCGAAAACGAAAAAGACGCCATTGAGCTTGTGAAATGGAAAGATATTTTTCAACTCCTTGAAGAAGCAATTGACGTTTGTGAAGATGTATCCAACATCGTGGAAGGGATTGTCCTGAAACATGCTTGATTCAATGGCTTTTGTCATATTTCTTGTTCTCGTCGCGCTTGTTTTTGATTTCCTGAATGGCTTTCACGATTCTTCTAATTCTATTTCCACTATTGTTTCCACAAGAGTTCTTTCCCCAAAACAAGCGGTGGTCTGGGCGGCTTTTTTTAACTTTTTAGCAGCATTTTTTATTGGAACACAGGTCGCTCATACTATCGGCAGGGGCATTATCCATCTTAATATTGTTGATAATTTAGTCATTCTTTCCGCCCTCAGCGGCGCCATCATCTGGAATATTACAACGTGGTATTACGGACTTCCCAGCAGTTCTTCTCATGCCTTAATTGGCGGTCTTATCGGAGCCGGTATTGCCAAAGCGGGCACCAGCACGCTTGTTTGGTCAGGTATAATAAAGACTACAGCCTTCATTGTTCTTTCACCGGCCATAGGTATGTTTTTAGGATTTTTTTTTATGGTACTCTCCATGAATCTAAACCGCAATTCCAACATGGCCCGTTCCGATAAACTTTATCGAAAATTACAGTTTATTTCTTCGGCGATCTATTCACTAGGCCACGGTATGAATGACGCGCAGAAAACAATCGGAATAATCGCGATAGTCCTTTACAGCAAGGGATTGATTAATTCCAACTTCAACATTCCCTATTGGATTATTATCATGTGCTACACTACCATCGCCTTGGGAACAATGTTCGGCGGATGGCGCATCGTTAAAACTATGGGCACTAAAATTACGAAGCTGCGTCCAATTGGCGGCTTTAGCGCCGAAGCCGGGGCCGCTTGTGCCATTATTGGCGCATCCGTTTTTGGAATACCCGTAAGCACGACCCACACAATAACCGGCGCTATCGTCGGTGTCGGCGCCACCAAAAGACTTTCCGCCGTGCGCTGGGGTGTTGCCGGAAACATTATCTGGGCATGGATTTTAACCATTCCCATTTCCGCCATTATCTCCGCAATCACTTATCTTTCTTTAAAACAATATTTCTTTTAATCTTCTGTATTCACCTACCAGCTCTCCTAGCAGAAAATAATATTGATAATTTTTATTTTTTACCGTAAATTCATCTATCAAGCCATACAATCTAAGCACGATATTTTATGTGCGATGAAATAGTCTCATGCAGGAGAGCTTTATGCCGGAAAAACCATTGCCTTTTACAAAAAATCAAATTGAAAAAATCATAAAAAAATATCCGACGCCTTTTCATCTTTACCACGAAAAAGCCATGCGGGAAAACGCGCGCGCCTTTAAGAACGCTTTTAACTGGAATGAGGGATTTAAAGAATTTTTCGCAGTCAAAGCCGCGCCTAATCCCTACTTGATGAAAATACTGCATAAGGAAGGCTTCGGCTCTGATTGCAGTTCACTGGCGGAACTTATCATGGCGCAAAAAACGGGAATCACCGGCAAAGAAATCATGTTTTCTTCCAATGACACGCCCGTGGAAGACTTTCTGCTGGCAAAGAAATTAAAAGCTATTATCAATCTGGATGATATCAGCCATATTGCCTATCTCGAAAAATACGCCGGATTACCTTCTCTGATTTGTTTCCGCTACAATCCCGGCCATTTGAAAAAAGGGAATTTTATTATCGGCCATCCCGAGGAGGCGAAATACGGCTTCACTAGGGAACAGCTTTTTGAAGGTTATAAAATTTGTAAAGAAAAAGGTGTCAAACGATTCGGCATTCATACCATGGTTGCTTCCAATGAACTCGATGCCCATTATTTTGAAGAAACGGCTGAAATACTGTTTAAACTTATAGCGGAAATTTCACAAAAGCTGAAAATCAAATTTGAATTTGTCAATATCGGCGGCGGTGTGGGTATTCCTTACCGGCCGGAAGAAAAACGAATAGACTTAAAAACAATGAGCGGCGGCATCAGGAAAAAATATGAACAAATAATTGTCGCTAACGGCCTTGCCCCCATTAAACTTTTTACGGAATGCGGCCGCTATATCACCGGTCCATACGGTTATCTGGTTTCCCGAGTCCTGCATATTAAAGACACTTATAAAAAATTTGCCGGCCTGGATTCTTGCATGGCCAACCTGATGCGTCCCGCTCTTTACGGCGCGTATCATCACATCACGGTTATGGGCAAGGAAAATAAACCTCATAATTTTGTTTATGATGTAACCGGCTCACTTTGCGAAAACAACGACAAATTCGCCATTGACCGCAAACTGCCAAAACTCGACCAAGGCGATATCATTGTAATCCACGATGCCGGCGCTCATGGCTTCGCTATGGGTTTCAATTATAACGGCAAGCTTCGCTCGGCGGAACTGCTGTTAAGAGAAAATGGCGAAGTCGTGCAAATCCGCCGCGCCGAAACAGTGAAAGATTACTTCGCTACTTTAGATTTTAACGGCTTAACCAACTTTAAGGTGTAATCACAAGTCGAAAAAAACGAAGCTCCTATACTAATTTTTATGTGACAAAGGATGAACATAAGTATCAAAACATTGAGAGATTGGTAATTTAATTCCATGAAGTTGCTTATATTGTATTTTTCTTCCACAGGAATCACCAAAAAAATCGCAAAGGTAATTGGAGATGCATTCACAAAGACTGGATGTCAAGTCACCATGTCTGATATTACCTCCTTTGCAGATAGACAAAGGATCTTTGATTTAAAGCCTTATCACGCGGTAGTGTTTGGTACACCTATTAATTCCTGGCGAGCCCCAAGAGCAGTGAGGGAATGGATAAGAACTCTGAATGGCCAAGGTAAAAAATGTTCAACCTTTTTCACATATGGTGGATTTGCCGTTCACCCAACTCATTATTCCACAAAACAGCTATTAGAAAATCAAAACTTTATCGTTGTTTCTTCCTCGGAGTTCTTGGGGTTTCATACCTTCAACCTTGGCGGCTGGAAGGCGATGGAAGGTCGACCTGATGAATCAGATTTTAAAGTGGCGACAGAATATGCCCAGATAACATACAAGCGATTTATCGGTGAGGACAACACCATCTTGGCAAAGACCAATTATACTGAAGAACAGCTTGATTCTATGGAATCAAGCGGATTTAACATGCTCACACAACTCCCGACCAGAGGTGGAGAAAGCTGCGGCATGTGTTTAGTTTGCGAGGAATCATGTCCCTCTGGAGCGATGAATGCTGAATCCGGTGAAGTAGACAGAGAAAAATGTATCGCCTGTTTAGACTGTGTAGCTAATTGTCCTGAAAATGTTTTGAAGATAGATTATATTTCTAATAGCTGGTCGTTCAGGGCAGAAATGGAAAAAATTACCGGGGAGAGCATGAAAGGACAAAAAAACAAAATATATCTGTAAATATAAGGGATTCATGAACTCACATATAGATTATTAATATGCGGCAATCACGGGTATAAACCCCAAAGCAAGCCTGGGAAACATTTCGCAGCAAGCTGCGTGGTATTATATCCCGTTTTATTCGCGACAGGTCAGAATCATATGTGATTGAGGCGATTGTGTCAGAATTGAGAAAAAAGGCAACCAAAGGACTCGAAAGGGGTGATGTGCTCACGACTACGCGCACTTTTACTGAGCAGGACACCATGGTACTCGGCAATATCACCAAAGACTATAATCCAGTACACTATGATGACCGTTTTGCACAAGTAAAGAACCTGAACGCACGTATCTGTCACGGTCTTCTGGTTGCAGGCATGATCACGGAGATCGGGGGCCAGATTGCCTGGTTTGCCTCAGGCATGAGTTTCCGCTTCAAAAAGCCGGTTTATTTCGGCGACACTATCACCTGTACATGCACTATCACCGAGCTCGATGAAAAACAAAAAGCAACTGCCAAGGCAGTGTACACAAACCAACACGGCATTGTGGTTCTGGAGGCATCGCTGCACGGCTATTTGCCTGCTCCTTCTGAAAAACAGGTTTTAAAGCAGATGATCGCTGAAGGCGACCCTACCAATAAGCTTCTCAAAAAAGACCATCACAAAAAGCACTCCCTTAAGGCAAATATATGAGCAAAGGGGTATGCCTTTGATTGTTGAAAAATAATGATTGCAGAATTTAGCAGGTGCGTGAGGGTAAAATCTTTGTTTGATTCATTCAAAGAGCGTTCTATAAAAATAAATTTTTACCCTACCGGGAAGTGACATCGAACAGGCGGCATCTTCCAAGTAAAATTGCATTATCTTGGTGCATTTCCCTCGTTGTTATAAAAATATTTACAAGAAATCTTGCTATATTCTAATTAGTTATGATAAACATTTTTCCGGTAGTAACCTTGTATAAATAGACATTTTTAATTTGAAGAAGAATATAACTCGTGAATTCAAAAACAAATCGTGCCATAGGCGTGTTTGATTCCGGTATTGGCGGCCTGACGGTCGTCCGTTCCCTGATGGAACGTCTACCTTTTGAAAACATCATTTATTTCGGGGATACCGCTCGTGTGCCTTACGGTATTAAATCGGTGGAAACCATCAATCGCTACGCGGCGCAAATTACTGAATTTCTTATTAAGAAAGACGTAAAGCTTTTAATTGTTGCCTGCAACACTATGGCGGCGGTCGCCCATCAAACAATAGTTGATTTCGCAAATGTGCCGGTGGCAGTCTCTCCTCGAAAAATTTTTGTTGACCCTGTACCTGTGCTGGAAGTTATTGACGCCAGCGCCCGCATGGCCATACAAAGCACCCGTAACAAATCAATCGGAGTAATCGGCACTCCAGCAACCATCAACAGCAACGCTTACGCCCGTGCTATCCACCTTTTGGATAAAGAAGCAAAGGTTTTTTCTCAGGCCTGCCCCCTTTTCGTACCTCTGGTGGAAGAAGGATGGTTTGATCATCCAGCAACAAGGCTAATCGCTCAGGAATATTTAAAACCGGTTATTGCCGAACAAGTTGACACGCTGGTTTTAGGCTGTACCCATTATCCACTTTTAAAACCATTACTGCAGGATATTCTGGGGACAGAAGTAAATCTTATTGATTCAGCGGAAGCAATGGCTGATATCGCCGCCAATTTAATTGATAAACAAAACATGGGCAATCAAAACAACTTGCCGCCGGATTATACTTTTTATGTAAGCGATTTACCCTATCGCTTTCAAACAATCGGCGAACGCTTCCTGGGACGCACACTGGGCCGTGTTGAATTGGTAAGCCTTTAAAACAACCTCAATAAGACACTATGAAAATTCTTCTTGCCGGTTACAATTTGGATTACGACCTCATTCGCGAGCTTAAAGATAAAAGCGGGCTGCAACAAGATTTAACGCCCGAAACAATCTCGGCCGCCTACGCACGTATCAGCCGCAGCCCGAAGCAAGTAAATGAATTACGCGAAATATCCCGCGAGGAGGTGGACAAGGCACGCCTTTCCAACCGCAACATCGTCTTTGAAATGGGGCACAGCTCCGTTGCCGAACATGCCGTATTCAATATTGACGTTATCGGCGTATCCCGCCTGCTAGTCGAAGAAATTGAAAAGTTCCGCTTGTGTTCATTCACTGAAAAATCACAACGCTATGTTCTTTTTAATAAAGATTTTGTCATTCCGGAAGAGATCAAAGAGGCCAATCTGCCTGATGTGTTCACCTCCGCCGTCAAGACGCAAAACGAATATTATCACGCGCTCTACGAGAAATTAAGGCCGTACGTTTTTGCTGAAAATAAAATTCTGGCGAAAGACCCTGCAAACAAATCGCTTCTGGAAGGCTGGGCTAAGGAAGACGCCCGTTATGTAATATCAATGGCAACCCAAACACAACTAGGCATGACCGTTAACGCCCGCAACCTGGAGCTAATGCTTAGGCGGCTGGCCTCCCATCCTTTAGCTGAAGCACAGGAATACAGTGAAAAACTATACGCGGCGACAAAAGCCATCGCGCCTTCTCTTATCCGTTATACCCAGGCCACCGATTATGACAAATTTACCAGACAATATTTGCGCTGCGAGGCGTCCGCTTTCCTGCAAAAATATCCTTCTGAGACAGATGGTTCTAAAAAATTGCCTGCCGTTCAATTGGTTTTTGTTTCTCCTGCCGCCGATACCAAAGTAGCCGCCGCACTGTTGTTTTCTTCGTCTGATTTAAGTTATTCTCAATGCTTAAGCCAGGCAAACAGTATGACTACGAAAGATAAAATGGTCCTGTTCAAAACGGCTTTTGTAAATTTGCAGGCGCATGATGCAGTGCTGAGGGAATTGGAAAATGTTGATCTGCAATTTGAGCTTGTATTGAGCTCCAGTTGCTTCGCTCAGTTAAAGAGACACCGTATGTCCACAATTATCGCGCAGGATTATAATCCGCGATTGGGCGTGACAGTGCCCCCATCCATTAAAGCCATCGGTCAGCAGAAGAATTTTATGGAAGTTATGCGTAATACGCAAAACGCTTATGAGCAAATCAGGAAAAAAGCGCCCCTGGCTGCTCCATACGTTCTGGCCAACGCGCACCGCAAACGGGTTTTGATGAAATTCAACGCTCGAGAATTATACCATCTGGCGCGTTTGCGCGCCGATGCGCACGCCCAATGGGATATTCGCGACTTGACGCAAAAGTTGCTTAAACAGGCTAAAAAAGTCATGCCTTTAACCCTAATGATGGCCTGCGGCAAGGACGGTTTTGCTGAACTTTATAAAAATAATTTCTCCCGTAAATGATGATCCCTTTGCGCTAATAACAATTACTAAATGAAGACATCTCACAGCAAAAAACAATTATCTATTCTTCTTGTAACAACCCTAAGCTCTTTTCTAACGCCGTTTATGGGTTCCGCCGTCAACGTCGCCTTGCCCGCGATAGCCAAAGAATTATCCATGAACGCTTTGTCTCTGAGTTGGGTGGCTTCCTCCTTTATTTTGGCTGCCGCTATAACCCTCATCCCTTTAGGAAGGCTGGCCGATATCTACGGCCGCAGAATAGTTTTTCTCTATGGTGCCTCAATTTTTACCGTGGCTTCTTCGTTTTGCATATTGTCTCCAACACAATCTTTCTTAATTGCTGCTCGCGCCATACAGGGAATTGGCGGAGCAATGATTTTCAGCACCGGCACGGCGATGTTGATTTCGGCTTATCCTCCCGCTGAGCGTGGTAAATTTTTAGGAATCAATATAACCGCCGTGTATGTCGGTTTAACCATTGGTCCTTTTATCGGCGGATTGCTCACGCAGTATTTAGGATGGAGATACATTTTTCTTTTTACGGTTTTTCTGGGCGCAACTATTATTTTCATTACTACGAGTATGGTTGAAGAAGAATGGCCGGAAAACAAAGATGAAGGTTTCGATATTTTCGGCTCTTTGCTTTATGCGTTTGCTCTTTTTGCCATTATGTATGGATTTTCCCTCCTACCCACATGGAACGCGGGACTTCTAATCGTTCTGGGGGTTCTTTGCCTGATTTTCTTTATTTTTCAGCAATTAAAACATCCATTTCCTTTATTGGACATACGCTTGTTTCTGAATAACAAGGTTTTTGCTTTTTCTAATTTAGCGGCTCTGATTAATTATTGCGCCACATTTGTAGTTACCTTTTTACTCAGTCTTTATTTACAGCACATTAAAATGCTGACGCCTTATCAAACCGGATTAATTCTTGTTGCCGCACCTGCGATACAGGCGTTATTTTCACCATTTGCCGGAAGACTTTCCGACCATTTTGAACCGCAGATTATCGCCTCAATCGGCATGGCTCTGAATGTAATCGGCCTTGTCCTGTTAATGTTTCTCTATAATGATACAAGTATCAATTACGTATTGCTTTGCCTTATTATACTCGGCGTCGGTTTTGCACTTTTTTCTTCACCCAATGTTAACGCCACGATGAGTGCGGTGGAAAATAAATTTTACGGTGTCGCTTCCGCGACTTTAGCTACAATGAGGCTTTTGGGACAAATGTTCAGTATGGGCATCACTATGTTGGTTTTTGCCCTTATTTTAGGAAGCCATCCGATTTCGGAAGCCAACAATCCCCTCCTTTTACAAAGCACCAGAATTATTTTTGCCATTCTGAGTGTTATTTGCTGCGGAGGGATTTTCGCGTCGCTGGCGCGGGGAAAGGTACATTAATGAAGAAAAAAGACGGCTATCGAAAATATTCATTTCTCACCGATATTCGTGGGATAAAGAATGCAATCGGTGAAATGCGTGGCTGGGGCTATCAGAAGCAACCCAAATTAAATGCCAACTATATAAGATCGCATGATGATCCTGTTCTGAATGAAGATTGGTTTATTAATACCATCAAAGAAAAGATAGCCACTCATCCGGCAAATACCATGGAGTACCCTTTTGCCGGAGAGAAAATATTCGATGAGCCGCTGATCGGATTTGTCCGGGGTGACGATCCGATTCTTCAACAATACAAAAGTATTATCGGACCGCATCACTTCACTCCGAAAGAAATTATGCGCTGGCAGGCCGAGAATAATGGTGTTCCCGCTCCCAAAGCACAAGATTTGAGCGTTGTATCTTACATCATGCCGATATCAAGGATTACAAAGGATGATAATGCAGCCATTAAAGAGTGGCCTTCGGAAAGATGGGCGCAGACACGCCTTTTGGGAGAAATATTCAGCCAGACGTTTGTGCGTGAAATTGTAACATCTCTAATGGGACGAGGCGTTTTAGCCATATCGCCGGACGTTACTCCCATGTTTAATAAAAAACGCTATCCTCAAGTGGGCTGGGCTTCTCCCTGGTCTCATCGACATATGGCTTATGCGGCCGGGCTTGGCACCTTCGGAATGCATGACTTCTTTATTACGGAAAAAGGGTGCGCTCACAGGACGGGAAGCTTTGTCGTTAATTTGAAACTTGCACCCAACCGAAAACGGCCGGATGACATTCATGCTTACTGTCTGCAGTATCAGGGAAAACAGTGCCTGCAATGCGCGAAGCGCTGCCCGGCGAATGCCATAACCGCAGAAAAGGCCCACAACAAGGAAACTTGCTATCAAAGGGTGGCCAAATCTCTAATGTACTGCAATAAAAATTATCATATCTTTATCTATGGATGCGGCCTTTGCGCCACAGGCGTTCCCTGTGAATCCGAAATCCCGAAGCCACTGCAGAAAAATTCAGGATGAAAATATCAACCAATGGAAACGAGACTGTATAATAATGTCTTTGCGAGGGAGATTAACGACCAAAGCAATCTCATCAGCATCAGAATATATTTAGATTGCCACGTTCACTGTCGTGAACTCGCAATGACATTTGAGAATTACGACTCAATTCAATCTCCAATGCGGAAGAAAATAAAAAAGCCGGTGTTGATCTCCGGCTTTTCTATTATTTCTTTTAAAAGTCTCAGCTGTTTAGGAGCTGTTCAAAAATGCGTAGATGCAAGGCGCGCGAGCCATGAGGAATGAGACGTATTTTGTGCATACGTCGCAATGACGAAAGGCGACGCGCAACGCCGCAGACCATGGTGCCCTTTAGGGTATGAGCGTTTTGTAAAATCCTTCGGTTTTTACCGGTAAGGAATATTACCATTATTTTATTGCGCTTCCCTTGCGGGAATGCGCTTCCGGTCAACGGCTCCCTACCCGAGCATCTTGGTCTGCACGCCTTTAAGTATATCTTCCGTCTCCTTCATCATTGTCTGAACCAAATCATTGACTTTGGGCATGTCATTGATGCGCTGTACTGCTTCGCCGGCCGCCAGAAGAGCTTTCTCCTTGTCACCATCATAGGCTGCCTTCATAGACTCAAGCTCAAACATGATCAAATTCATATCAATCGACATCATATCATCCGGTACCCCCAAATAACATCCGGGCGATTTCTGCAGTGTGTTTTTGGCGTGCTCTTCACTGCGAGGATTTTTAATCCAGCGTGCCGGCCCCACAAATCCGCGGGCAACAAGCGTGCCTCTGTCCCCGGCATCAACAACACCTTGTCTCCAAATCTGGGGAAAATCACTTTCCTGCGTTGCCAGAAAACGCGTGCCCATCTGGACGCCGTCAGCGCCCATCACCAGAGCCGCAGCCAGAGTTTTACCGTCGCAGAAGCCGCCGGCTCCGCATACCAGAGTCTTTTCATCGGAAACCGCTTCCACAACAGCTGGCAGTAGTATCATTGAGTGAACCGGTTCCCATGATGTATGAAAACCACCTTCGTGACCGGAAGCAACTATCACATCAACACCCGCTTTCTTACAGCGCAGGGCGCCCTTAACAGATGGTACTACATGCATCCATGTAAAACCTGCTTCCTTGATCTTCTCGCGGAAGGGCACCGGATCGCCCGCGGAAGTGAATATAACCTTGAAGTGTTTTTCCATGCCCGGATTTGCCGCTCGCACCCGAATTGCCGTATCGATAATGATCTGTGCTTGCAAAAGCAACTCCGCGGACACCATTACATTAATGCCGAATATACCGTTTTTATCTTTCGTCAAGCGATAGGCTCGTTTGAGCATTTTCTCCATCGCAACTATAATGTCATCTTCCGGATTGGCTTCGGCACTCTTGATCCAATCATTGTAGACAAATGGCAGAAAATCCTTATTGCAGAGTCCGCTTGTGGAGAACAACCCTAAAACACCGGCATTGGCCGCGGCTACGCCAAGGTTGTTATTGCTGAATGGTCCCATTCCCGCCTGAATGATGGGATATTTAATCCCTGTAAGATCGCAAAGTCTTGACTTAATCATTAAATCCTCCTCTATAAAATTTTATTCTCTGATTCGTTTTTTTAGTTCTTTAATCAAATTATTGAGAACGTCGCTCGCGTCGCCAACAACTGCGACATCGGCCATTTTCATCATCGTCGCCTGCGGATTTTTATTAATCGCGACAATAAAATTAGCTTCTCCCAATCCTGCCGTATGCTGAATCGCGCCGCTTATCCCAAAAGAAAAAAGAATTTTCGGTTTTATGTGTTTGCCCGCCTGTCCCACCAGCGCACCATGGTCAGCCCATCCTGCATAAACCACTGGTCTGGTGGCCCCGACATCTCCCCCCAGAAGTTTGGCCAGATCCTGCAGTTTTTTGAATTTTTCCTTGTTGCCCATACCGCGGCCGCCGCAAACGATAACGGACGCATTTTCAATTGTATGTTCTTTTTCCACAGAGCGTTCATACTCCACAAGACGAACTCGGGGCTTGGGCAATCCCTTCATCAGCGGCAAGCGTTCGACCAAAGCCTTTCTTTGATAATCATGCGGTATTTCCTTAAATGTTCCGGGACGCACTGTCGCCATCTGGGGACGATGGAGTTCCGTAACAATTTCCGCCAGCATGTTGCCGCCGAACGAAGGAGCTATCTGCAGTAATAAGCCGTCCTGGCTAATATCGAGTCCCACGCAATCAGCGGATAAACCAGTTTTCAGACGCTTGGCTAACCGCGGTGCGAATTCACGACCGAAATCGGTCGCGCCTATCAGTATAATTTCCGGATCTCTTTGGTTGGCCAAAGCTTCTATGATTGCTAAATATTTTTCCGTGCTGTAGCTCTTTAAGGCGGGATCGTCAATTGCCAGAATTCTATCCGCTCCGTGAGCCGTGTATTCCATAATCCATTCGTCAATCTCGTGGCCGAAAATCAACGCGCAAACTTCAGCCCTGATTGTTTTCGCGAGATCCATCGCTTTGGAAATCAACTGCAGGGTTACACGGTTTTGATAATAATTGCGGTAATCGCCGAATACCCAGATGCTTTTTTTTCTACTTTTCGTCATCGAGCTTTGTTCCCTCAATAGATTTGCCTATCGCCGCACCGATTTTTCTTTGATACCGGTCGAGAAGTTCAGTAACCACAGCAGAAGCCGTTCCCTGCAGGAGCACGTTTTCTTTTTGCGCTTTTCTCAAAAAAACCTTGCGCACTTTGGTGCGCGAACCTTTATTGGCAATGGATGAAGTCTTGAGACCGAGAGCGGCGGCATCTAGAACAATAACTTCATTTCCGTCAAACGCTTTTTCCAAACCCGCAAGCCCGGTGTAGCGGGGTTTGTAATTTTCCATGGAAACAGTCACCAACGCCGGAAATTCCATTTCCAGTGTTTCGCGGAAATTATCGACAAGGCGGCGAACGCGCAACGTCCGTCCGGTAATTTCCAGTTTTTCAATATAAGCCGCCGCGGGTAAATCCATTTCTTCTGCTAATTGCGGTCCGACCTGCGCGGTTTCGCTGTCCGCTGTATAGGCACCGCAAAGGATAAGATCAAATTTTGGACATTTCTGTTTTATCGCCGCTGTTAAAACCAAAGAGGTGGCGTAGGTATCCGACCCGGCCAGAAGCCTATCGCAAATAAGAATTACTTCATCGGCGCCAAGAGCCAGGGCTTCGCGCAGTACTTCCTCGGAGGCGGGCGGGCCCATTGTTATGGCCGTGATTTTCGCCGAAAATTTTTCCTTGATTTGCAGGGCGGCTTCCAGAGCGTGCTTGCAGGCCGGATTCATCATCCCGGCGGCGAGATCGCGCCTGAGCGTTCCTGTTTTCTCATCCCATGGAAGTTCCGTCACCATGGGAACTTGTTTTAAACAAACTACGAGATTCAACATAATTTTCTAAAAAGTTAATTGAGACAACACCGCGCGAGCGATAACCATGCGCTGAATTTCGCTGGTGCCTTCATAAATTTCTGTAACCTTGGCATCGCGGAAATATCTTTCCACATCGTATTCCTTGCTGTATCCATAACCGCCATGAATCTGTACGGCCAGTGATGTTGTCTTGGACGCAATCTGACTGCAGTAAAGTTTGGCCATCGCTGCCTCACAGCCAAAGGACACTCCTTCATCTTTCAGGGAACAGGCATGGTACAAAAGCAAGCGCGCCGCTTTAATTTCGGTGGCCATATCGGCTATGTAATTCTGGATTGTCTGCAAAGATGCAATGGGTTTCTTAAACTGCTGTCTTTCCTTGGCGTATTTAATCGCCGCTTCCAATGCTCCCTGGGCAATACCCAGAGCTTGCGCGGCAATGCCGATCCGGCCGTTATCCAGCGTGGCCAACCCTATTTTCATTCCTTCGCCGATTTTCCCCAGCAGATTTTTTTCCGGTACGCAGCAATCTTCTAAAAATAGTGAAGAAACGGGATTGGCTCTCATTCCGCAAAGATCTTCCAACTCCCCTCGCAAAAATCCGGCATAATTACTTTCGACAATAAAAACGCTGCTCTGCGGGCGCGCCGGATCAAAACCGGTCAAAGCGAAAATCAAGGCCAAATCACAAACCCCGCCGTTGGTGACAAATATTTTCGTTCCGTTTAATATGTATTCCTGATTTTTTTTTATCGCTGTTGTCTCCACGCTTCCCGAATCGGAACCGGCATTGGCCTCAGTCAGGCTGAAAGCGCCGATAAATTCACCGCTGGCTAATTTAGGCAGATAATGTTTTTTCTGCGCCGGAGTGGCAAACTGGAGAAACGGATAAACAGCAACTCCGTTATGCACCGTGATACACAAACCTATCGCGGCGCAAACGCGGGATATTTCTTCTACAACTATGGCGGCGCTGATAGAATCTATTGCCGCGCCGCCAAATTCCTTGGGCACCTGAAGGCCGAAATAATTAAGCGCCTTCATTTTCCCGATAACTTCCACAGGAAAAGTCGCACTGCGGTCTATTTCGGCGGCAATAGGCGAAAGTTCCGTTTCTGCAAAATGCCGCACGGAATCGCGTATAAGTTTATGTTTCGGGTAAGGATTGATTTGCAATTAAATTCTCCCCGTCAAAAATACGTTTTGCACAGATAACTTAAAATAAAAGTAAAATCAAGAGAATGAATCAAAAAATAATGAAACGCATATTTCAGAAACGGAGTGCACTGAAATATGTAAGTTGAATTATCCCAGAAGCGAAGCGACGCGGGATTTGAGGCTCGCTGACTATAGAAAGCATTAGTGGAATCAATGAAACTCAGATATTACAAGCTGAGCGCAGTAATGTCTGTAAGTTGAATTGTCCCTAGTGCGAAGCTAAGTGGGGCTCTATTAATGAGACCAGTGATTTAACCCGGCGTATATTGCTTTTTTAGTTTTAATTGTTATTATAATCCCTGATGACAAAAGAAAAAATTCCGACAACACCAGCTATTTTAGCTCTGAAGGCGCAAAAAGCTGATTTTACTCTGCATACTTACCAATACGAGGAAAGGGGCGGCACGAAAGTATCGGCAAAAAAACTGGGGGTTGAAGAACATCGCGTTATTAAAACGCTGGCAATGGAGGACGAAACAGGCAAACCGCTGATTATTTTAATGCACGGTGATAAGGAGGTTTCCACAAAATCACTTGCCCGAGCTATCGGCGTAAAGTCGATTTCACCTTGCAACCCGGCAATCGCGGAAAAACATACAGGCTATAAAGTCGGCGGCACGTCGCCTTTCGGCACAAGAAAAACAATGCCTGTTTACATGGAAAATACCGTGGCCGATTTGCCGGAAATTTTTATCAACGCGGGCAGTCGTGGTTTACTGGCGCGGATGCCTTCCGCTGAACTTGTTCGGATACTTAAACCGGTTTTAGTGAGCGTTGCTATATGATTTGCCTTTTTCCGGCAAAAAAGAGATAATAATAACAAAGGTTAATGAATATGTCTGAAAACGTGATTATCCGCTGTCTCAATTGCGGCACAAAAAATAGAATACCAAAACAAAAATTACAGGGCAGGTCTATCTGCGGCAAGTGCGGCGCTTCGCTGGATGAATTAATTATTCCTTGTCTGAAATGCGGCACGAAAAACAGACTGTCTGAAGATCGTTTAAACCAAAAACCTTTATGCGGCAAATGTCACGAACCCTTGATAATTCCTCAACAAAAAATCATGGCGTTCGAGGTAACAGATAATACATTCGCCCGCGAAGTGCTGAGTTCTGAAACATCCGTTTTGGTTGATTGCTGGGCACCCTGGTGCGGTCCCTGCAGGACATTATCACCCATAATTGACGAGTTGGCCTCCGATTATGCCAATGGAGTCAAGGTCGTCAAGCTTAATGTTGATGAAAATCCGCTTACCGCTTCGCAATATGGAATTCGCAGTATTCCAACCATGCTTTTCTTTAAGGAAGGCAAGATGGTGCAGAAGTTGACTGGAGCTCTGCCGAAAGAAGAAATCGAAAGACATTTGTTATCCATAATCAAGACAAACTGAATTAAGCGACGCGTTGATGAAAAAAAACAACCCATCTTTAGCGTACCAATGTAAAATTTTCGATGTTTGGGAAGAAGAAGTTGATCTGCCCAACGGCAAGACAACCAGGCAAAGCTGGATAAAACACAACCACACCGTCGCCATTGTCGCCATCAACGATAAAAACGAACTAATTCTCATCAAACAATACCGCATCGCTGTTAAAAAACATATTTTGGAAATTCCGGCCGGCTCGCTGGATAATTTAGAGGAATCCCCAGATGTCTGCGCGCAGCGGGAACTGGCCGAAGAAACCGGTTTTAGAGCAAAAATTCTTGTTAAACTTTTCGAAGGCTACTTACTTCCGGGATACTGCAATGAATATATGTATTTTTTTCTTGCCCGGGATCTTTTTAGCGCGCCGCTTACGCCCGACGAAGATGAATTCATTGAAATAATGCCCGCCAGTTTTTCTCATGCGAGAGATTTAATAAAAAACGGCGAGATAATTGACGCTAAAACCGTTTTAGGGATTCTCCTTGCCGAAAGTTATTTACAGCAAAAGACCGCATAAGGTCTTCTTTTTATAGAAAGCTTCTTGCCAGAGGCATAAAGTTTTGTTAGACTCTTTTCCTGTTTAGTATCCATTATATAAGGGAGGCACCACCATGATCTACAACGAAGAATTTGAAACCATGCCCCGTGAAGTCATAAAATCCTTGCAAGTCAAACGACTGCAACAGGTTCTGGAACGGGTTTATCATACGGTGGGATTTTATAAAAAATCTTTTGACGCCGCTAAAGTCAAACCCGACGATATAAAATCCATTGCCGACATGAAAAAGCTTCCCTTCATTACCAGAAAAGATTTACGGGATAATTACCCCTTCGGTTTATTTTCCGTGCCTATGAGCAGTGTCGTTCGGCTGCATGCTTCTTCCGGCACCAGCGGCCGGTCGGCTGTTTTCGGTTACACCAAACGCGATATCGAAACATGGTCTGATCTCATCGCGCGCTGTCTTGTCGCCGCGGGTATAACAAAAAATGATATTATTCATAACGCCTTCGGTTATGGTTTGTTCACCGGCGGGCTTGGGTTGCATTACGGCGCGGAAAAAATAGGCGCGAGTGTTATCCCCATGTCCGGAGGAAACGCCAAAAGGCAAATCATGATTCTGCAGGATTTCGGGCCGACTGTTATCTGCTGTACACCTTCCTACGCACTGCATCTGGCCGAAGAAGGTAAGGCTCTTGGCGTGGACATGAAATCGCTTAAACTGCGCGTGGGCATTTTCGGAGCGGAGCCATGGAACAAGTCGACGCGTGATGAAATTGAAAAGGCTTTCGGAATAACCGCGCTGGATCTCTTTGGACTATCGGAAGTTATCGGCCCGGGCATGGCGATGGAATGCCTGGAAGGCCGTAATGGAATGCATATTTTTGAAGACCATTTTATTGTCGAAACAATCAACCCCCAAACCGGCGAAGTACTGCCGGAAGGTTCCGAAGGCGAACTGGTTTTCACGACTCTGACTAAAGAAGCGGGTCCTCTCATCCGTTACCGTTCCGGCGATATATCGCGCCTGATAACAGAGCCGTGCCGCTGCGGCCGCAGTCATGTCAAAATGGAAAGAGTCTTGAAACGAAGCGACGACATGCTGATTATCCGCGGCATCAATATTTTCCCTTCACAAATCGAAGCTATTTTAGTGGATATTGAAGGATTACAGCCCAATTATCAAATCATTATTGATAAAGTGGGAGCGCTGGATTCTCTCGACTTGCAGGTGGAAGTCAGCGATAAGATATGCAGCGATTCCGGCGGCGTGAAAGAACTGCAGAAAATTGAAAAAAGAATTGTCAAGGACATGAAGGATTATCTGGGTATTGCCGCGCGCGTAAAGCTCGTCCAGCCCAATACTCTGCAAAAAACAGGGGCGAAAGTTATTGATAAGCGCCGCTACTAATCCATAAGGGGGTTACGATGAAAGTAGAACAAATATCTGTTTTTCTGGAAAACAAACCCGGCTCGCTGGAGCATGCAACGCGCGTGCTTAGAGATGCCAACATTAATATTCGAACTCTGTCGCTGGCGGAAACAGTTGATTTCGGCATTCTGCGTTTGATTGTCAATGATGTGGAGAAGGCCAATAAAGTTCTTAAAGATAGCGGTTTTCAAGTCAGCAAAACCCCTGTTGTCGCCGTGGAAGTTCCCGACAAACCGGGCGGCTTGCATAGCATCATGGAAGTTGTTTCCAAAGAAGGCATTAACGTGGAATACCTTTACGCCTTTGTGGAGAAAAGCGGCCAGAACGCCGTCATCATCTTCCGCTTCGACAATCCAGAAAAGGCCATCGACATTTTGCTGAAGCATAAGTTTACAGTTATACCAGGTGAAAAGCTGTACGAATTTTAGTGAAACCCAAGTTTCAGAAGCGTAGCGCACTGAAACTTGATGGTTGAACTATCCCCTGAGTGAAACGAAGTTCGAAGCGCAACTGGAATTATCCCCGAAGCGAATGAGGAGTAATGATACCGAAGAATATTAAATAAAAAACTTTATGGAAAATAAACCAAGAGACGTATGGGCTGCGGGATTATTAAGTCTAATTCAACCAGGACTTGGGCAAGTTTACAACGGTGAACTTAAAAAAGCTTTTTTGATTTATGCACTCCCTTTTTTTATTATTCCAGCAAAAATCATATGTCTTTACAGCAACTATATTAAGTTTTTTCTTGTTGCATATGTGATCATATGTATGGCATTTTATATCTATGTTTTTATTGATGCTGTAAAAACTGCAAAAAAATTTAGTGTCGAATACCATTTAAAAAAATATAATAAAACAATCTTCTATATTGGAATTGCTACGCTGGTTGCAATTTTAAGCTTTACCGTATCAACAGTTGTTAAATTCAATATTATTAAAGCCTATAAAATTCCTTCTACGACAATGGAGCCGACAATACTTAAAGGTGATCATATCCTTGTTGATCGAACCCAGTCAGCCAAAAATCCTCAAAAAAATGATGTGATAGTTTTTAAATACTTTAATAATCCATCTAAAGATTTAGTAAAACGAGTTGTAGCAATTGGGGGTGAAACTGTAGAAATTAGAAACAAACAACTTATTATTAATGGCAATCCCGTGAAAGAGAGCTATGTTACTTATCATGACGCAGTTATATATCCGGCAAGTCAACAACCGCGGGACAACTTTGGACCTATAGTAATACCGGCAGACTTTTATTTTGTATTGGGTGATAACAGAGATGAAAGCCTTGACAGCCGGTTTTTTGGTCCTGTAGAAAAAACAAAAATACAAGGTACTGTAAAATTTATTTACTGGTCGTGGTACAAGGAAAAGCAAGTAGTGCGTTGGGATAGAATTGGATTAAAAGTTCAATAAGCCTATATTAACAAGTTCCTAATTGAGGATATTAATATCCTCAATTAGGAACACAATCATAATAAATCGGCATTTCTTTTCATCCAACTGATGGTTCGGACAACAAATAGAATATGTCATCTAAAAACTATCACATCATATTATTAGCAATCGTCCTTCTCTTCTGGGCGTGGTCCGGAATCGGGCCGCATGATACCCGCCTGACATGGGTTTTGGAAACAGCTCCTTTCATGATCGCCTTGCCGATCATACTGCTTACATATAAAAGATTCCCGCTGACCAATTTAACCTATACTCTGATCGCCATCCACGCCGTAATTTTGATGTTTGGTGGTCATTATTCTTACGCCAAAGTACCACTGGGATTCTGGATGGAAGACTGGTTCGGATGGACCCGCAATAATTATGACAAGATCGGGCATTTCATGCAGGGCTTCGGTCCGGCTATATATACCCGTGAAATTATAGCGCGCACATCTCCGCTTAAGCGAGGTAAAATGCTTGGCTTTGTTTCCATCTGTGTGCCTCTGGCTTTTTCCGCATTGTATGAAATCATTGAATGGATGGCATCCCTTTCCAATCCAGCCGATACGGAAGCTTTTCTCGGAACACAGGGTTACATCTGGGATACGCAAACCGATATGTTCTGGTGTCTGATAGGTTCGATTGTCGCCCTCATACTGCTTACTAAATTGCACAATAAATATCTTCAACGAATTGGCGTGCGCTGAATTTACGGACGAACAAATGGGAAAATTAAAAATCGTAAAAGATTTTCTCCCGCCACCGGATCAATTAGCTTTGAAAGAGGAAAACGTTAAGGTGACTATTGACTATTAAAAAATAGTATCTTTAACGGTTACGTCCCATTTTATCGTGGCTCGATACCCAATCTATGGCGCGGGACAGCTTGTCTATATTAATAGCGCTCATGAGGGATATCTCCCCTGCAAGTGCCGTCGCTGCGGCTATTTCGGCGAATTTCATCACCTTTCCCACCCCGAAGCACCCAAGTATCTCAAGGCATTCCCGCTGTGTGGCGAGGCCAGTGCCGCCCCCGTATGTGGCGACTATAAGCGATGGGATAGTGATGGAATAATAGAAGTCTCCCTCCCTTGTCCGTTCCGCGTTCACCACCGCGGTATGCGATTCCGCGACGTTTGCCGCGTCCTGGCCGGTGGCTATAAAGAGCGCCGCCAGCGCGTTCGCTGAATGGAGTCCGTTGTTCATTGCCCCCGACATATAACTGCCGATCATCGAAACTTTCAGACCGTATTCGAGCTTGAACGGAGAGCTGTTCATCTCGCTCCGCACTATCGCCTCAGGTATGGTCACCTCGGCGGTGACCCGTTTCCCGCGCGTTTTCAGGGTGTTTATCATTGAGGCCTTTTTATCGGTCGCGAAATTCGAATCGAGGATGTACACTTTCGCCGGTTCATAGTGCGACCGAATCCACTCGCACGCCATGAATGTCGCCTTGCCGGTCATGTTCTGCCCGGCCGCATCGCCGGTGGTGTAATCGAACCGCAGATACATATACCTTCCCGCGTGATAGCGTTCGATGATCACTAGTTTGCCGATACTGGTGGTTGTTTCGGCCTGCGCCTTTATTTCGAGGAAACTTTTGTCCAGCCAGAGCCCGAAGTCCCGCGCTTCACGGGCATTCTTGAAAATAAAAACAGGGGCTCTCTGCATCGCGTCGTCCGATATCGTTACGTCGATTCCGCCGCTCATCCTGGTTATTTTCATGCCCCTGTTATAGCTTGCCACCAGCGTGCCCTCCGTAGTCGCGAGGGGAACATAAAAATCGCCGTTGGCATGCTCGCCGTTGACAAGCACTGGTCCCGCAATCCCGATAGGCACCTGCGCCACACCAGTGAAATGCTCGATGTTGCCGGGAAGAATTCCGGGATCAAATGAGTATTTTTTAACGTGCTTTAGATTCACACCTGTTTTTGATTCAATAAATTTCTGACGTGCCTTAGTTATGTCTGTTGAATAGTCGTTTTCACTCGACCGCGGTATTTTCTCATCCATATAAAAACCCCTTTGCTATTCTTATAGAATTATTGAATTGCCGGTATATCTCGCTCAACTTCCCCAAACTTTATATATCTAAAAATTATTTACCCGCTGGTAAATATTAAATATTATATAACCTGTCAACATTTTTAAAATATTTTTACTTTTGTTTTTAATATATATTCAGACATTCAACTACTTATATGATTACAGCATGGATAATAACTGTTGATAAACTAAAATAGTTTAAATAGTGAGTTTACCAGGCGGTTTAGTTGAGAACGGACGACTTATTGAGGCAAGGTACCTAATGAAGTGTTTATTTGTTAATAGAGGGTTTGCCGCATTCACGACAGCGGCCGCTGGAACCGATGGTGCCGATACAGGATTCATCACTACATAAAACTCTTTTATCCCAATCGTCGCCACAATCCAAATTTGTTGAAGAAACTGATTTGTGCTCTTCTGTCGTCACAGCTTGACCAATTCTTGCGCCTTGTTCCGAGGGGAGTTCACCTTCGTGAGGTTTTCCGCATTCCCTGCATTTACCATCAGGACCGATAGTTCCAATACATGATTCATCACTGCACAGGATTCTGTTTTCCCAATCTTCATTTTTATCAAAAATGATTTCGGTCATTTTGTTCTCCCGGAAATATTTTCAACTCCTCTTACACCAGCTTCACCATTTTTTCCACTAAACAGTCCTATGCTCAATTTCTTATCTTTCCTCCCTCGACGGCCATGGTGCCCTTTAGGGTAGAGGAAATTAAAAGGAGGGTGAAACCCTTTTAATAAAATCCCCCGCCCTTTAATTCCCGCCCACCAGGGGCGGGAAAATCTTCATTTTCGTGCCAGCTCTCAACACATGAGGCGTCAGTTTGTGGAACAAGCGAAGCGGTTCCACCATTAACCCTTTATACAAGAAATGGATTTCAATTTCGCCACTTTTCTGGCAATTCCTGAATCGTGCATCACTTGCACAACGTCCTGCACATTTTTATAAGCTTCGGGCATTTCTTCGCTGAGCGTGCCTTTGGATCCGGCCATCACCAAAACACCCTGCTCGGCCAGTTCGCGGCTGATGGAACGCCCACGGCTGGATTTGATTGCCTGCGTCCGGCTCATCACCCTGCCCGCTCCGTGACAGGCGCTGCCGAAAGTTTCCGACATCGCCTTTTCCTGACCAACCAGCACATACGAGCCGCTGCCCATATCGCCGGGAATGAGCACCGGCTGGCCGACACTTTTGTAGCGCGCGGGAACCGCTTCATGTCCGGCGGGAAAAGCGCGTGTCGCGCCTTTGCGGTGAACGCAAAGTTTCTTCATAATTCCGCCGATGCTAAATTCTTCTATCTTGGCAATGTTATGGCAGACGTCATAAACAAGCCGCATATTCACTTCACGCGGCGACATGCGCAGAGTTTTTTCAAATATTTCCCGTGTGCGATGCATCAGAATTTGCCGGTTGGCCCAGGCGTAATTGGCGCCGCAAGCCATGGCCGCCAGATAATTTTTCCCCCGTCCCGACTCCAAATAGGCGCAGGCCAGTTGTCTGTCCGGAAGCTCTATGCCTGTGTCGCGAGCGTGCTTGACCATCAACGCCAGATAATCATCACAAATCTGATAACCCAGGCCGCGCGAACCGGTATGAATCATGACGGCAATCTGCCCTTTGCGCAAACCAAAGGCCTGGGCCGCTTCTTCATCGAAGATTTCCTGAACAACCTCAATTTCCAGAAAATGATTGCCGGACCCAAGCGTGCCCAACTGCTGTTTGCCGCGCTCCAGCGCGCGTGCCGATACCTGCTCCGGATCGGCCCCTTTAATGGCGCCGCCGTCTTCCGTTGTTTCCAGATCCTCCTGTAAACCGAAACCCGCCTTGACCGCCCAGGCCGCGCCATCTTCGAGCACCTTCTTCTGATCCTTCCCCGATAATTTTACCGAACCGGTCGAGCCGACGCCGGAAGGGATATGCTGATACAAGGCCGTGGTTAAATCGCTGAGTCTTGCCTTAATATCATCCAGAGTTAAATTCGTTGTCATCAGACGGCAGCCGCAGTTGATATCGTAACCGACGCCGCCCGGCGAAATAATGCCGCCGTCCAGATCAAAGGCCGCCACACCGCCGATGGGAAAGCCATACCCCCAGTGGACATCCGGCATGGCCAGCGAGTAATTTACAATACCGGGCAAATGCGCTACATTGGCCACCTGCTTCGCGCTTTCGTCGCCACGTAAGAGCTGATAGATTTTTTCATTGGCGTAGATAATCCCCGGCACGCGCATGCCGCCTGTTTGAGGAAGCAGCCAGCGGTTATCATCTAACTTTTCTAAAACAATTCCAGACATGATGCATTCTCTTCAAGTTAATGTCCTCCGCTGGCGGAGGTGTCACGCAGTGACGGAGGTGGATAAAATTCGGTTAATATATAAATGATTTAAAGCACCTCTGTTTCAAATGAGTTTTCCCCCTCTTTTTTACGTGTGCCCTTTAGGGTAAAGAGGGGCTAGGGGAGATTTAGTGAGTCCCAAATTTTAGAAGTATAACGCGCTAAAATTTGTTGGACGAACTATCCCAGGCGCAAAGCGCCGTGGGATACCTCCACTGATGCTTCAATCTTCGCTCTGCGCGATTTCAGCAAGTGTCATTTAAATCCCCCTTACTCCCCCTTTAAAAAAGGGGGACTTTTATACTTTTCAAACGTCGAAGATCACCCTTGCTGTCCAGTGATCTTCAAGTTTCTCAACCTGTGCGCCGGAATAGGTTACCGCCTTGATCTCGGTTTTAATCAAATGTTTTTTGTTGTTAAACGATTCTCCTGTCAACCGTGCCTGCAATTCTTTATTGGTGAACTTAATCATTTCGCACCGAACTATTATAAACTTTTCGCCATTGAACAGATAAAGAAGCTCCCGTAAAAAATTAATCAGCAAGTCGGCAGCGTCCGCGCCTTCAATCGTTATTGTTTTATGCTGTTTTTCCGAAGCCTCACCGGTTTTGCTCTCAATCATTACATCAAACAAAGCCCCGGCAGCGGTCACAAAAAGCTCTCTTCTGGTCCGGCCCGTCACTTCAACACCGATATCTGCCGTATGATCAAAGAATTTGTAGTTGGACATGGCTCCAGGAGCATTTTTAATAACATGTTCAAAATTTGAAAGAGCCTCTGTCTTGAGGCCCATATTGGCTTGGGCCACACCAAGAAATAAATATGGTGTGAGCCAGTCGGGAGTTTTAACTATTTGTGATTTACAGAGAGATGCCAAATCGGGATATTTTTTCTCTTTTTCTAAGTTGACCAATTTCTTAAATACCTCTGTTTCTTCTCCCATGTTTGCCTTAATGACACCTGGTGAAATATCACGTTTAATCCCTTGGAAATCATATGTTGAGGAGATACCTCTCTCCGCTTTTTTTGCTTTAATATTTAAAGCTTCTATTGTTTTGTGTGCCTTTATTGAATCATCCGCCAGATTATTTATTTGCCCTTTCGCCTGCTCTGTCACTATGGTTAGTTGTTTAATTGTTTGGTCAGAGTTGTTCAGTTTATTCTTCGTCATTGTTAATTCATTTTGTAATTCAGTAGTTTTTTCTTTTTCTATTTGTTTTTTGAGGCGATCTCCCTGCACTTTGAGTAATAATCCAAAACCAGTAAGGCATATAATCAGGACAGCTATAATTATTTGTAATTTGCTTATTATTTCCGGGGAATGCCACCAATTAAGAACCATATGAGCCTCCTAGATTTTGCATTACTAATCGGTTTTCTATATATTTTTTTTGGTTAACATCGGACCGATCATAATGAAATTGATTTAGATTATATTACAGCCAAAATTGTTTTTATGAATCGGTTTATACCACGGGTTTTGATTTTCCACTTTGCGAAATAACGCAATGCACAAGCTTCAACTCTTACGATGATGAAGCTTGTGTTCCATGATTATTCTTTTATAAAAACTTATTTATTAAGACTTCTATTTACCACGGCACTTCGTGCCTGGTATAATTCGTCCAGCAAGCTTCAGTACACTTTGTTTCTGAAGCTTGGGTCTCATTATTAACTTGGCTCCGATCCCCATTCGCTGCGCTTCGGGGATAGTTCGCCTTACGCTTCGAGCGTCACTACGTTCGCTCTTAGCTTGGCTCACTACTATTCTTCAACGCCGTTGTCTTCGGCAGTTCCATCAGCGTCGTCATCGCCGTTTCCGCTGCTTTCTGTCTCAGAAGTAGTTCGTGCTACACCGACGAGTTTTTCTTCGGGATCCAGTTCAATCAGCTTCACGCCCTGCGTGACGCGATGATTGACCGGTATTTCCTGTACCTTCAGACGTATTACTTTGCCGGCATTGCTGATCAACATGACGTTATCTTCACCGATAACCTGTAGAACGCCGGAAACATTACCGACCTTGTCCACCGTTTTGAGATTGATTGTTCCTTTGCCACCGCGGGTTTGTACACGGTATTCGTCAATCGGCGTGCACTTGCCGAAGCCATTTTCGGAAACCGTAAGCATGAAAGTGTTCTGGGCGGGAATATCCATACCGATAACATCATCTCCTTCGTCCAGATTAATGCCGCGCACGCCGCGCGCGGTTCGGCCCATATCCCGCACATCATCTTCCTTAAAACGAATGGCCATGCCCAACCTTGATGCTATGAAGATATCCTGATTGCCCATAGTCAACTGTACATCCACCAGTTCATCGCCTTCATCAATAGAAATAGCGATGATGCCTCCGGAACGCGGATTGGCGTAAGCAGCCAGTTCCGTTTTTTTGATGATTCCTTTTTTCGTTACCATCACAATAAATTTATCTTCAACAAATTCCTTGACCGGTAATGTCGCCCGGACACTTTCACCCGGCGCCAGATTAACCAGATTGATCATGGCCTTGCCTTTGGCCGCGCGTCCGGCTTGCGGTATTTGATAAACCTTTAACCAATGCACTTTCCCCGCGCTGGTGAAGACCAGCAGGTAATGATGCGTGGAGGCAATAAAGATTTTTTCCACAAAGTCTTCTTCCTTCGTGCCCATGCCCATCTTGCCGCGCCCGCCGCGGTGCTGGCTCTTGTAAAGGCTGACCGCGTTGCGCTTGATATAGCCGGTATGGGATATCGTCACGACCACATCTTCTTCCACGATCATGTCTTCAATATTGATATCTTCGGAGCTGGCGACAATTTCCGTGCGGCGTTCATCGCCGTAACGTTCCTTGATTTCATTTAGTTCATCCATGATAACCTGCAGAACCTTCTGCGGATCATCCAAAATTGCCTGAAGATGTTTGATAAGTTTGGTTACTTCGGCGTATTCTTCGTCGATCTTCGCTCTTTCCAGACCGGTCAGGCGCTGGAGTCTCATCTCCAGAATCGCTTTGGCCTGGATTTCCGATAAACTGAATTTAGCGCATAACTGCACCGCCGCCTCCGCGGGCGTCTTCGACGCTTTAATGACTTTAATAATTGCGTCGATATTGTTTAAAGCGATAATGTAGCCTTCTAAAATATGCGCTCGTTCCTGGGCGCGCGCCAGATCAAATTTTGTACGGCGAATGACAACATCACGACGGAAGCTGATGAATTTTTCGAGCACTTCTTTGAGGTTGAAAACCTGCGGCTTGTTTTCGGAGATCGCCAGCATGATGACGCCCAGGGAGACTTCCATTTGCGTGAATTTATAGAGCTGGTTGAGGATGATGGCCGAATTTTCATCCCGTTTGAGTTCAATTACCACACGGATGCCGTCCCGGTCGGATTCGTCACGCAAATCGGAAATGCCGGTTATCTTTTTATCGCGCACCAGTTCGGCTATTTTTTCGATCAGCATAGCCTTGTTGACCTGATAAGGCAGTTCTGTGACGACAATGGTTTCTTTATCGTTGCGGGAGTTCTTTTCAATCAGCGCCCTCGCTCGGATACGGATGATGCCTCGTCCCGTTTTATAAGCGGAAAGAATTCCTTCCCGGCCATTGATGAAACCGGCCGTGGGAAAATCAGGACCCGGAATATGTCGCATCAGTTGTTCGATGGTAATATCCGGATTCTTAATGCAGGCGATGGTGCCGTTGATAATTTCCTTCAGGTTATGGGGCGGAATATTGGTCGCCATACCGACAGCGATGCCGGATGTTCCATTGAGCAGCAAAAGAGGAATGCGTGTTGCCAGCAGCGACGGCTCCGTGAGTGATTCGTCATAGTTGGGCACATAATCAACGGTTTCTTTTTCCAGATCGGCCAGCACTTCATCGGAAATGCGCGCCAAACGGCTTTCCGTATAACGCATGGCCGCGGGCGGATCGCCGTCAATCGAACCGAAGTTGCCCTGTCCGTCCACCAGCATGTAGCGCAGAGAAAATTCCTGTGCCATACGCACCATGGTGTCATAAATGGCCGCGTCGCCGTGCGGATGATATTTACCCATGATCTCGCCGACGATACGGGCGGATTTTTTGTAGGGTTTGTTATAGCGGTTGCCCATTTCATACATGGCATATAAAATCCGGCGGTGCACCGGCTTGAGGCCATCACGCACATCGGGAATAGCCCGGCCGATGATGACGCTCATGGCGTAATCCATGTAGGATTTTTTCATTTCATCTTCTATATTCACCAGTGTTTGCTTGTGGTGGATATCACGTTCCATTTTGTTTCATCCTCTCTCAATATAAAGCTGACTGATTTTCAGCCGGCAAAATCATTAATCTAAAAGTATTTTCTAAATGTCCAAATTGGAAACATACAGGGCATTTTGATATATAAAATCACGCCGCGGTTCGACCTGATCACCCATGAGTGTTGTAAATATTTCATCAGCCAGCACCGCGTCTTCGACAGTGACCTGCAGCAGTGTGCGTTTTTCCGGATTCATCGTGGTGTCCCACAGTTGTTCGGGGTTCATTTCACCCAGGCCTTTGTAGCGCTGAACGGCCAGACCTTTCTTGCCCAGAAAGACAATATGATCCACGAGTGCCTTGGAGCTCTCCAGAATGACAGGCGTTGAAGATTCTTCGCCCTGATCGCTGTAAGGGGCCTCGCCCATAATGGAAACCTGATCCAGCAGGGACCGGATATCCGCGAACTGCGGCGTGCGGAAGACTTCCCGGTTCAAACAGGATGGAAAGATTTGCCCGTTCTTCGTCATATTAAAAACTATTTTGAACCCGCCGTGATCCTCGTCCGGGTCAATGTTAAAATCGGTAAAACTCTCGCCCAGAGCAACGCCTGTTCTTTTCGCGATGGACGAAAGCGCTTTTTCACTTTTAAAGCTATCGTCGGTCAAAGTGGGATCACCGGCCAATATGCGGATCAGATTTCTGTCGCGCCCTTCCCTTTCAAAACGGTCGAGCAGGTCTTCAATCCGCATAACTTTTTTAATCAAGAGCAATAATTTATTGCCGGTCGCCGGAAACGGAGAGCCGTCGCCCATGACCAGTTGTACTTTTTCCACGCCGTTTTCCAGAATGTAGTTTTTCATCTGCTCCTCATTCTGGATATAGAATTCCTTTTTTTTCTCCACAACTTTAAAAAGCGGCGGCTGAGCGATAAACAAATATCCCCTTTCAATAAGTTCCCGCATTTGCCGGAAGAAGAAAGTCAAAAGCAGGGTGCGGATATGAGCGCCGTCCACATCAGCATCCGTCATGATAATGACTTTATGATACCGCAGTTTGCTGATGTCATAATCTTCGGCTCCAATGCCCGCTCCAAAAGCCGTAACCATCGTTTTGATTTCTTCATTCTGCAGCATTTTATCAAAGCGGGCTTTCTCCACGTTCAATACCTTGCCGCGCAGAGGCAGTATGGCCTGATTTTTCCGGTCACGTCCCTGTTTGGCCGAACCGCCGGCGGAATCGCCTTCCACCAGATATATTTCGCTCAAGGCCGGATCTTTTTCCTGGCAATCAGCCAGTTTCCCCGGCAAGGCGCCAACTTCCAGCGCGCTTTTGCGGCGGGTCAATTCCTTGGCTCGTCTGGCCGCTTCTCTGGCACGCGCCGCTTCCATGCATTTATTCAATATCTGTTTAGCGACAGATGGATTTTCTTCCAGATAACTGCCGATCTTTTCGTAAACTATGCCTTCCACCAGGCCGCGCACTTCAGAGTTGCCCAGTTTGGTTTTGGTCTGTCCTTCAAACTGCGGATTCTTGACTTTCACGCTGATGACGCAAGCCAATCCTTCCCTTAAATCTTCACCGCGCAGGGATTCCTTGCCGTCTTTGATTAATTTATTGTTGGTGGCGTAATTGTTAAAAACACGGGTGAGCGCCGAGCGGAAACCGATCAAGTGCGTGCCGCCTTCGGTCGTGTTAATGCTGTTGGCAAAAGCAAAAATATTGTCCAGATAGGTTTCGTTATATTGCAGGGCGACTTCTACAGAACAATCATCCTTGGCTCCGGAAACCAAAATAGGGTTTTTATGCAAAACTTTTTTA
>JAPLJP010000142.1 GCA_026388535.1 Deltaproteobacteria bacterium | reverse complement strand
TGGGATTACTTGTACTGCTCCGAAGCGGCGCATGCCCTTCTTTTGGCTGGTGAAAAAGGCAGGGATGGCAGTGTTTATAATATCGGCAGTGGTATTTGCCGCCCGCTGATTGAATATGTTAAAATAATACATAACACGATTGACCCCGACCTTGAGCTCGGAATAGGGGAAATAGACTACGGCCAAGGCCAGGTGATGCATCTTTGCGCTGATATATCTAAAATTAAGAAAGATACTGGCTTTAAGCCAGCGGTTAATTTTGAACAGGGAATAAAAGAAACCATAAAATGGTGCAGGGAGAACTTACAATGAAAAAAATCTCAATTCTTGTTCCGACTTTTAATGAAGAAGAAAATATTAAACCTCTATGCGCTGAATTAATAAATATTCTTTCCGGAAAATTGCCTGAATATGATTATGAAATTCTTATTATTGATAATTATTCACAGGATAGAACAAGAGAGAACATACTGGAGTTATGCGCGACCAATAAAAAAATCAAGTCAATTTTCAATGCTAAAAATTTCGGGCATATAAGGTCTCCTTATCATGGCCTACTGCAGACATCCGGCGACTGTACAATAGTCATGTGCGCTGATTTTCAGGACCCTCCGGAAATGATTGTGAATTTTGTAAGAGAGTGGGAAAAAGGCTCCAAGGTTGTCATAGGCAAAAAAAAGAAGAGTTATGAAAATCCATTAATTTACATGTTGAGGTCTATTTATTATAAATTGATAAAAAAGATATCAGATACAGAGCAGGTTGAACATTTCACCGGTTTCGGCCTGTACGATAAGACCTTCGTTGATGTGCTCAGGCAATTGGACGACCCCATGCCTTACATGCGGGGAATAGTGGCTGAGCTGGGTATTGCCAGGATGGAAATAGAATACGTTCAGCAGAAAAGGCGCTTCGGCAAGACTAAGAATAACTGGTACACGCTCTATGACATGGCCATGCTGGGTATAACTTCGTATTCTAAAATGGTTATGCGTCTCGCGACGATTTCCGGTTTTATAATTGCGGGCATGTCTTTCGCCGTTGCCATGTACTATCTTATAATGAAGCTGATTTTCTGGGACAAGTTTCCGTTTGGTACAGCGCCTATTATAATTTCGATATTCTTCCTCGGTTCCATTCAGCTTTTCTTTATCGGGTTTCTCGGAGAATACATACTTAATATTAATACGCGTGTAATGAAAAGACCTCTTGTAGTAGAAGAAAAAAGGATAAATTTTTAAATATAAAATACGAATGGTATGTTTCACAAATAACGAGCAGAGTGGATTCTTCCAAACCATCAGTCATCAAGCTTTTGATGTCAGGCAGTTTTCCGGTAGTTGACAATATTTTTTCTGTGATTAAATAAGATAAGCAGAAAAGTAGCCAACGCGCCGGATACGGCGCTGAATTGCCAGTGAAGAGCATAAGCCTGTCCGCAGACCAGAGTTAAAATCATAAAAAATGAAGCAATAAAAGTAATCCGGACGATCCCGTAAACAACTAGCCAGATTGCCGCGGAAACCACAGCCGCCCACGGCGCCACAAGGGCAGTAAAACCTAAATAATTAGCCACCCCTTTGCCGCCATGAAAACCATGAAAGCAAGGAAAGCTGTTTCCTAAGACAAGAAAAAACCCCGCCCAGGGAAGCAAAGGTTCTTTTAAAAAATAAATCGCTATAACCGCGACCGTCATTGCCCGGCCAATATCCAATAAAAAAATAACTGACGCCCATAAAATGCCCGCCTGGCGGTAAACGTTTGTGGTTCCCGCGTTGCCGCTGAAGCTAAGGCGGGGGTCTTCCTTACCCGTTATTTTAAAAAAAATAATGGCGAAATTTACAGAACCGGCAATATAAGCGAAAAGAAAAATTAAAATTGTTTTTCCCATGATTCAATTCCCGTTTACCCTCAGCTGCTTCGGACTGCTCTGGGAGCAGTCCCTACAATATCCACCTCCGCCAGCGGAGGATAAGTTGTACAGCTATGCAAAATTATTAGTTCTTACAAATCTGCCTTTATCCAATCCGGCGGACGCAGACGTCCCTGCGACACATCCCGCATTTGAATACCACTGATGCTTTCGTATATTGTGCCTTCCAAATCATAAATCCAGGCGTCAAATATCAGCGAATTATGCTTGACATTTACCGGCACAACCCGGCCAAGATAGGTTCCTCCTTTTCTTGTCTTTTGATTAATTATTCTTTTTTCAAAGCCCGCGGGGAAGGAGACAATATCAGCAAAGCGCTGTCCCCAGACACAAGCCTCGTGCAGTACGGCGTCCAAAGGAAATGGAGATCCGAGTGGATTTTTATCCGCCTCGTTATCTCCGCCCGAAAGATAAGCCCAGGCACCCTCAGGTGAAACTGATAAATCACCGACGATGTTTTGATAAGCCGCTCCAAAAGGTACCAACTCACGATAAATAGTAGTTGAAGGCACACTAATGCACTTTCCTTTCAGTTTCTTTACAACATAAAAAGGAGGCGCGAAAGATGGAGTGGAGTCAGCAGTTGCAAACTCCACGCGGGCATGTTCGACTGCGCGGCTGATCGTGCCTGTTTTCGATTTTATCGAAGTTAAGAGCGAAGCGGCAACAACGCCATCATCGGCAATTTCTATATCGACAAATATCGTCCTTTGCTGCGTATCCGGCGAAATTGATAAAAAACGGAAAAAGCGCGCCTTGTTCAGACAGTTTATATTTATTTGAGGAAAATTGGTTTTAACAACCCCGGCCATGATAATTAAAATTTCCACCGCGGGCAGAATGACTTTTCCTTCCAAATAGTGATCCCGCAGGTATGGATATATCTCTATATCCAACGAATACCGTTTTTTTTCATTTAACTGGGAAATGATTTCCATAATTGAACAGTTTTCGGATCGACGGCCACGGGAGTGCCCGCCAGATTCAAGGCGCAATGCTTTGTAAAACCAGTACAGATTATGTGTCCCTTTTTCGCGTGCGTTATCAGGTAATCAAACTGCAAACGCACACGCTCCAGATTTACTGGCCGTGTATGGATATACATCAAGTCATCGTAATACAGAGGCTGATAAAAACTGATGCCCAGATCGAAAATCGGGTAAACATAGCCGCTTTGCTCTATTTCCTTGTAGGAATAAGCGATATCGCGCATCAGGGAAGTCCGGCCGAATTCAAAATAACGCAGGTAATTGGCATGATAAACCACTTCCGAGCGGTCTGTGTCAACATACAGGGTCCGGTATGTTGAACGATGCCAGACAAGATCGGTGGTGAGGTCGCGCACGTAACGCTCATCATTATTGTATATTTCCGGTTTAAAAGGTTTGGGTTTCATTCTACACTCCTCTGAAAATTACACAGCAATTTGTTCCACCGAAACCAAAAGCGTTGGAAAGAGCGATTTCGTATTTTTGTTTACGTGCTTCATTGGGCACAACATCAATATCGGCAAAATCAGGATCCGGCATATTGTTGATCGTGGGCAATATGATTCCTTTCTTCATTCCTTCGATAGTCAAAGCAGCTTCAATGGCCGCTGTCGCTCCCAGTGTGTGTCCCAGTTGAGACTTGTTTGAAGATACGGGAATCTTTTCTATTTTTTTACCGAACACTTCGCGCAGACATTTTATTTCTGTACTGTCGCCTTTGGGCGTGGAAGTGCCGTGAGCGTTGATATATTGAATATCTTCCGGCTTTAAATCAGCGTCTTCAATTGTTTCCCTTAGAGCTCGAATAATTGTCGTGGCATTAGGGCTGGTATAATGATGAGCGTCCGATGTCCACCCGATGCCCAAAACTTCGGCCTTCGGTTTAAGACCATAGTTTTTGATAACTTCATCTGCTGCTAAAACAACCACACCCGCACCTTCAGAAAGGACAAAACCCTTGCGGTCAATGCTGAACGGACGCGACGCCAGCGCAGGATTATCATAAGCGCGATCCTTGGGATAAACCTTGATCGTGGCGTTCATATTGGCAAAGCCGTGAATCAGCTCTGGCAGTATGGGCGTGTCGGCACCTCCGGCCAGAACAAAATCACAATCTCCGTCTCTGATCATTCTCGCCCCGATGCCGATCGCGTGGTTGCCCGAAGCGCAGGCGCCCTGCGGAGAAAAAATCGGCCCGGTAAATTTTAACAGCATCCCCGCTTTGCCGGAGGGAAGATTCGCGCATAAATTAGGAAGCAGATAAGGACTGACCCTGAGCGGTCCGCGGTGTTCCAGATCATGTACGGCAACGCGAAAAGCGTCCGACCCATTAAGTGCCGAACCGATAAGACAGGCCATCCTGGGTGCGATTTGCGCATCAATGGCAATGCCTGAATTCTGCAACGCCTCCTTGCAGACCGCCATCGTTAAAATAACAAAAGCCGCGTTCCAGTTGTAAACTTCTTTCGCGTCGGTAAAATCAAGTTCCAGAGGATACCAGTCCGGTATTTCCCCGACGATATCGCAGGCGGATTCAACTTTACAGCGGGTTACCTTGCGAAAACCGGCTTCTCCCTTCACCGCTCTCTTCCATGTTTTTTCAAACGTGCTTCCCAGCGGGGTGGCCGCGCCGTAACCGACAACAAAAACTTTTCTATTCTGCGGAGCTTTCATATTTTACCTTTTTATGTCATTTCGGGTGTAGAGAAGCAAAACATCCCGCTTCGCTACGCTCCGGGGATAGTTCGACTTACTCTTCAAACTTCGCCCCACCTTGTCGGGACTCGTTTTTAGAGAGTCTCACTAGATTGCCACGCCCCGATAAATCGGGACTCGCAATGACATCATTTATTCGACTCTGCGCATAATCAGGCAGGAATTACATCCGCCGAAACCAAAAGCGTTTTTCAACACAAATTCCTGTTTTAATTTTCTTGCGCCTTCGGCAACACAATCAATTTCAATTTCCCGATCGGAAACATAATTAATAGTCGGCAGCAATGTTTCTTTAATCATTCCCTCCATCGCCAGTATTGCTTCGATGGCGCTGGACGCGCCCATCGCGTGGCCTAGTTGTGATTTGTTCGCCGATACAGGAGGCACGTTATTGCCGAAGATATTGCGCAAGGCATCGGCTTCAACCTTATCTCCGATTTTTGTCGAGGTCGCGTGCGCGTTGACCGCGTCAATATCTTCCGGCCGCAGTCCGGTATTGGCAATAGTTTCTTTGATGCATCTTTGCACTGTTGTCAAATTGGGCGAAACAAAATGGCTGGCATCCGATGTCATTGACCACCCCGCCATTTCTATTTTTGATTTAAGACCGTGGGCTTTGGCGAAATCATCAGTTGCCAGAATAACGCAACCCGCTCCTTCGGAAACTACAAAGCCGCGCCGGTTAAGCGAAAATGGCCTGCTGGTTTTTTCCGGCGGTTCTTCCGGCTGTCCCTCTTTGGGACGGTACGCACCGTTCATCGTGGCAAATCCGGCGACAATCGGCTCAACCAGAGGGAAATCCACAGCGCCGCCAATAACCACATCCGCCATATTTCTTTGCAAGAGCATTTCGCCGATTATAAGCGAAGTAATTCCGGTAGCGCAAGCCGTGATAGTCGAGCAAATCGGCCCCGTCGCGCCTGTAAGAATGGAAACCTTCCCTCCGACCATATTAATGCAGGAATTGGGATTGGTGAAAGGATTAGGCATTTTGCCTTCCGCGACCATCAGACGATCAGCCTGCAGAACCGCATCCAGGCCGCCAACTGCCGTGCTGAAGGTAATCGCCACCCGCGGCGCGATTTCCGGCGTGATTACAATTCCGCTTCTTTCCAGAGCCCGATGCACAACCAACAGGGCATACTTGAAGATCGGCGATGTCCAATGCGCCATTTCCCGCGGCTGTAAAAAAGGATACGGGCGCGAATCAATCTCCCCTACTTCACCCGCAACACGCACCGGAAAACCGGCGCTAAGCGGAAATCTGGTCAAGTTTCCTATGCCGCAATCTCCGGCAACAGCTCTTTGCCATTGAGTATCCAGATCCGTCCCCAGAGAAGACACGGCGTCATAACCTAGTATTAATGTTTTTTTAAAATTCATAATTATATTGCAAAAAGATATATAAAATCATCTCCTGCGGCAAAGGAAAATCCGAGGATGTTGATAACAGATGTGCGTATATCAAAAATTGTCGGGGATTACCAAGGAATAAAATGATACAACTTGGCAAACATTTCATAAACTTCGATCCAGTTTTGCAAATCTTTGGTCGATTTTAGATGCTCACGTTTGTTGACCATGACCCAGCTCATATGCGCCGCGCCGTCCTTACAAGTGGAGCAATCGCGCGTCGCCGACGTGCAGCAGCGATGAACAGTTTTCAAATCGGAAGCCCAGCGAGAAAAATGAATTAATCGGCGGGGACGATTTTTTCTATTGTCTAGAGATTCCGTAACTGATGGGCACTCGTTCCAACCAAAGCTCCGTCCCATCATTTTTCCAGTCGTAATGATTTCATGATAATATTTGCAGGAAATTACTGTCTTCGGGTATTTATCCAGCACTTCATCCATTTCGCGGCGCAAATCTTTGAGTTCTCCCTCGCGCCATGAAAAGCCGTCAACGCCTTCATCATTCGATAAAAGCTGCAGATGCACTTTCAAGCCGACATCGGCAATTCTTTTGATAACCGGCTCGATCTTCCCCACCTGACGCGGCGTTATTGTATAAAGATAATAAGTGTAAGCATCTCCTTCGTAATTCTTGCTGGAAATGGCAAAAGTGTCGCGTCCGCGGAGAACCTTTTCGTCTTCGCCGCTTCCCCAGAGGGAAATTCCCACCATCATATCGGGAAACTTTTCTCGGGGAATCTTAATCAAACCATTTGTGGCGCAATAAGTAGGCAGGCGCTTGTAGAAAGCTTCAACGCGATCCATACACAAAGTAGGCTCGCCGCCGATGAGAATCGCTAGATTAACTCCGCGCTCTTTTTCGCGGTCAATAAAATCTTCCCACTTTTTTATATCCATTTCTTCGAGTGCAGCCTGATGCTCTCCCGAAGAAAAGAAAAAACAACCCTTACAGCGCAAATTACAGCGGTTGGTTACGTCGTATATCGAACTGCGAATGTTAAGATTGGAAATTCGCCTGTATCTTTCGTGCCATTCTTTATTCAGCAAGGAACTGACTGTGTTCATTAATACTATCCTCTAACAACTCTAAATCAAAGCGCTATCTTTGTTGACTGCGTCGTCGGTTTCCTCAACGTATGTACAATACGCCTCGTCGCCTCCTCCTTGTCGCCTCGATATCATCTTTGATTTATAATTGTTACATTATATCGATCCTCGTTCGAAGTGATATATATATCGGTAATGACTTCCTAACTTGTCGCCGCGCGCGGCGGTTCTATTATTTTAGCGCAAAGATTTTCGCCCTTCTCATAACCCATTACCCAGACGGCCAGATAGGTATCAACATAATCCAACCAGGATTTGAAAGTATCAGACCTATTCACATGACGGTAAAGGCGCGCCGTGACAACCGCGGAACCGGCGGCGTAATGACGGCAATCGGCGCAATCCGTATCCGGCACGCAACAGGCAACCGACCTATCCCAATTAAGGTCCGTTCTGTATTGCCGAAAAGACCTCCCCAGTCCAATATCCTGCGAAGGATTCTGACGGGGATAGGAACAACCGTAAAGATCATGCAGACTTTTTTTATGGGTATGCGCCACAGCGTTATAAGCGGAAAAAAGAACATTTAGCGGATATTTATTCAAAAGCTCCATCATCATTTTTCTTGTCCGCGCAAAAGATTCATCATCATGCCGTAGATTTCCTGTGTAACCGACCGGCGAAGAAAAAATATTAAAAGTCAGTTTACATCCGTGAGTGACAAGCTTTGCGGCAACTTCTTTTACCTCATCAATATTTTCCCGCGTGAAAGTGTAAACAAAAACAGCGCGCGGATCATTTTCATAATTTTCAATCTGTTTTTTTAAAAGATCTTTAGCTTTTCTGATTCGCATACTGGTTTCGTCATTGCCCCAGACGGAAATATGTATTTTATATCCGACTGATTCCGGTATTTTTTTAAAACCATTGGTGGCAATACTGCCCAGTGGCATCTCCTGATAGCACACATCAAGCAGATCAGGCACTAAAGAAGGCTCTGCTCCCGCCAGAACAACATAAGTAATTCCGCGTGCTTTTTCCTCCCGCATAAGTTTGCGCCAAGCATCCGCATCGCCAATTTCTTTGGCGAATTGTTTTTCACCTTCAAAATAATAACAACCATCACAGCGGATGTTACAGCGATTGGACATGTCGTAAGTTGATTCGCGTAGAAAAAAATATTTTCTTACCTTTTCCCAGCGCACCTTGACTGTCGGCTCGGCTAAAAGTTCGGAAAATTTCGGCTTCGCTGATTTCAGAGTTTCTTTATTATTAACCTGCATAGGCCTTTTAATTTCTATCAATTAATTCTTCGCCGTCAGTTTTTCTTTAATGTATTCGGAAATCAGACGAATGGTTTTCAATTTGGGATAATCGTCTTCATCTATCGAAATCCTGTATTCATCCTGCAGAACCAAAGCGATAGTAGCCAGATCCATGCTGTCAATGCCCAGTTCATCCACCAGATCCATATCAGAATTAAATGTATCCACGGTAACATCTTCTAACTTGAGCTCATCAATAATGATTTCGGCCACGTGCCGTATAATGCCTTTGATATCGTGACTTGCAGGCATCACTACCCTCCTTATATACTTATTTATTTATCTTTCTTACAATGATTGAACCGCTGCACACAATATTGTTTTCCTTATTCACCACTTTAAAGGAAAACAAAATATCTTTTTCCTCTTCTTCAGCGTTTATGCTCACCGAAAGGGTTTCTCCCGGTCGCACCGGCTGTGTGAATCTAACTCTTTTAAGCGCGTACGGCTGTACCTGAACTTCTTTTGTCAACGCATCCTGAATAATTGCCTGTTCAACTATATTAATTAAAGCTATTCCCGGAAGAATCGGTTCGCCGGGAAAATGTCCTGAAAACCAAGGCGAATCAGTTGGTACATCCGCTAAAGCCTCAATATGATTACGATCTGTTACTTTTATCTCTTTTAATAAACTCCACTGACTTTCCAATAAATATACCTCATTGGTCAATGTCAAAGCTAAATTAACGCCATGACGTATAAATTCATATCATTGATTTTTTTTCAACTAAAAAATTAATGAGCCTTGATTTTCCGAAACGTAGTGCTCGGAAAATCTTAGAGCGAATTATCCCCGTAGCGAAGTAGTGAGTCCCAAATTTTTAGAAGCGTAGCGTACGAAAATTTATTGGACGAACTATCCCGCCAATCCACGACTTGTAGGGATTGGCAGGGGCGAATGGGGATTCTTTCGCCTTGCATTTTTAATAGTCACAAAACGCCGCTTTCTTTCACATTGACAACAAAAATAGATGTGTTTATAAAAACCTGTCTTAAAAAATCTAAAAACGCTTCAAAAAATTTTCATAAATAAAGTTTGAATAAAGGATAAACAATGAAAAATCTCAACAACAAAGTCGCAGCCATTACCGGCGCCGCATCAGGCATCGGCAGGGCGCTGGCATTGAATCTGACGGATGAAGGCTGTCATCTGGCGATATCAGATATCAACGAAGCCGGTCTTCAGGAGACCGCTGACATGGTGCGATCACGGAGAAAAAACGTACGGGTTACCACCCATAAAGTGGACACCGCAGACCGCGAGCAGGTCAGGCGCTATGCGGAGGAAGTGATGAAGGCCCACGGCGCAGTTCATATCATTATCAACAACGCGGGGGTCGTTATTGCCGAAACTCTGGAGGATCTCAGCTATGAGGACTTTGAATGGCTGATGGGCATTAATTTGTGGGGTGTGGTTTATGGCAGTAAGGAATTTCTCCCATACCTCAAACAGCAGGATTGTGCCCACATCGTCAATATCAGCAGTGTGAATGGCATCTTCACTAATCCGAATAACGGACCTTACTGCACCGCGAAATTCGCCGTCCGGGGATTTACCGAAACGCTGGCACAGGAACTGGCCGATACCAATATCAAAGTTTCCTGCGTCCATCCCGGCGGTATTAAAACCAACATTGCCGCCAACGCCAGATTCTACAAGGCTTCAGACGAATCCATTAACAAAGAAGATGCTGCAGTACTTTTTACCCGTGCTATTGCCGGCACAACTGCGGACAAGGCAGCTAAAATCATAATAGCCGGAATCAAAAAGGACAAGCTTCGCATCATGGTCGGACCGGACGCCTATGTGATGGATTGGCTGAAAAGGTTATTCCCGGTCGGATTCCAGAAGCTCGCTGGCCGCAAGACTGCCCCTAGATGGATGAAAAAAAGAGCCGGGATACAATCTTGATTAATTGATTTCCTTGCCGATTAATGTGGATAGGGGGACTACTTTAAAACCCTTGCCGATAATTCCCTGCAATATCTTTTCAACTTCCTGCAATAAAAAAGCACTGTCTTCTTTGCCCCGCGGTGGCACATCGTGAAGTACAATTATATCGTCAGCTTTGACTTTTTTAAGTATTTTGAAACTGAGATTTTTAATAAAGCGATTACCGGCATCGGATGCATAGCAACTAAAAGTCAAACAAAACATTCCCTGTTTATTAAGAACTGAAGGCAGTTTGGGACTGATTATCCCCACTGGCGGACGGAAAGCAAAAGTTTGTACGCCCATTTTTTTTAAAACTTCCTGAGCCCGAAATATTTCCTGATAAAGATAATTATAACTTCCCAGCATCAAAAAAGGATTATGATTGAACGAATGGTTGCCAATGGTATGACCGCGGGCGATTATTTCGGCGATTATTTCCGGATGCTTCAGGGCGCTTACGCCGGAGACAAAAAAAGTCGCTTTCACTGAATACTTGTCCAGCAACGCCAGTATTTGCCTTGTTATCGGCTCGGTGGGGCCATCGTCAAAAGTGAGCGCGACAAAATTCTTGCCGGTATTACCGCGGCTGATTACCGGCAGATAAAAATTGCTTTGTGGAAAAAAAGCGGCCGCAACGCAAAGAAGAATATAAAAAAGAGCGATAGCGATTGCCAACAGGGAATTAACAAAAAAAACAGCTGCGGCAATAATCAAAATAATTATTCCTGTAATTTCAGCGGGACTCCTAAACGGCAATTTGTTTTTCATTTATAACCTTTTATTGTACTTGTCATGTCGAACCGAAGGGAGACATCTTGCTGTTTCACCCTCCCTCAATCCCTCCCCTCAAGGGAGGGAAGATTACTTTGGAATTGAATTATCAAGTCGCCTTTACTGAATCAGGTACTCCCACAAAGGCCCTGTAAAGCCGCGTCTGTAGAGTTTGGGCAAGACACGGGTCGCCTTGGCCTCGCCGGCGCCGATAAGCCAGTTCAGACGACCATTGGCCTGATTTTCCACAATCTGCATAATCTCCTTAACGGATATGTGCGGCGAACGGTAAAACACGGGCGGCAGAAGATTTTGTTCGGCCGTAATTTGACCTTCACGCAGGGCGACATCATAAAGGGCTGTGTGCGGATAAATGCGGACGCCGCAAAAAAAGAAAAAAACCGCTTTTTCCAGACTATCGAGACCAATCAGTGTTCCTTGCAGAGTCTGTTTGTTTTCTCCCGGACCGCCTAATAAAAAATAATGGGCAATATTCAATCCGGCATCGCGCGCTTCTTTATGAGCGGTAAAAACATCGCAGCAAGAAAAAGGTTTGCGTAAATTGGTCAGTACCTTATCCGATAAAGATTCCGTGCCGAATTCCACATGCGTCAATCCGGCATCAGCCATCTTTTTAAAATAATCAGCCGGTGGAACGGTGGGAACGAAAAAACCTCCCCATGGAATGGACACGCGGGCTTCAATGAACGCTTCCGCGACCTGCCTGCTGTGATCATAACTGGCGTTAAAAGCGGAATCGGTTATAAAAATATATTTGGCGCCGGCATCCTGCAATTCGCGGGCTCTAAGGGCAATTTCGCGGGGAGAAAAAAACCGCATCCGGCCGCCTTCAATATGAGGATAAGTACAGTAACTGCAGTGAAAAGGACAGCCCCTTTTTGTTTGCAGGTTTAGCATGCCGCCGTAGGACAGATAAAATTGCGTGTGCGGATTTGCCGGATCAAAATGTCTTTTAATCGCGCCATCCCACGGCTCATAAAAGATGTCTGTTTTTTCTTTCGTCAAAACACCGGGTATTTTTTTAACATCATCTTTTTTCTCCAGCGCATCCAGGAGCAGTGACAATCTTTCACCTTCGCCGGCTATTCCATAATCGGCATCCAGCGCCTGCATGAATTCAACGGGAAAGATAGTGAAACCACTGCCACCTAAAATAATTCTGGCCGCTGAATTTGTCCTTATCTGGCTTATTAAATTTTGGTATTCGGGCAAGAAGCCCTTGCTGTTTATCACATCGGTGTTATCAATGTTTCTGATTGATACTCCGGCAAAATCGGGAGAAAATTCCCGGATCAACATCCCCAAATCGTCTAGATTGGCAAAATCGTTTAAATCTACAATTTTAGTCTGATAACGGGAATCCAGGGAACCGGCCACGTAATCCAGCCCCAGCGGATATACCGGATAGGGAATTCTCAGAGTGTTTGCCGAAATTAGCAGTATTTTCATAATAAAAGCAAAATAGCATAAAATGCTAACAGATCATATTTTTGCGTAAGCTTTAAGCTTAAACTTATTTTTTTCGTTGATTATTGTAAATGTGTGCGGCCAGCGCGCGTACGGACGCGAAAACTTTGACACCCAGCTCTTTACTCTCGATTTTAACGCCATAGTCTTTTTCAATCATCATCACAAGTTCCAGCACATCAATGGAATCAATTCCCGTATCGCCGCCGACAAGCCGGGAATCATCTCCGATGTCTTCAGGTTTGACGTCAATCAGCCCAAGCGTCTCAATAATTTTAACTTTTAGTTCTCCGATCAATTCTTCAACGTTACTCATTTAACACTCCTGTTTTTTTATCCAGCTTTTCAAACACGCTTCATTTTTTTGTTGCTTCGCTTTTAGAATCTTCCACTGTCATTAACCTGATCGTTTCTGCCTCGTCACCAAGAACTTTTTCCAGTGTAACCCTCACGGCCCAACGGACAAGCGCCTTCCCATATTTTGGTCCGGCAAGATACAATCCCAACATAAAAAAAATCCAGGAAACACCGTAAAGCAAAGGAATTCCTATAACTCCGATCATTGGCTTATTTAAGCAGGCAGCGATTCCCCCTACTATAAATATGGCCGGTATGCCGATTATGTAACTAGCAGTAAATAAAACAAGGCCGATAATCACGGTGGCTGTAAGTTTTTCCTTAAAAACACTTAAGTCAGCGCGTTCATTTATCGCGGCCATGCAAAACTCTTTCCGGGCGAAATAAAGCGCTGTTTTTTTTATTATACTCAAGATATTTCCTGTAAAAAAATATACGCTGAATATTTTTTAATGGTAATTTTAAACAGAGCGCGGCGGATAGTTTTAATTACCGTATTAATTACCTTTTCATGATTCCGCCGACAGAATTTTTAGAACGAAGCGGGTAATCTTTGTACGCAATATCCTTAAAAACTCCCGTACGAGCCTGCCCAACGGTAGCAATCAATTCATTATCTATATAAATGCGCCCGTCGCCAATTACTATGCTCGCGCCGGATTCTTTCAACCGCGAATAACGCCGTACATCTACTTCATAACGGACACACTTGTTAAATGGGCGAATCTGACCGTTGAAAGCAACATCGCCGCACCCCAACGCCCTGCCTGTCCCCAGTGAACCGCTCCATACGCAGAAAAAACCAAGCAGCTGCCATATAGCATCCACGCTCAGGCATCCGGGTTGCACCGGATCACCCGGGAAATGGCATTGAAAATACCAAGCGTCAAGTTTGATATCCTGTTCGGCGATTATTTTACCCTTCTTACCGTCGCTTTCAATCAACAATACGCGATCAACCATAAGGAAAGGAGGTACAGGAAATTTCGCGTCAAAATGTTCGGGCGGATCAGTAACCAGCTTACCGTAAGCGAAAGCGAGGATCTCTTCGAAATTAAAGTGATCTCTTTTTAAAAATTCCTGATATTTCATAATTTTTTCTCTTTCCGTATATTTCGTAATAGTTATTATCTCCGGATAAAAACTTATTCAGTGTTGGATTATATATCCAAACTGAAACAAACTGCGATAGAAAATTGTAAGGCCGGATTTTAATTCCGATTTAGGTCAATTATAGGAAAAGGATTCTTTTGTCAAAAGAAAAAAAGGAAAGATATTAATTTATCCAATTATTTTTGATATATTAATGGCGTTGAAAATAAAATTGAGTTATAAAAACAAACAATAAAAATCGTCAAAAGGAGATTAGTAATGAACAAAACCGCCCTTTATAAAATCAGCTATGGTCTATACATTGTCACCTCCGGACAAGACGGCAAGTTCAATGGTCAGGTTGCCAATTCCATGTTTCAGGTAACATCAAATCCTTCAACTGTGGCCATCAGTATAAACAAAGAAAACTATACTCATGAATTAATAAAACTCAGCCGCAAATTTGTCGTCTCGATTCTGTCCGAAGCGACACCCATGACTTTCATCGGACTTTTCGGCTTCAAAAGCGGGCGCGATGTCAATAAACTGCAAAATGTGAAAACAAAAATATCGGTAACCAAAGTTCCCATCGTTCTGGAAAACGCGGTTGCTTATATAGAAGTTGAATTGGAAAAGGAATTGGATTGCGGCACGCATACTATCTTTGTCGGCAATATTGTTGACTGCGATACAATAGGCGATGGAGAACCAATGACCTACGCTTATTATCAGACGGTCAAGGGCGGCAAATCACCGAAAAACGCACCAACTTACGTGAAAGACGAACCGGCGGCAGCACCTAAGACCGCCGCAAATTATGTTTGCAGTGTATGCGGCTATGTTTACGACCCCGCCAAAGGGGATCCGGATAACGGAATTGCTCCCGGAACAAAATTCGAAGATTTGCCGGAAACATGGACATGCCCGGTATGCGGCGCAGAAAAATCGAAGTTTGAAAAAGAATAATAGAATAATGCTGTTCGGGTATAAATCGAATATTATAATAAAACGAGATTGAGGCATTTCTTTCTGCGTTTGCATTTAGTATCTTGGAAGCTAAGGAGGATACCACAATAATGAAAACTAGATTATTCTACATAATTTTTCTAGTCTTTGGTCTCACCTTGATAAGTTTTATTTCTACCGGGCAGGTTCAGGCCGCTCTCGGAGAATCAGCCGATTCCGTAGAATCGGACCAGAAGGCTCTCTCGGCTGTGCGCAAGGCCACGAAAACTTCCAATGGATATACAGTTCACGAAATCAGAACTGAAACACTGATCGTCCGGGAATATTTGTCGTCATCAGGTATCGTTTTCGGCATCGCGTGGAATGGCCTGTCCCATCCCGATCTGACGCCGCTTCTTGGATCCTATAATTCTGAATATCAGAAGACTATGCAAAAGACCAAGCGACAGCCGGGACGCAAACACGTCAGGGTAAAAACAGACAGTGTGATTGTGGAGAAATGGGGACATATGCGCAACCTGCAGGGACGCGCCTACGTACCGGACCTGATACCGCAAGGGGTAAGCGTAGATGAAATTAAATAAACTGCTCTTTATTATTCTCATTTCTTTAATGATAATAAGCTGCGGTGGTGGCGGTGGAGGAGGAGGCACAACCAGCACCCCCACTGTAACGCTTGTCTCCATAGTAGTAACGCCGGCAAGCTTAAGCATTGTTCCGGGGACAACCGGACAATTCATAGCCACCGGCACATATTCGGATAGTTCAACACGAAACATAACAACATCAGTGACATGGAGTTCCCTTCAATCAGAATTCGCGACAATCAACGCGTCGGGATTAGCCACCGCAGTAGCTGAAGGCACTACAACTATTACCGCTACATCAGGAAGTGTATCCGGTACCGCCACGATGAAAGTAGTTATTATAAAGTCTTTCGTTATAACTCCCATAAATCCTAATATTGATTTGGGTGCTACACAACAATTCATCGCTACCTGCACTTATTCAGACGACACATCACAAGACGTAACAACTTCCGCGACGTGGAATTCCTCTGATACAAAAGTCGCGACAATAAGCAACTCCATAGGTTCCAAAGGATTGTCTGTATCGCTTGCCACAGGCACGACAACTATAACCGCTAACTGGGGCGGCACCAATAACACGTCGCAACTGACGATTACCTCCACACCTGTAGCTAACATTATTCCAATCACTGTGAATGGGTCTCTTTGCTCATCTGATTCCTACCCTAACAAGCCCTGTGTAAGCGTTACGATCTGTTCTCCTATCGACGCAACCTGCAAAACTATAAATGACATTCTGCTGGATACGGGAGCTTCCGGTCTGCATATATTCAAATCTGTTTTGACGGGCATTTCTCTTCCTCAAATTGCCAGCGGTTCAGGTTCACTCACAAACTGCACACAATTCGCTGACGGCTCAGCTCAATGGGGACCGGTCCAGACAGCGGATGTTATTTTAGGAGGCGAACCGGCGGTTAGAGTTCCCCTTCAGATAATTGATTCCTCTTTCGGCACAACATCTCAACAAATTAAATCCCTATGTGGAACTCCGGACACGACTCCTGAAAAAACCGGATTCAACGGAATTCTCGGCGCAGGCATCCTTGCCGAAGATTGCGGTTCAGGCTGCATAAATTCCGCAAGCAATGGAAGGTATTACTCATGCAGTGATTCAATCTGCACAGGAACAAAAGTTTTATTAACGGACCAGATCACGAACCCCGTTTCTCTCCTTCCGGTTGATAATAACGGTGTGCTCTTGAGGCTTCCAAGTATTCCTTTGGGAGGAGTGGTTTCTGTAAACGGCGTCCTTATCCTCGGCATCGGCACGCAGCCAAACAACACACCTTCCGGAGTTACTACATATCATGCCAATTCAGACTTAAATTTCACAACCGTTTTCAACGGCGTCTCTTACAGCGAAAGTTTCATTGACAGCGGATCGAACGGACTATTTTTTGATGCACGACGGATGAGTACCCTTCCAAAATGGGGTGACTGGTTCAGCCCTTCTTCCACTCAAAATTTATCAGCGATTACAAAAGATTATCAAGGCTCGCCAAGTAGCACAGTTCCATTTCAGATAGGCGACGCTGAAGTTCTTTTAAGTTCGTCCAATCCCAATAATGTGTTTATCGAACTTGGTGGACAATACGACAATGCTTTTGACTGGGGACTGCCGTTCTTTCTGGGACGAAGCGTGTATGTTGGAATTGAAGGAAAAACATCCAGCCTCGGCACAGGCCCCTATTGGGCATATTAGGTTAAAAGAGCCTGTCTCTCCGGACGGAGTTAAGAAGAATAACAAATTAAAATATGCAGGAGATAATCATGGATGAAATATTTATAAAGAAAGTGCGGGCGGCGGCAGTGGCAGGATGGTGGACTGTATTAATCGCCTATTGCATTCTGCTGATTCAATGGTTTGCTTATTTGATGATTATACCTAGACAGCCAACGGCAATGCTTTGTTTCTGGGGCGAAGGCTTTACCTGGCAGGAAATCCGCACTATCTGGCTGTGGACGATGGTTGCCTATAAGCTCGGAGTGGCAATGATGATATTTGTCGTCATCTGGCTGACACTCTGGGCAAGACAACTGGCAAAGAAATAGAACCGACAACGATACCCTAGTGGCTTTTTTTTCATGAAAGCGGCAAATTATCAGTTTCGGCAAAAATGTGCGATTTCAAAATATAATTAAGGCCGTAGACAAATATCATCTCATCAGCTCCGCATCCTATGGCTAATTTTTCATTGACATACAGGAACTAAATTCATATAGCTCATCACCTGACAAACAATATCTTAATAAAAAGGAATATTGAATATGATAAAAAAGACGTCCCCAAAGATCGTTATTAGTGGTTCGGGGATATGGACACCACTTAATATTATAACAAACGATGAACTGGTTGAAAGTTATAACGCTTATGCGGAAAAGTTCAATGCTGATCATGCATCGGATATAGCCGCAGGCAAAATCGAGGAAAAACCCCTTTCCAGCGCAAGATTCATTGAGAAAACGTCCGGAATAAAAGCACGTTATGTATATACAAGAGAAGGTATTTTAGATATTGATCGCATGCGTCCCAAATTTCCCGAAAGAAAAGATGAAGAATTAAGCAACCAGGCGGAGATCGGCGTTATTGCCGCCCGGCAGGCAATGGCTGCCGCCGGCAAGACGGCCGCCGATATTGATGCTGTTATTGTTGCCGCGGCCTATACCCAACGACCCTATCCGGCTATCGCCATTGAAATACAGAATGAGCTGGGCATTAACGGTTTCGGATTTGATATGCTGGGAGCTTGTTCGGCGGCGACATTTGGTCTTCACCGGGCCTATGACAGTCTGGTATCCGGTTCGGCAAAGTGTGTCTTAGCTATCAATCCGGAACTGGTTACTCCCCAGGTAAATTTTTGCGATCGGGACAGCCATTTCATTTTTGGTGATGTCGCTACCGCCATAATCATGGAGCGATCGGATACCTGCACCAGTCCGCATAGTTACGAAATTCTAAGCACAAAAGCGTTGACCCGATTTTCCAATAATATCCGCTCCAATATCGGACATATGACTTATGCCACGGATGTGGAGCCTTTCGGATGGGACAAACTGTTTCATCAGTCTGGGCGCAAGGTTTTTGAAGAAGTAAGTCCGGTTGCCGCCAAACATATCAATGACCATCTGGCCAGTCTTGGTTTTAAACCTAAGGATGTTAATCGGTTCTGGCTGCATCAGGCAAATATCAATATGAACAACATGGTCATCAAGGAAATCCTTGGTAAAGATGTCGATGAAAAAATCATCCCCACAATCCTTGACCGCTATGGAAACGCAGCGTCCGCAGGATCAATTATCGCTTTTCATCTTTATAATGATGATCTGAAAAAGGGCGACATAGGAATGATCTGTTCTTTTGGCGCCGGATATTCCGTTGGCAGCTTGGTTTTACGAAAACTTTAAGCTGGTGTTCCTATTCGTGATTGACATACCGTTATAAAAAACCTATAAATATCCTCCGCTGGCGGAGGTGTCCACCATGGCGGACGGAGGTGGATATTATAGGGACTATTTGCCCAGCATTCTAGAGTACGGAACGATCAGGCATACCCTTAGAGCATCACGTTGCATTATAAGATAAAAATTAAAACCATGTTAAAACATCCACCCCCTTAGCCCCCCGCCGGCGGGGGACATATAAAAACGTAAAGGACAAAATATTCATGGAATATAATAGTGTCGATGATGTTCAATCAAGGCTGATTAAGGCCGGATATATTCCTTCCAGAGAAATCGCCACAGTTGTTTTTCTGGCGGCCGCGACACAAAAGCCGGTTTTAGTCGAGGGGCCGGCGGGTGTCGGTAAAACCGAACTGGCGAAGGCCATAGCCCGCAGCCTGGACAGAGAACTTATTCGGCTTCAATGTTATGAGGGCCTGGATGAAGCCAAGGCACTTTATGAATGGGAATACGCCAAACAGCTTCTTTATACTCAAATGGTCAAGGACAGGCTCAACGACATCATTTCTTCCGCCGCAACTTTGACTCAGGCCGTTGATCAAATAGCCGCGCAGGAGGATGCCTTTTTCTCCGACCGTTTCATTCAACACCGTCCGCTTCTGCAGGCCATCAGCTCGTAGAAGCCTGTCGTGCTCCTTATAGATGAAGTGGATAAATCCGATACTGAATATTAGGCTTTTCTTCTGGAGCTCTTAAGCGACTTCCAGGTTTCCATTCCCGAACTGGGCACCCGCAAGGCCATTCAGATCCCCTTTGTTCTGCTGACATCCAACAATTACCGCGATATGAGCGACGCGCTTAAACGACGTTGCGTTCATCTCTATATTGATTATCCCTCGCGGGACACGGAGATTTCCATTGTCCGGCTCAAAATTCCGGGAATCGAGGAAAAGCTCTGTGACTCTCTGGTTAACGCTATCCGAAAAATTCGCACGCTGGGTTTGAAAAAAAGTCCCAGTATTTCGGAAACGCTTGACTGGGCGCAATCGCTTCTCGCGTTACAGATCAATGAGCTGACACCGAAAGTTGTTTCGGAAACACTCAACATCATCTGCAAATACCAGATTGACCTGGAAAAGGTTCGCAAGAATATTGATCGGGTTTTGCAGTAACCTTTAAAAATGTCATTGCGAGATGACTCTCAGGTCATGATGACCTTTAGGTTACGGCGTGGCAATCTTAGAGTCAAGATTTCTCGTCGCTTTCACTCCTCGAAATGACAGTTAATTTAATTGAGATAAAATCTTATCCGGTAATTTATGGTTAACCTAATCCAACAATTTGTTTCCTGTTGCCGCGCTGCGGGAATGCGGATATCAACCTCGGAAGTTCTCGACAGCCTCAATCAGCTGCAGTTAATTGACCCGACCGATGAGTCGCAATTCCGGTCTTTGCTTCGCGCCAATTTTGCTAAAAGCATGCGCGACGTGCAGCACTTTGACCGCCTCTATCATCTTTTTTTCCATGAAATGCGCATGGACACCGCTGATATGAGACAGGCCGCCTCTCATTCGGAGCAAATAAAAGAAGCCGCAAAAACTCTCAAGCAAATGCCTCATGACAATTCGATTTACGACGCCGTGGTGGACTTTCTGCAGGGGAATCCTCTGGCGCTTCTGCGGGAAATGCGCCGGATTCAAAACGAAGAAGAAACCGCCATGCTCCGGTTTAATCTTGGTCCTTTGGGCAACCGCCTCAATGTGATGCTTCAGATTAACAAGGCCGCTTCCGCCGCCAACGCGCTGGTGGAGGATAATTACGGGAAATCTGATTCAGCCGCGGGGCGCGAGCTGACTGACTATTTCGAAGAGCGCGTCGCCTCGGCGCGTTCCATTCTCATGTATGAGCCGAATTCGGGAGATACCGGCACCAGAAAAACCAAAACAGATGAACAAAAGCTAAAAGGACTCGGCGAAAAATCATTTTCTTCCTTCAACCGCGAAGAAATCGAAGAAATGCGCGATGCGATCGACAAGCTGGTGCGCAAGTTGAAAAATATAGTCAGCCGGCGTTTTGCCGTCCGCAACAGAGGAAGTCTCGATGTAAAAAAAACACTGAGAGCATCAGCTAAATACAATGGCGTTCCCGTGGAGATCAAATATCGCCACAAAACGAAACGAAAAAGCCGGATTGTCACACTGTGCGATGTGTCCGGCTCAGTGTGGGCGGCAGCGCGCTTCATGCTGAATCTGCTGTATTCCCTTCAGGACTGTTTTGACAAGGTTAATAGTTTTGTTTTTATTGATCACTTGTCGGAAGTAACCTCGATCTTCGAGGAAAATGAAATTAACGAAGCGATTCGTCTGGTGCTGGAGAAATCCGAAGTTAATTATAACGCGTCAACGGATTACGGTGAAACCCTGCGGAATTTTAAAAAAAATTATATGGAACTTCTGACCAAGAAAACTACGCTGATAATTGTTGGCGACGGCCGCTCTAATTATATGAATCCGGAAGACGCGATTCTGGGACAAATGCGGGAGCGCTGCCGGCGGGTTATCTGGCTCAATCCCGAGCAGGAAAACCTCTGGGGCACGGGCGACAGCGAGATCAGATCATATATGCATCATTGTCACGAGGTGCGCCAATGCCGGAATGTCAACCAATTATTTACTTTTATAGAAGAACTGGTTTTATAATATGAACACGATTAAATCAGGACAATCTTACAGCTGGATATCACGTTTTGCCATTGAACACATTGCTTCACGCGCCGATTTATATACAGCGCGTGATTTTCCTCATGACCTCTGGCAGAAAATGAGCGAGGCAGGATTTTTTCAAATAGGAATCACGCCGGAGTACGGCGGCACTGGAGGCGGATTCAGACAGATTGCTGAAGCGGGAGAGGTTTTCGTCCGCAGCGGTTATAATATGGGACTGGCATTATCATGGCTGTATCAGCAGATTATCGCCATCTATCTTATTTTGGGTTTCGGCACGGAAAAACAACGGAAAAAATATCTGCCACTGATGACACAAGGCAGATTAATCGCGTCCTTTGCCGTTTCCGAACCAAAGCACGGAGCGCGTCCCAAACTCCTAACATCCACGGCAGTTCCGGACGGCAATTGCTACAAAATCAATGGAGAGAAAACTTACTTGACCAATGGGCCGGTTGCCGGTCTTTTTATCGTTATAGCGATAACAGGCGAAGATCAACAGCAGAAAAAATTCAGTGCCTTTCTGGTATCGGATTCCGAAGATGGTTTAAGTGTCAGCCCGCAAATGAAACTCGATTTCCTGAAGTCTTCGCCGCATGGCGGCGTTAAATTACGCGACTGCCGTGTGCCGGCCTCTTCCATGCTGGGAGAAAAGGATACGGCTTATACGGACATTGTCATCCCCTTTAGCGATGTGGAAAATATCGTCATGATGGGCGCCGCGACAGGCGGCATGGGCGCGGAACTCATGGACGTAATCCTCGAAATAAACGCGCGGCATATTAACGAGAATAAATCCCTGCAGAGCGAAGTGGGGGAGTTAGCCGCTTTATTGGAAACGATGCGTTCCATTGCCCGCGAGGCGGCGCAAAAAATGGATCAGAAGGATAGCACCGCCATTCCGCTGACACTGATTTTTAACGAGATGGCTGAGGGTTTTCAGTCAAGAATGGCGGCCGTGGTTGCGAAATGGGACCTCAAAACAAGCGATCGCTATAATATACTTCAGGCTGACCTTAATATTTTGGGAATGCTGAGCAAGAAAAATATTGCCAGCAAGAAAACAAAGATTGGTGACGAGCTTCTGCATGGCAAGAGATAAGTTTTATTTATTTTTTTCCCAGACTCTGCGCAGGCGCAAAGAATTGCTTACAACGGAGACCGAACTCAAAGCCATGGCCGCGGCGGCAAATTCGGGATTAAGCAGTATTCCGAAAAAAGGGTACAAAGCGCCGGCGGCGATAGGAATGCCAATCACGTTGTAGAAGAAAGCCCAGAAAAGATTCTGTTTTATCACGCGCATCGTGGCCAGCGAAAGCCGGATGGCATCAGGCACTCCCATTAAATCATCACGAATCAAAGTTATATCACTGGCTTCAATAGCCACATCGGTTCCCGCGCCAATGGCGATGCCGACATCGGCTGCCGCCAGCGCCGGAGCGTCGTTGATTCCGTCGCCGACCATGGCGACAATTTCTCCCGCGGATTGCAGTTTTCTTATTTCATCGGCCTTGTTGCCCGGAAGAACATCCGCCAATACCTGATCAATACCCAACTGTCCGGCAATGGCTTCAGCGGTGCCGGAGTTGTCGCCGGTAATCATCATCACCTTCAATCCTCCGTGCTTCAAAACTTCAATAGTTTTTTCAGCCGAAGCCTTCGGTGTATCAGCTGTAGCGATAAGACCAATGACTGTTTTTTCCAAAGCGACATACACAACTGTTTTTCCCTCGCGGGTGAGCTTATTCGTTTGTTCATCCAAAGTATCTATAGGAACATCTTCGCTTTTCATAAAAAAACGATTACCGATAAGAGATGACTTATTCTCCAGAAAAGCTTTTGCCCCCATACCTGATAACGCTGTAAATTTATCCACAGCGGCAATCGCGATGCCATCGGCTTTCGCTCTTTGCAGAATAGCCTGAGCTAGCGGATGCTCGGAAGTTTTCTCCAGCGCGGCCGCATAAGTAAGAACCTGTTTGTTATTGAAACCTGCGGCGGCGATAATATCTGTTACCGCCATTTCGCCGCGCGTCAGCGTACCCGTTTTATCGAAGACTACAACCGAGAGTTTGTGTATTTTTTCCAGAGCCTCGCCGCCCTTAATTAAAATTCCGTTTTGCGCTCCCAGGCCGGTGCCCACCATTATCGCCGTCGGAGTGGCCAGCCCCAGCGCGCAGGGACAGGCAATCACCAACACGGAAACAAAATTAATCAAAGCGCGGCTGAAATTGCTTTCGGCGGGAAGAAAATACCAGACAGCAAAAGTGATAAAGGCGATAATAAATACCGCGGGAACAAAAAAAGAAGCGACCTTGTCCGCCAGCCGCTGAACGGGAGCCTTGGAGCCCTGCGCCTCTTCGACCAGACGGATAATTTGCGCCAGAGCCGTTTGTGCGCCCACTCCTGTCGCGCGAAAAGTAAAACTGCCTGATTTGTTCATCGTGGCGGCAAAAACTTTTTCTCCGGTTTCCCTGACCACCGGCATACTTTCGCCGGTCAACATTGATTCGTCAATTGTGGATTGTCCCGATAAAATTATACCGTCAACGGGAATTCTCTCGCCGGGTTTGACAAGCAGAGTATCGCCGACAAGCACTTCTTCCACGGCAACTTCCAACTCTTGCTCTTGCCTGATCAGATGCGCCGTTTTGGGTTTCAGTCCCATCAACTGCTTTATGGCTGACGAAGTTTTACCTTTGGCTTTGGCCTCCAGAAGCCTGCCCACCAGAATGAGAGTGACTATCATCGCCGCTCCGTCATAATAAACGTGCGGCATCACTCCTGCCTTCATAAAATAATGAGGGAAAAAAGTTGCGGCGGCGGAATAAGCATAGGCGGCAAAAGCGCCCACGGCAACAAGAGTGTTCATGTCGGATGTTTTCTGCCGCGCAGCTTTATAAGCGCCTTCAAAAAAACGGCCGCCCACCCAAAAAACAGCAGGAGCGGTCAAGACAAACATGGCCCAAAGCATGATTTCACGAGGAATGATTTGCAGAAAACCAAACCAGTGCTGCATTGAACCCAGAAAGATAATAAAGCTCAATATCGCGCCGCAAGTCACCTTTATTTTCAAATCTCTGAGTTCCCTGACCCGCGAAGCTTCGATGGGATCGGCAAGATTATCCTTGAGTTCACCTAAATATTCATAACCTTGTTCGATGATAACTTTCTTAAGTTCCGCTAAACCGCCCCAGTTTGGTCCATGAATAATTGTGGCACGGCCGGTAGCCAAATTGACGCTGGTATCCAACACACCAGTCACTGAATTTAGCGCGTTTTCCACTCGCCTTACACAGGCCGCACAAGTCATCCCGCCCACGGAAATAGTTATTTTCACCTGATCTGAAACGGATGTATCAACATTAAACAACTTCGAACCCCGCCTTTTTTATTGCCGCGGCAATAACATTAGGATCAACCGCTTTTACTTCCTCATAAGTCGCCACGCCGCTATTTAAATCGACCTTAACATCTTTTACCCCGTCCAGAGCGCTCAATGCTTTTGAAACAGCCATAACACAATGCTGACAGCTCATTCCCTTTATTTTTATGCTTTTCATTGAAGCTACCTCCTTATATAAGGAATTTGAAATTAATTTAAGACCTTTTATTATAATAGCAAGCTTAATAATTATTTCTTTAACATTTTTCCGCTGATACCCGCAATTATATCGTGCTTGATTTAAAATTTATTATGTATTATTGAACCATGCAAAGGTGAAATATGATTATTCGGTGTTGGGGTTCCAGAGGCTCCATCCCTGTTTCGGGCAAAAAATATTTGCGCTATGGCGGGAACACCACATGTCTCGAAATCAGGACAAACGACGATAAAATATTGATCGTTGATGCCGGTTCCGGTATTCGCGAGGCAGGCAATTTTCTAATCGCGGCCGGACTTCATGAATTCACTCTTTTATTAACGCATGCCCATTGGGATCACATTATGGGCTTTCCCTTTTTCAAACCCATTTATTCAAGCAAAACCAATTTGAACATCTGGGGTTGTCCTTTTGCCCAGACTTCTATAAAAGAAATGCTCTCCAGCATCATGGCGCCGCCCAATTTCCCGGTAAATTTTGACGCCATCCGCGCGAATATATCCTATCAAGACACGTGCGTTCAATCCTATACTCTTGGTTCAATGACTATCACGCCCATAGCTCTCAGCCACCCTAACCAGGGCACTGGTTACAAGTTTGAGGAAGACGGCAAATGTTTTGTTTTCCTCACCGATAATGAGTTGAGTTACAAGCATGAAGGCGGTCTCGATTTTCATAACTATCTTGAGTTTTCACGGGGCGCTGATTTACTCTTCCACGATGCCGAATATAGAGAAGAAGAATACAAAAAAACCCGCGGCTGGGGACATTCCTGCTACAAGGACGCCCTGAAGCTGGCGAAGGATGCCGGAGTGAAAAAATTAGGGCTATTTCATCATAATCAGGAAAGAATTGATGATGAAATTGACGCGATTGTGAATGACTGCCGCGAAACAATCAAAAAGAGCGGCAAAAAACTGGAATGCTTTGCCGTCGGTCAGTTCATGGAATTTAAGCTTTAACTTTCACAACTCAGTTCCGGAAATTAGAGCGCATGTTTTTCACCCTGCACATTTTATTGATGATAACA
>JAPLJP010000172.1 GCA_026388535.1 Deltaproteobacteria bacterium | reverse complement strand
ACGCAAAGTACGCATAAAAAATTAAAATCATGGGTTTAATACCCCAAGGCAAGCTTTGGAGTTTCAACAATAAATATCTTCTCTTTAAAAACTTTTTTAAATTGTTGTTATTCTACTATAAGGAAATAATTAATTAATGTACGGTCTAATTGTCATAGGGGATGATCTTTCCTCCCATGTTGCCGCGGCGGTTGCTTCCAGTTACGGCATAAAAACAGCGCTCTTATCGGAATGCGGCCAGGGAGAGGTCTGTTTAATTGGTGATCTTGTTTTTAATATTGATCCCACTCCCATGACCGGTTTCGGCGCGAACCAAACTTGTTTTTCATTGTTAGCACAACTGGATATTTCTTCGGAAAGTGTTTTACTAAATCCCGCTTACCAGATAATTCTGCCTGAACACAGAATAGATTTCTTTAATGACAAAGAAGCTCTGATCGAAGAAATGACCAGAGAATTTCCTGAAATGTCCGGGAAAATCAAATCTTTTTACAATGCGGCTGAAAGGAACTCAGCCATAGCCGGAAAATGGCACAATGATCATCCATTTATTCAGCCAAATAGCATAAAGGATTACATTGACTACATTAATCTAACGCCTTATTTAATAAGAAATATATTTTGCAATGATAAATTGAAACAACTTATGTTTAAAAATGCTTCCTTTAGAAAAGTCATAGAAGCTCAACAGGCGCTTCTGTCCTTTAGAACGAAGATGCAAAACTCAATTTTTTCTCATTTTCAATATTCCGCACCTATGCGCGGTATTAACTATTTTTCAAAGGGCAAACAGACCATTTTTGATGCTGCAATAAAGAAAATCGAATCAACGGAGGGTATGTATATCAATCGCTGTGAAGTACTGGCGATTAAAAAAAACCGCTTAATCGAAGTGACTTATAACGATAAAGATGGTGCCGCTTCAAAGATTGAAGCCAACAATCTGATCGTCAGTACGAAATGGCAAAACATGCATATACTCATTAAGCGCAAAAAGAAGCTTAATTGGAGTGATTTGATCAGGCCGGTTAAAGTTTCCCATTATCCATTTTCGATTCATCTGGGTGTCAATCCAACATCCATCCCGGAAAAAATGGCAAGACATGTGGTTGTAGTTACTGACATAAATAAAGATATTTATAATGATAATCTGATCATTCTGGAATTAGGCGCGGCTGAAGATGAAAAAACTATTTCCGCGTCAAAGATTCCGCTATCAGCAACTGTTTTTCTTCCCAACGATCAAAACATCTGGTCTAAAGAAAACCTGACGGCATACGCCCAGTCGATAATTGATCGCCTCGAATATTTCCTGCCTTTTTTAAAGGAAAATATTGAATTTATCGACATAGAAGAATCAATCAATATTTCCAAAAAACAACGCGAGATTGTTAATCCTAAATATCAATTACGAAACTCTTTTATTACCGGCTTTGCCGCGAAAAACAACAAAACAAAGTTTGGCAACATTTATCTTGCCGGAGCTTCATTGTTAACAGACGCCGGCTTCGAGGGAGAAATTATTTCTGGAATAAATGCCGCGTCGCGAGTCGCAGGCCATGGGAGCAATCCATGAAATACGATTTTTTCATTGAAAATCTTGGAAAAAGATTAATTAAATCTCCTATTAACATCAGCAATTTTACGAAAGATAAAAAAAGACTTTTGTTCAATTCTTATTCTGATGATTACCTCTCCCTTATTGATAAAAAAGGTCAGCCGCTTTCCGTGGAACTTGCCGGGCCGCGTGATAAAATTTTTTTTAATCCATTACAGACAAAAGCGGCCATTGTTACCTGCGGCGGCCTCTGCCCCGGCATTAATGACGTCATCAGGTCAATAACTACAGCCCTTTTCTACAATTACAATGTCAAAAATATAGTTGGCGTTAAATATGGCCTGCGGGGATTAAATTCGGTGTACGGCCATAAATTAATGAAGCTATCCCCTGAAACAGTCAAAGACATAACAAGCATTGGCGGAAGTATTCTTTCGACTTCGCGCGGGCCGCAAGATACCGCTGTGATTGTTAATTCGCTTGCCCGATTAAATATTAATATTCTTTTTTGCATCGGGGGGGATGGAAGTATAAGGGCGGCTGAAGAAATCACCGCTGAAGTAAATAAAAGAAATTTAAAAATTGCCATTGTCTGCATTCCCAAAACAATTGATAATGATCTTAATTTGATTCAGAAATCATTCGGGTTTGATACAGCGATAGAAAAAGCGGCTGAAGCCATCAAAAGCGCTCACGTGGAAGCCAAAGGAGCTTTCAACGGCATCGGTCTGATTAAAATAATGGGGCGTCATTCCGGTCACATAGCCGCCCACGCGGCACTCGCGCAAAATGACACGAATTTCGTTTTAATTCCTGAAGTGCCTTTCGATTTAAAAGGGGAAAACGGATTTTTAACGATATTAAAAAATCGCATGAAATCCAGAGGGCATGCGGTTATTTTAGTCGCGGAAGGAGCCGGACAACATCTTTTGAGAAAAAAAAATTTACCCATGGAAAAAGATCCTTCAGGAAATATTCGTCTGCTGGATATAGGATTATTCTTGAAAAACTCCATTGAAGAATATTTTAAAGAACTTAATATGGAGATTAATCTGAAATATATCGAGCCTAGCTATCTTATTCGCTCCGTTCCGGCAAACGCTTCAGACGGCATTTATTGCAATTCGCTGGGACAATACGCCGTGCACGCGGGAATGGCCGGGAAGACCGGCCTTCTGGTTGCTTTAATGAAAGACGAATATGTTCATCTTCCTTTAAATACAGTTTCTTCCAATCGTAAAATTGATCCCCAGGACGATATCTGGCTACGTGTTCTGGAAACGACCGGACAACCCCCCTTAATGAAAAACTACTGATGATGTTGAATACATTAATAAATATCAGTGACTTAAGATTTATACATTCTTGTTTTTATTAAAACAGATTGCCCGAAATAGGCTTCTTGAATCAAAATCAAATATAAGCGAAAAAATGCTTGCAAAATGCCGCTTTATAGTTTAGTAACGACGCACGTTTTTAGGAGGATCTTATATAATGTCTCGTATTTGTGAAGTATGCGGAAAAAAACCGGCAATAGGCAACAAAGTTAGCCATGCGAATAACAGAACAAAAGCGGTGTGGTTTCCTAATTTGCAAAAATTACGTTGTGTTGATGGAAAAACCGGATCGGTGAAGAGAGTAAAGGTTTGCACCCGTTGTATTCGTTCAGGATTTGTTAAAAAAGCTATATAGAAGCCGGAAGCCCGCTGTAATTTTTTATAGTCTGAACCGTTTCCCGGAAAAATAATTCATCATCATCAATTAAATCCAGAGCTTTCTGAAACAAATTTTTCAAATCATTATAAAATAATTGTTCATTGCTTTTCAGGCCGAATTTACCTTTATAAAGATGAATTCGGCTTTCCATATTCATGATGCTCTCCATTCTTTCCTTGGTTATATAAATGGAAGCATTTTTCATTACTTCATTAATTTCATCTTTTTCCACATCATATAACCAATTTATTGTAGAAACAAATTCTTTCATTTTATTCTTCACGGTAAAATTTATTGCTTCCACTAAAATATCAATAGTTTTAAAAGAATTAATCTGCTCCAGAATAACGAGATCATAGATCATCTCGACAATCAAATGTGACTGGTAAGCGGCTTCTTCATAAGAAATTTCTTTTCTGATTATTTTGTGTAAATTCAATATGGTATCAATCAGAGGTTTACCCTTGACATAACAATATCCTTTAGAGTTGGAGTCGAATTCGTCCTGATAATCGGAACAAATATAACCATAATGAGATAGGTCATCAACCAGCAGATGAAACATAACGTAAGCTGATCGCGGATATTTATCCGGTATTTGCGGAGACCTTTTAATTTTATGAGTTCTGTTGGAACTTATTTGCGGATTAATCGGTAATAGATCCGGAATTATATTATAAACATAAACATCAGGATCAATATTTTTTACATCCGCCGTTCCTAACACTCTCTGCAGGAAATAAGTATGGGTGAGCATAAACATAAAGAAATATTCCTGATATAGAGCTTTATTGTTTTATCGCGCTAATACTAATTTCTTCCATTTCGTATTTATTTTTCAGATAATTAATAAGATCACTCATGTCTGCAAGAAAATCGGGAATAATTGAAATCTTTATTATCGCGGTCTGAGGTTCTATTGTTGTTACTGTGGCCATTCCCTCATATCCCTCAATAATAAACTGGACCATCACAATATATTTTCGCTTTAATTTAAAACGTTTTTCAATCATATCTTTAGATTCGTGTTTATAACTTATCGCTTTAAAGAGCAATAATCAATGATTAATTGACGCCGGTTGATAAAGACTGTATGATTAACCTAAAACAAGGGGCTAGTAATGAGGGTTGGCAGAAATATATTAATTTTCTTATCATTATTCATTTTATCCTGCACAGCTACGAATTCCAATATAAAAAGTATCTCTGACGGCGATGTGAATTTGTTTTTAAAGCAGACACCCAAAGCAGAAGAATATCCCAATGCCGGAGCCGATCTTTTATATTCATATGATTACATAGAATTTTATGCCGACGGCACCAGCGTAAGCAGAAATTTAAACCGCATCAAAATATTCAATGAGCGAGGACGCAATTTCGCGTCAAATTCAATATCTTATCGTGAAGGATATCAAGAGGTAAAAATCCTTTTTGCCAACACCATCAAACCCGATGGAAAGATTGTAAGCCTGGACAGCAATGACATTCATGATTCATCAGAATACGCCGGTTATGAATTTTATACGGACATTAAAGTAAAACGTTTTACGATGCCGGCCGTGGAGGATGGATGTATCATCGAATATGCTTACGAAATAAAAAATTTAAAACCGTTTTTATCCTTCGACTATTTTAATATTTTTTTCTGTCAGAATTTTTTTCCTATAGAAGAAGATATCATGGAAATAGTATTGCCTGCTGATATTGAATTGAAATACAAGAAATTTAAAACAACGCTTACGCCGCAAATAATTTCCGCCGGCAATAAAAAAAGATATATTTTCACCAATACCCGGCAAAAAGAAATAATCCCGGAATCGCGCATACCTTCTCTGTACGACAAGGATGTTTTCCCTCAGCTTTCTTTTTGGACATTGAACAACTGGGATGTCATCTCCAACTGGTATGTAAAACTAATCAAAGAACAAATGAAATCCGACAGCGAGTTGGACAATTTTACAAAGCAGCTCGTTGCCGGTAAAAAGACCGAAGAAGAGAAGATCAACGCTATTTTCAATTTTATTTCTCAGAACATCAGATATATCGCCGTTCTACTGGGACCGCACACGCATAAGCCCCATCTGGCTTATGAAATATTCCAAAAAAGATACGGCGATTGCAAAGATAAAACTGTTCTACTGCTTACCATGCTCAAAATTGCCGGTATTGAAGGAAAGCCTGCTCTTGTCCCCGCTTACGGTAAATATTTTGATGACTCCATGCCGTCGTTGAACGCTTTTAATCATGTCATTGCTGTTGTTCCTTCCGGAGGCAAATATTTCTGGCTGGACGCGACGAATGAAACCGCAGCCTACAATTCAGTCCCTTTTCTTATTCCCACTAAAGTTTTTTTGATAAATGATGACGGCTCTTACACCTTTATCAAGACTCCTGAATTGGACAGCAAAAAAGATTATTACACTGTGGACGCGAAATATAACATCGACCGGGAAGGAAACGCGACTATTGATAATACTCATGCCTATTTCGGAAAGGCCGCTGAATCTATCCGGTATTCTTTTAAATATTCTCCTCCGGAACAAAGAAAAAAATTATTTGAAGAACGGGGATTTGAAGTCAAGGATCTTAATCTGAGCAGTTTCACGGAAACTCAAGAGCCATTTATAATCAAGTTTTCGGGAAATTTTAAAAATCTTGCGCAAAAACTAGATGAAGATATAATGGTTTTATCCAATATTGTCTCTTTAGATTCATATAAAGACATAACCGCCGCAAGTAATCGCAAATATCCGATTAGCTTGAAACAGTCTTTCTACTCACGTGAAAATTACTCATATAAATTCCCCTCGGGCTTTAAAATAAAGAAATTGCCGAAAGACTATACTTTCGATAAACCGTTTAAATATAGAACAGAAAAATACAGTTTTAAAAAATCAATCTTCAATATGAACATGGAATCAAAAAACATGGAACAAACTATCGGTTTGGAAAATATTGATGATTTTAAAAATAATGCCGTTGAATTGCAAAAACATGAATCCTCAGTAAAAAATATTATTTTTGAAAAGAAGTAGCAAATCCTTGACATCGGAAACAACGTTGATAATATAAAACTAACAAGAAAGTAAAAACGAAAGCAATACGATGACGATATCCAAACAATTGCCGACGACAAAATGGAAATTAAACGAAGCCGGTGATAAAAACATAGAAAATCTACTTTGTAAAGAATTTGAAATTTACCCTATTATATCTCAAATTCTGGTCAATAGAGGCATCCATGATATGGAAGCCGCCCGTCGTTACCTACACCCTTCCCTCAACGATTTGCATAGCCCCTTTTTAATGAAGGACATGAAAAAGGGAGTTTCGCGTTTACTAAAAGCGATTCACGCTAATGAAGAGATAATAATTTATGGGGATTATGACGCTGACGGAATAACTTCCGTTGCTATTCTTTTCAAATTTATCAGGGAAATAACTCCGCACGTAAATTATTATATCCCAGATAGAGTACATGAAGGCTATGGTTTAAAGATACCGGCCATCGACAATTTCAAAAAAACCAATATCAAGCTGATTATTACAGTTGATTGCGGAATTTCCGACACGGAGCAGATCACTTACGCTCAATCAATCGGCATTGATACGATTGTTCTGGATCATCATGAAATATCAGGCCAGCTGCCTCCGGCAGTGGCTTCAATAAATCCGAATCGTGAAGATTGCAACTTCCCTTTTAAAGGACTTGCCGGTGTAGGCATCGCTTTTAATTTTTTGATAGCCCTACGCGGAACTTTGAGCAAAGAAGGTTTCTGGGAAAATCAAAATCACCCTAATTTAAAAGAGTATCTCGATATTGTCGCCCTTGGAACCATCGGCGATATCGCGCCTCTCGTAGATGAAAACAGAATTTTTACCAAAATCGGATTGGAATTAATCACCGAAGGCAAAAGGCCGGGAATTAAAGCTCTCAAAGAGGTCAGCGGCGTTGATAGCCAGCCTATAGATTCTTTTAGAGCCTCTTTTTCTCTTATTCCCCGTATAAACGCCGCCGGACGTATTGCTTCTCCTCTGGACGCAGTTAAATTACTTTTGACAGACAATATGGCAGAAGCCCGAATACTAGCCGAAAAGCTTGATTCCTATAACCGCAACAGGCAACAAATGGAGAAAAAAATTCTGAATGAGATTCTTGAAAAAATAAGCAATAATCCTGATATCGAAAAAATGAACGCTCTTGTTTTTTCGTCTGATAGATGGCACCCGGGAGTTGTCGGCATTGTAGCTTCGCGTCTCGTTGACCTTTTTAATCGTCCGGCATTTGTCATTAGTTCAAATAATGGCGTGGGTAAAGGCTCCGGAAGAAGTGTTTCCGGGTTTAATATTTATAAGGGAATTCAGCAGTGCGCATCCCTTTTGCTTTCTTATGGCGGACATTACTCCGCCGCCGGCATTTCCATCAAAGACGAAAATATTGATGAATTTACCAGTCTTCTGGATGAAATAATTCGTGGCAGCGTTGAGTTTCCAGAACTTCTTTCCCCGACGAATATTGATGCGGAATGTCAACTTTCGGATATCAATATAAAATTGATTGATCAGTTGGAAATGCTCGCGCCTTTCGGCAGTAAAAATCCGGAACCGGTTCTGTGCGTCCGCAACGTCAAGGTTTCTTCTCCCGTTATTGTCGGCAATAATCATCTGAAAATGTGGCTAAACAGCAATGGCGCTTCTTTTGATTCAATATGGTTTAACATGGGCAAATTTTTTACCGCTCTAAACGGTGCCAATATTGACATTGTCTTCACACCGCAAATCAATAGCTGGAATGGCTCTTCCGATATTCAGCTGAAGGTGAAGGATGTAGATATTATTCCTTAAACTAATAATCAATTTACTGAGGGATACATGAATTCAGCTACTAAAGCAGCATTGTTTAATGCTCTGCTCTTCCCCGGCTGGGGACAGATCTATTTAAAACAATATAAAAAAGGAATAGCGATAATCATCGCCGTTATAGCTGGAATTTTATCTATTTTATGGTCTGTGGTTCAAGCAACTATAGATATTTTGAAAATCGCGCCTTTTAAAAAAGGTACTGTTACTTTAAGTGCTGTTATTCAATTGACAATCGACTCAATTAAAGCGCTGAATATGTTTTATCTGAATTTGATTTTATTTTTTATGATTCTGCTCTGGATTTTTTCCATTATTGACGCTTATCTAATCGGGAAAGACGAAATGACGAAATCTAGTATGTCCGCTGATCAACAATCAGTTTCTCCTGAGAATTGATTTCACCGGCGCTGAGGTATTCCAGATTATTAATTCCCACTGTGCAGATTTCGCGAAATACTTTTTTGAAATTTTCTTCCCATGAAGAACTGCCGATTTCCGGAGATATTTTTTCAATTCGCAATTCAAGAATATCTTCATGACCTGTGCGGCTGACAACCACCTGTAGCGGAAGATTGTTATATTTAGCTTGAATCATTTTGATCTGACTGGGAGATACAAACAATCCGCGAACTTTCACCGCGTCCCCTACCCTGCCCGCTACTCCGGCCAGACGATAAGAAGTGCGTCCGCAGGGACATTTATCTACAATCAAGCGCGATAAATCACCTGTTCCAAAACGCAGTAAAAAGAAAATGTCGTTGAGTCTCGTAACCACCACTTCACCCAATTCTCCATCAGGAACGTTTTTACCGGTCGCGGGATCAACTATTTCCACGATGGTTTCTTCACAAATATGCCATCCTTTTTTCTCGGAGCATTCATAGGCCACATCGCCCACTTCAGTCGCTCCGTACATCTGATAAGTATCAATGCTGTATTCATTTTCAAACATCCTTCGTAAATCAGGCAGAAGCGGTTCCGCGGCAAAGCAGGCTTTTTTCACACCGAAATCTTTCTTGAAATCATGTCCCATTTCTTTTGCTTTGTTGATAATGGCCATTAAAAAACTGGGCGTGCCCACATAAGCCGTTACTTTTAAATCTTTGATTAATTGCACCTGAATCTGGGAAGAAGAAGCGCCTGAAGGAACAACAGTCGCTCCGACCTTGCGCAAGCCGTTATGGAAAGTCAATCCGGCTGCGACCAGATGATACGAAAAAGCGTTGAGTGCGATATCCTGCGGACCAATGCCCGCGGCAAAAAAAGCCCTCGCCCATAAATAATCAGTCTCCGAAAGATGCGGTTCATAAACCGGCCCGGGAGAAGTAAAAACGCGATCAATTTGAATATCGGGATTTTCTAATCCCGCGTAAGGTGGATCGAGTTGTTCCATTTCCACTAATTTTTCGCGGGACGTAACTGGTAGACACTCCAAATCTTCACGTGATTTAATATTGTCGGGATTAATTTTATGAGCATCCAACATCGCCTTAACATGTTCTGACTTTTCGTAACCGAGCTTGACCATTTCAGTTAGAGCCTTATCCTGCTGGCTTTTTCTTTTTCTCTTCCCCCACGATTCTTTTTTATCAAATAAGTTGTTCATATATCGCCTTCTAAACTATAATAATTTTTATCGAATTAATTATTTTCCTGTAGATCTCTTACGCCTTCTTGCCAAGAACGATCACGCCCAGTTTCTGCTATTGGAAGGAGCATGTCAATGGCAGATACCAATTCCTGAATATCAAAGGATTCTCCACGAAAAATAAAACGCCTAGCAATAGGGTCATACCATCTCATTACATCGCTCTCCTCAATTCCGGCTATCGATCCCCATGGACCAATATTGTCTTGCGCGAAGTTACGTCGTTTACTTGTTTCTCGCCAATGATCAAGTCTTTCATCAAAGTGCTCCAAATGATCGCGAAGAGTCCTCTTCTTCAAAGGGTGTTGATCATCAAGAAGCCCAATGTATGTTCTAAGATCGCGACCTCTCTCTATGCTTATAAGACTTGTGTTGCCGCTACTTTTTGGTGGCCAAAAAATACGGGATATATTGCTAGCGTGAGTCAATAGACTATGGATAGAGCGGAAGACTTCACCCTGAACAAAGCCTCGTTGCTGCCAATCTATAGAGTTTTCTTGGCATTGATTAAGGGAATTCAATGCATTATTTAACTGTGCTACTGCGCCAAGGGCATATCGGCACTGTGTCGCAACTTCGCCCAAGTAAATACTTCTTTCGTGACCATCCATGCACTGCCTCGAAATGGTTAATAAATATTTATTTTCTATAATAGCCCAAACATAGAAACATTTAAAATATTTTGTTTTTTCTATTAGCCTAACATCTAATAACTATCAATTAATTTTTATACCCTTTCGATTTCAAAGGATAACGAGGCGGCAAGGAGGAGGCTCCGCAGGCGTATATGAACATACGTTGAGGAAGCCGACGACGCAGTTAACGAAGTTAGCCGCAGAAAGCGGAAGGGTATCAGAGCCAGCGCTTGCGGCGCCTGTAGGATTTAACGTCTTTATACGACTTCGCAATCCCCGAAGCCGCCATGCCCAGATAAAATTCTTTGATGTCCGGATTGTCCGATAATTCTTTGGAAGTCCCTTCCATCATTATTTTGCCGTTCTCCATAACATAGCCGTAATGAGCTACCTGCAAGGCCATCCGGGCGTTTTGTTCCACCAGAATAATTGTCGCTTGTTGTTCTTCGTTTATTTTTTTGATGATGCGGAATATTTCCTGAACAACCAGCGGCGCCAGCCCCAAAGAAGGTTCATCCAGCAATAAGAGCTGTGGATGCGCCATCAGAGCGCGGCCGATAACCAGCATTTGCAATTCACCGCCGCTGCAATATCCGGCCAGAGCTTTTCTTCTTTGCACCAAAGCGGGGAAATAATTATAAACCATTTCCAAATCCTGCTTATAAGGTTTGCCGAATCGGGTGGCTGTGCCGACGCGCAGGTTTTCTTCGATCGTAAGATATTTAAAAGGCTGACGTCCTTCCAGAACCTGAATTATGCCCTGACGGGTAATAAATTCCGGCGCCTGATTCTGAATATTGACGCCGCCCGCGCCGTTACTGCCTAAAAGAGAAACGATATGACCCTTTTCAACACTTAAAGAAACACCTTTTAATACCTGTATAACATCTGAATATACAACAGATATATTATTTAATTGTAAGAGTATATCACCCATCGCAACACCTATTAGCCCCGCGTCGCTTCGCAGGATAACTGCTGATTTTCTAATCCCGCAAAGCGGGATAAGTTCGTTAACGAAATATTTCTGCATTTCTTAGCAGAAAATTATTTCTAACTTTTTATACTAACCCCGCTATTGCGGGATAAGAAAATCTAAGCATTTGCTTTCAGCAAATAGCAAGATTTTCTAATATGAGAACGGCCAGAGCCGGAAACTGGAACGGATGATCCTCCATATTTCAGCCAGACCCTTTGGTTCAATTAATATAAATAATACGATGACCAGTCCGAAAACAAATTCCCTAAGCGGGGCCATGTTTAAACCTAAACTGGTAATCGCTCCGACAAGCAGCGTAATAAATGTCGCGCCGAAGATGGCGCCGGGAATATTTCCCATGCCGCCAATGATGACCATCGCGATATATTCAACCGAAAGTCCCAGATTAAATGGTTCTGTCGTAATACTTACCATGTAATAAGCCCACAGTGCGCCGGCAAAACCGGCATAAAAAGAACTGATGCCGAAGGACAATAATTTATATTTAAAAATGGGAATGCCCATTCCTTCGGCCGCGCGGTCATTATCACGAATGGCAATGAAAGCCCGCCCGTATTTGCTGCGCATGATATTTACCGCAAACAAGGTCATGAGAACCAGACTTACGAAAATCAGAAAGAAAAATGCCTTATCGCCCGAAATTTGCCACTGCATAATTTGCGGCGCAGGCAAGGTAATTCCCATCGTGCCCTTCGTCAAACTATCCCACTGGATCAAAACATATTCAATAATAAATTGTCCGGCCAGAGTGGCTATAGTCAAATAAAGACCTTTTAAACGGCCTGACGGTATGCCGATAATCATACCAACCAAAGCGGTAATAATACCCGCCGCCGGGATGGCGATATAGAATCCCAGTCCCAGTCTTGTGGCCATAATTGCCGCCGCGTAAGCGCCCACGCCGAAAAAAGCTCCATGGCCCAGAGATATTTGCCCGGTGTAGCCGATAAGGATATTGAGCCCGATAGCGGCAATGGCCGCGATGCCTATAGTATTGAGAATATAGAGCATGTAGGGACTTAAAACAAATGGAGCGACCAGAAAAAGCACAGCCAGAAAAATAATCAGCCAGAAACGACCGAAATCGGTTTCGAAAATATTTAATTCCTGCGCGTAATTTTCGCGGTAATTGCCGCAGGGATGAAAAGATAATTTTCTTAATTTTTTCATTTATTAAACTCTTTCAATTTCCACCAGACCAAATAGTCCGTATGGTTTGACCATCAGAATAAATACTAAAACAATATAAGGAACAACATCGCGCAGCGACGGCGACAGGTAACCGCCGGTAAATGTCTCCAGAAGCCCTATGATAATCCCGCCGA
>JAPLJP010000171.1 GCA_026388535.1 Deltaproteobacteria bacterium | reverse complement strand
GTTAATGTGGCTCGCTGATACATCGGTAAAACGGCCGGTATTCGCCACCATGGTCATTATGGCCCTGGTGGTTTTGGGTATTGTCAGTTATCCCAGCATCGGCGTTGATCTTTTGCCTAAAATAGATTTTCCCATTGTTACAGTTACCACCACGCTCAAGGGCGCCAGCCCCGATGTAATGGACGTGGACGTTACGGACCGCATTGAAGGCGCCGTCAATACCATTAATGGTGTCAAGAGTATTACGTCAACAAGCTACGAAAGCATGTCGCGAACCACTATAGAATTTGTTCTGGAACGCGACATTGATCAGGCCGTTCAGGATGTGCGAGAAAAAGTATCCGGGATTCGCAATAAATTGCCCGCCGATATTGATGAACCCAAGATTGCCAAAGTGGATCCGGACGCCATGCCGATTTTGTTTCTCAATCTTTCAGGGAATCGTTCGGTACGTGATTTGTCAATGTATGCTGATGAAGTTCTCAAGGAACAACTTCAGCGCATCAATGGTGTCGGCGACGTCATTTTCTACGGGCTGCGTCTGCGGCAGGTGCGTATCTGGCTGGATACAGCTAAAATGCAGGCCTATCAAGTCTCTCCCGGCGATGTGGTTCTGGCATTGAAGCGTGAAAATATTGAATTGCCGGGCGGCCGGATTGAAACGAAAACCAAGGAATATACCGTCCGGATTAAGGGTGAGTTTGCCCAGATTCCCGATTTCAATGATTTGATCATCAGTTACTATAAAGGCGCGCCAGTGCGTGTCCGGGATATTGGGCGGGCGGAAGACGGCATGGAGGAAAAACGATCCCTGTCGCGTTTCAATCGTGTCCCGGCGGTCGGTCTGGCTATTCAGAAGCAGTCTGGTACCAATACTGTGGAAGTAGCCAACCGAGTGAAAGCGGAAGTTGAAAAGATCAACAAAACACTGCCTCCCGGAATGAAAATCAATCGTGCCGTGGATTCGTCACTTTTTATTGTCCGATCAATTGATGAAGTTCAGTTCCATTTAATCCTCGGCAGTATTTTTGCCATTCTGGCTGTTTTTATTTTTCTCAAGAATCTGCGCACGACGCTTATCAGTGCAGTAGCTCTGCCTGTTTCCATTATCTCTACTTTTGCTGTGATCAACGCTTTTAACTTTACCTTCAACAACATGACGATGCTAGCATTGTCGCTTTCTGTCGGTTTGTTGATTGATGACGCGATTATTGTCATTGAAAATATTTACCGGCATGTGGAAGAGGGCATGGCGCCGCGGGAGGCGGCAAAATTTGCCACATCGGAAATCGGCCTAGCTGTTATGGCCACGACGTTTGCCATCGTGGCCATCTTCCTGCCCGTTGCTTTCATGAAAGGGATTATCGGCAGGTTTTTCCTCCAGTTTGCTTTGACGATTATTTTCGCTATTCTGGTTTCGTTGCTTGTTTCCTTTACTTTAACACCGATGATGGCGTCGATTTTTCTCAAACCGCACAAAAAGTCCATATCCAATCCAACGGCTGTCGGTTCCGGACTACAAACCACTCAGCCGCAGGCTCGAAAAAAGATCTGGCAAAAAGCCGGTGATTTCATGGAACATTACTACAAGAAGCTGGAAGAATTTTACCGGCGTGTTCTGAAATTTACCCTGGGCTACCGCAAAACGGTGCTTGTGGCTGCCTTGATTATATTTATTTTGAGCCTTGGGCTTACCGCATTTATCGGGAAGGAATTCGTACCGCCCGAAGATCAGGGCGTTTTCCTGGTTCGGATGGAAGCGCCGATTGATTATTCCGTTGATCAGGTAGAACGATATTTTGGTAAAACGGAGGCCATGATTCAGGAAATACCGGGAGTCAAATCCGTCTTTTATGTTCAGGGATACGGGGGGTATGCCAATCGCGGTATGATGATGGTCAACCTGATACCAAAAGCGGAGCGTAAATATAATCAGGAAGATATTAAAAAGATAGCACGAACGAAATTGCGACAAATTCCGGGGTTGAAAGTATCTGCGGAAGATATTTCAATGTTTGGAGGCGGAATAAGGAATGTGCCGATTCAATATAGCATTCGCGGACAGGATCTTTCCGCTTTGCAGAATTACGCAAAACAAATAACAGCGGAATTTGCCAAACTGCCGGGAATCGTAGATGTGGATACGTCGTTGGAAGTCGGTAAGCCGGAATTCAAGGTTTATATTGATCGCGATCGAGCAGCGGATTTGGGTGTGGATGTAGCCTCGGTTGCCGAGGCCATCAATTTGCTGATCAGCGGTGAATTGGATATTGCCCGCTATAAAGATGAGCTGAAGGGAAAGCGATACGACATTCGTATGAGGTTAAATCCGGAGGATCGGGAAAGCGTAAGAGGCTTGCAGCGCATTTCTGTGCGCGCCCGCGATGGGAAACTCGTTGAACTGGCCAATGTGGTCAAGGTGGAGGAAGGAACGGGCCCCAGTGTTATCAACCGCGTTGACCGGCAAAGAGCCATTACCGTGTTTGCCTCTCTGGAAGGAAAAACCCTGGGACAGGCAAAAGACGAACTGGATTCCATTGCCGGGAAAATCCTGCCACCGGATTATTTGCCCAAATATCAAGGCATGGCTGATACCATGAAAGAATCCTTCGGCTATCTGCTTTTTGCTTTGATGCTGGGTATTATTATGGCTTATATGATTCTGGCCGCGCAATTTGAAAGCTTTGTTCATCCAATTACAGTTTTGCTTTCCTTGCCGCTGTCTTTTGTCGGCGCGTTTGGTGCCCTGTTTCTAACGGGAAAGACGCTGAATATTTTCAGCTTTATCGGCCTTATTCTGCTCATGGGCCTGGTGAAGAAAAACGCTATATTACTTGTTGATTACACCAATGTTTTGCGGGAGCGGGGAATGTCGCGCCGGGAGGCGATATTGCAAGCTGGTCCGGTGAGAATGCGGCCAATTCTCATGACGACTTTCGCCATGGTTTTCGGCATGCTGCCTATCGCGCTGGGTGTGGGCGAGGGTGCGGAGACGCGCGCTCCGATGGGCATCTCGGTCATCGGTGGACTCTTAACATCACTGGTGTTGACATTGATCGTTATTCCGTCAGCCTATGATATCTTTGACGATTGGCAGGAGTACTTTAAAAAAAGACGCTCAAAATCACGGGTATGAAACCCTCCGCTTCGCGGAATTGTTCCCAATAGCCTTTAGCTATTGGATAATTCGACTAAAAAACTTCAATGCGCTTTGCTTTTGAAGTTATAGTCTCATTACAACTTACCAATTCCGCTACGCTCCGCTTTCGGAATTGGAGTTTCAACAAAAAGTTGGCTGAATTATACCAATTAGCTATCGGATATTTAAAGGTTGTTGCCCTTGATATTTAGAAAAATCTTTTCCAGAAAGAGGTGAAGATTATGAAAATGTTTTATGTTATTTATGCTGAAGCGGCCGATGAGGACATAATTGCCGCTTTTAAAGAAGCCGGATTCAAGGCCTACACCAAGATGAGCGGGTTAATGGGTGAAGGAGAAGAAACCGAGCCGAAGCTGGGCACCCATTATTGGCCGGGGAATAATAATGCCTTACTTTTGGCCGTGCGCGATGAAAAAATTAAACCGCTTTGTGAACTGGTGAGAAAATTAAAGGTTGAACATCCCCGTGCCGGCTTGAGGGCGTTTACTTTTCCGCTGGAAGAAGAATGCGTCTAATATCACATAGCCTCCTCCTTGCCCCATTGGAGTGGGACAGTTTCCAATCCCGATAGATCGGGATTGGATAATTCGACTTACAAAATTCAGTTCACTTTGCTTCTGAATTTTGAGTCTCATTACAACTAACGAATTCCAGTTTGCTGCGTAACTGTAATTCGTGTTTCCTAACCGCCTCGTTATCCTTTGACCGGGTGTGCAACCGAAGGGCGCACAATTATAAATGACTTTTTACCCTAACGGGAAGTGACGCCGAATAGGCGGCATCTTCAAATCGAAATGGTATAATTAATTTATCGTGTAAGTAAGCAGGTTAACATTTTATGGCCGGACAAAAAATAACCAGAAGACAAAAAGACATTTCCCGGCTTCTGCGCGAGAAAAAATACAACCCTCCTCAGCGATCCAAGAACGATAATCCGTTCCCATCAAAAAAGCGCGGCAAGTAACGGAGAATCTTCGATTATTAAGGAACAATATCATTCAGTATTCGTTCGTTACCGAATTCACTTTTTTGAAGCGGGGTCGTGATTACGCAGAAGATCACCAAACTGATCAGGCGCAATAGGCTTACTGAAATAAAAACCCTGCATCTCATCGCAGACGTGTTCCCGCAAGAAGTCCTCCTGCGCCTGCGTTTCCACACCTTCGGCGACAACAGTAAGACTTAGAGTCTTGCCCATGTTAATGATTGCTTCGGTAATCGCTTTGTCCTCAGAATCTTGCGGGAGGTTACGGATGAATGACCTGTCCACCTTGAGCGTGTCGATAGGATAGTGTTTGATCTGAGCAAGGGAAGAGTAGCCTGTGCCGAAATCGTCGAGGGCGAGCCGCACGCCCAGTTTCTTGATATTTTTCAGCACCGCGATCAGGCGCGTAGGATTACGCATTACCATACTTTCAGTGATTTCCAATTCCAAAAGATTTGGCGCCAGGCCGGAATCCTCCAACGCGGCTGTAATATCTTCTAATAAGTTATCATCCGTGAGTTGACGAAGCGATAAATTTACCGCCACACAGACAGGGGGCAGGCCCTGGCGCTGCCAGGCGACATTTTGGGCGCATGCTGTTTTCAACACCCATCTGCCGAGGGGTACAATTAGCCCTGTTTGTTCGGCTACCGGAATGAATTGCGTAGGAGTTACTGAACCAAGGTATGGGTTCTGCCAGCGCAGCAGGGCTTCCACACCCGTGATCATACCTGTTTTAAAATCCAGTTTGGCCTGATAGTGCAGGGAAAATTCTTTGCGCTCCATCGCAAGACGCATGTTTGTTTCGATAGACAATCGTTCAATTGATTGTGATTGAAGATCTTTAGAATAGAACTGGTAGTTATTCTTGCCTTCTTCCTTGGCAAAATACATGGCTATATCAGCGTTTTTCATCAGTGATTGTTCGTCCTCTCCATCCCCGGGATATACGCTGATGCCGATGCTGGCTGTTACGCGGCATTCTTCACCCAGAAGAACTACCGGTTTTATAATGGTTGTAAGTATTTTGTGAGCTACGGTTGCGATTTGACTCAACTCGTTCACTTCTTCGATCAGTATAACGAATTCATCTCCTCCCAGACGACCGACAACATCATCTACTCCCAGACGACCGGCAACATTATCTGCTTCCGGACGACCGATAACATCAACTGCCCGCAGTGATTGTTTAAACCGCCTGGCCATTTCTTGCAATAGTTGGTCGCCGGCATCGTGGCCCATTGTATCATTGATAGTCTTAAAACGATCAAGATCAATGAATAAAACTGCTAACTGCCGTTTGTTACGACGCGCAGACTGAATTCCGTGATTAAGTAGTTGGCTGAACATCAAGCGGTTAGGAAGTCCGGTCAGGACATCGTGGGTAGCCATATAGTTGAGCTTTTGCTCCATCTGTTTGCGTTCGGTGATATCCCTGGCTACCGCCTGGATCGCTACAGGTGTTCCGTGGGACATGATAATGGCTCCTTGTGTTTCCACGTAAACGTAACCGCCGTTTTTGTGCTGCAACCTGAACTCTACCGGGCGTATTTGAATGCCGTCACGAATAGCTTGTATTGTTTCGATTGCCAGCGGCAACTGATCCTCGCTTAAAAGCTCGGCAATATTGACTTTGCGGAGATCTTCCTTTGTATAGCCAAGTTTATTGAGGGCAGTATCGTTGGCATCGATGAAGAGACCTTCAAAATCGATGATGTAAACAAGATCAAGCGATCGATCGAAAAGAGCCTTGTATCGCTCCTCGCTTTCCCGCAGCGCTTCCTCCGCCTGCTTGCGCTCGGTGATATCCCGCATTACGCCGAGAATGCCCACTGGTTGATTATTTTTATCTATGACAATGGAAATTTTCGTTTCCGTCCACACGGTAGTCCCATCTTTTCGTCCAATTTCTAATTGAAGCGTCTGGGATTCAAAAACTTGATGTCCCGATTTACCTGACTCCACAACTTCGGATATTGTCCTCATGGCCAAATCTAGTGAGGAAGGCGCAAAGGCATCGGACAGCGCTTGTTTTAAAACCTCTTCCGGTTCGTATCCCCTCAGGATTTTTACAGAAGGGCTGACATAGGTATAATTCAGATTCATATCCAAAACGAAAATGACGTCATGGATATTGTTGGTCAGTCGCTCGATGGTGGAAAGGGCATTGGAAATCTTGGTCTTAAGTTTGGTGATGTATCCGCCAATCAGTGAAAACCAGGGCAGAGCCACGACAAGAACTAAGACGGTCAACAAATCGATTTTCGTGTTAATGGATTCGGGATGGGTTTTATAAAGCAGAAGGATCCCTACCGCATAATTGGCTATGGCAAACACTGACAGAAAAAGAAATTGCCAGACATTCAATTTGAAAAGTCCGAACATAAACACTACTATATAGAAAATGACCACAAAGCTTCTGAGCGAATCGCCGTAATACACTATCAACATGATCCAGAAAGTGGCCATCACCATCTGGAGAAGGGTCAGGCTCGGATCTTTGAATCGTTTATTTAATCCGGTTCTGATTATCGCATATATCAGGATATTGGATATAAGAACTCCTGAAAGGCTAATAACCATAACACTTAACGTCACCCGGGTTTGTACCTGGAAACAAAAGAATACAGCCCCAGCACTGCACCCGATATACGATACGAATGCTATTAGAAACCGTTGGATTCTCAGAGTCTGTTTGTGATCGTCTTTAGGAAATATACTAAACATAAATCATCACCTTTATCGCCGAAAAGCCACCGGCCATTTTTCCTTTTATCCTGATTTCTGTCCTAGCCTGATACTTGTTTACCACATATTAAGTTAGAGTTCAGCCAATTTTTGATTATTTCCGACTGAAATGTTGTATGAAATGATAAAATAGGAAAAACAACATTTCAGGAAGAAATGAATATGGAATAAATATACTTAAACCGAATAAACCAAAAGAATTACCTGAAAAAAATATTTACGTTTCTTGACTCATAAATTGGCCTATGCTAAAGATCATTTAAATAAATTTATTCAATCCCGCGAGTTGTAATCGCTTGGCGCCAACAGGGGGAGTAATGTGCCGTAACCCGAAGGAGGTCGCGTTATCCTCTGCTTCGCGGGATAATTCGACCTGCAAGCTTCAGTGCACCTATAGTAACCTTTAGGTTATTTGTTTCTGAAGCTTGGGTCTCATTATTATAGGGAGCCTCCGGCTCCTTCCGGAGGTGGCTCCACTAACTGCCATGAAAAAGTTATCCTATGTGAATGTAGAAATCTTCCTGACTTTTTTCTGATGCCGCGCACAATTGATTTGAATAGTACGTTGATGTGATATACCATTCTACCATACGCGAGGTTTGCATGTTGGCCAAGCACGAACAACCGCCGATCATCGATCCGTTCGAGACCGAACGCCGCAACGGCGAGATTCTTATCAGCCGGCTCAGGCTCGTCATCCTGCTGGGATTCGTGCCGATATTATACATCATAAGATTTTTTACCGGCTACATCAGCATCATATTCATACCTCTGGTTATTGGCAAATGGATCATCATGTGTGTCATTGCCTACATGGTCTACTATATACTGCATCGTGGATATTACCGGCACTTCATCGGGTATTGCACGATTACGCTCGATCTGGCCTTCATCACCATCAGCGTTATCACTCTTTCTTTCTATAAAAGCATGCCTACGGGCGCCATGAACGATCCCGTATTCATTTTGTACTATCTGGTCGGAATTTCGAGTGTGCTGCGCTATGATTATAGTTACGTAATCTTTAGCATATCCTTCGGGATAGCCATCATAGCTTCACTGGCCGCTTTTGACATTAATTACTTCCATATTCCTCTCGATGCCTCCTTCCTCATCGACCGTATCGCCGCCTTTGTTTTTTCTACCTTGATGGCCATACCATTTTCCAAACTCATCAAGGAATCCATCGCGCATGGCTACAACATCATGGAACGGCACTTAAGGGTGATCGACGCCATACTGGACATCGGTCGTAAGATCGCCTCCCACAGCGAACTCACCCGCTCGCTCAAGAACATCACGATTAAGGCCAAGGAACTCCTGCAGTTTGATGTCTGCTGGATACTCCTCTATGATGGTTCGTCATGGAAGGTGAGCGGTATATCGGACGATGACCTTCCCGAATCCTTCCAGAATCCGGAATTGATCCGCGCCGCCGACACCAAAGCATTGCAGGTTTTTGCCATGAAACCAGACCTTAGCATGCATGGCCAAGCGGTGGTCAAACTGATCGGTACCCCCATCACGATCGGCCAAGGTATCACCGGCGCCCTCCTGGCGGCGCGTTTCAATGAACGGCCTGACTTGGAACAAGATCATGCCCTGCTCGATATGTTTGCGGAACACGTCGCGATCTGCATCGAAAACTCGCGCCTGCTGCAACAAATAAGGAAGGAAACTGTTTATCTGCACAAACAACTCGACGATATTTCCTGTTTCGAGGATATCATCGGGACGAGTGCGCGCATGCGCGAAGTCTTCGCGCTCATTGGTAAGGTGGCAGGTACGGATATGCCCGTACTCATCATGGGCGAAAGCGGTACCGGTAAGGAACTTGTAGCGCAGGCCCTGCATAACCTCAGTCAACGCACGGCTGGTCCTTTCATCAAGGTTAACTGTGCCGCGATTCCCTCCGAGCTCTTGGAAAGCGAACTTTTCGGATATGAAAAGGGGGCCTTCACAGGAGCCCATAAAGCCAAGAAAGGCCGCTTCGAACTGGCTGACAGCGGCACGATCTTCCTTGACGAGATCGGCGACATGAGCATCGGTCTTCAGGGCAAATTGTTGCGCATTTTGCAGGGACAGGAGTTTGAACGCATCGGCAGCGAGGTGACACTTAAGGTCGACGTACGCCTGATCACCGCCACCAATCAAAATCTCGCGGATATGATTTCCAAAGGGACCTTCCGCGAAGATCTCTACTATCGCATCAACACCCTGCCGATACGCATGCCACCCTTGCGGGAACGAAACGAAGACATACCGCTCCTGGTGCGTTTTTTCATGAACAAATACAGCCCCGGTAAAGCAATCGAGTTCACCCGTTCGGCTATGGAAAACCTGATGCAGAAAGAATGGAAAGGCAATGTGCGCGAGCTCGAAAATCTCCTCAAACGTATCATCATCATGACCGATAAGGATATCGTATCTGAGGAGGATATCCTGGCCATAGACAGCAATGATAATACACTTGGTATTCAGGACTACGCCACTGTCATGAAAGAACATATCAGCACAATTGTCAGGAATTCCTGCACGGTCTCAACAGAAATGGAACGTATCGAACGCGAATTCATCAGCGAAGCCTTGCGTCTTACGAATGGCAATGTAAGAAAGGCGGCGACCCATCTTGGTATTCCTAAATCGACCCTCTTCAACAAATTGAGCAAGTACGATATCAAGGTCTAATTCTTCTCCGAATTAGTTCCGCAGAGTACCACTTACAATCAAGTTTTCAATGTACTGAAACCGGGGATTACTGCTAAATATTGTCCCATATTTGGGACAATTCTCCGATATCCGGGACGGTTTTACCCGGGTTCCTTATTTCCTTGATGTCTAAACTATGGTTGGGCACAAGAGGATCAAAATTATCATAGCTATAGGTACATTAGGTTTGGCAGGCTTTGGCCACATAAGAATTACCCCAAAATATACTCTCCATGGAAGCGGGCATGAATCGTGCAAAATAATATTGTTGATAAAGTTGATCTTGTTTTCACAGCGATGTATTTAATAGCAGTAAATATAAATAAGGAGGATTCAACATGGTACAAGTCGATGTCGTTTGGGCGTATGCGTTTGGTGCAGGTTTTGCCGCTTGTGCGGCCCGTCAGATTGAGAAAGAGAAAACACCATTCAACAATAAATGGTATACGTTTAACCTGCTTTTTCTTTCCATTTTATTTGCCCCTTCGGGAATTTATCTTCTCTGGCAGTTTGTTCAGTGGGAAACCATGCAGGTGGCGCACACCTTCACTGATTTACCTGCCTGGCTTGTCTGCGGATTTGCTATAACCAATGTCACCCAGGGGATTCTCGGATATTGGGTTTCATACAAATTTATCAAAAATAAGAATTACTATGCCGCACATGCCAACTGGATGTGGTCATGGATATTGTTCTGGTTTATCCTGGTCTGCGGCTGGGATTGCACCGGATATCAGCGTTTTCTCTATGATGCTTCCGTCCATAACGGTGTGCTTTGGACACCGGGCACACACATGGGGATAGAGTTCTTTTGGAAGAGTAATGTCTGGTGGACTTTGATAGCCATGGCTGTGTGTTTTGCGCCCATGTTGATTTATGCGGTCGCAAATTTCATAACCAAAGGCATCAAGGAGGATCAAACCATATCAGCTGATCAGGCTCCCAACGTTCTTCAATTATTAGCCTGGTCTTTTGGCGCGCAATGGATTGGTTGTTTAGGATTGGCAATCTTGGCTGCTCTCATGGTTATCGGTTTACGTGATTTTACCGGTAGTATCCTCCTAGGGTATTTGATTGGTGTGCCACTTTTTATCGTGCTGGCACAGCTCCTGCTATTTAGGCGTGGCATGCCCATGTATTTAATTGCCAAGCAACTCTATCTCAAAGAGCCAGGAGAATCCTTATCGATGAAAGAAATAAAAATTATTGACATTCCTATCGGGCGTTTGAAATTTTACAGCTAGGGGAACAAATATCACTAACAGGTGATTTGGTTTGGGTTTAGATTTTAGAATTAGCCAGTCACCTGGGAGAATCCTAATTAGGTAAATACAGGTGTAAGGAGTGAGCAGGCCTCATGCCTTGCACCTGTTTGCGTACTTATAATGAAGTGTTACTTACAATGATATTCAAGGAGGGTAAAATGAAAGTTTTTTCCGGTCAAACAGCTCTGGTTACCGGTGCATCATCAGGAATAGGTGCCGAGTTCGCAAGAGCCCTTTCCAAAGCGGGATGCCATTTGGTGCTTGTCGCCAGAAGAGAAGATCGATTGCAGGTTTTAAAAAAAGAGCTTGAAGAATCGTATGGTATTAAGGTGGATGTAATTCCCGCGGACTTGTCCACTATTCAAGGTTGTGAAGACTTAATAAACAAGATTGATAAAAAAGGACTTTCGATAGATATTTTAATTAACAATGCCGGATTCGGCTATGAAGGCGAGTTTATTTCTCAAAGCGTTGAAAGACTAAAAGAAATGATCGGACTCAACATTTCTACATTGACATTTCTTGCAAAGCATTTCGGCGGTCTGATGGCAAAGAAACAATCAGGATATATTCTTCTGACTTCTTCCGTTGGCGCATTTACGCCGTGTCCCCGTATTGCTGTTTATGATGCTACAAAGGCTTACGTGCTCTTGTTTGGAGAAGCATTGAACAATGAGCTTAAGAAACATAAGGTTAAAGTTACGACACTATGTCCCGGAGCAACGCGTACGGAATTTTTTGATGTTGCAGGACAAACTCTTAATATATTGGTAAAAATGACATTGATGAGCCCGGAAAGTGTAGTGATTAAAAGTCTGAAAGGTCTTTCCAGGGGTAAAAGCCTGGTGATTCCCGGTCTGCTAAATAAGCTTACGGTCTTGGGTCTATGGTTTCTGCCTAGAGCACTTTTGGCACCTGTCGCAAAAAGGGTGATGTTTTAGTACTTCTAATTTTTTTATGGAAAGGTGAAATTACGAAAGATAATTCTAAGGCAATATTTCGTTCCGATGGGTCGCGTCGCATCGCGCTTATCACCGGCGGAGGATTCGGCATCGGACGTGAACTCTGCCGCTGTTTTCATGCGGCCGGATATTCGTTGGTGGTAGTAAGCCTTCTAGCTGAAGAGCTTGCTGACCTCAAAAATGAACTTGATGCGCGCTCATGTGGTCAGGAAGTTATTACATATCAATTGGATCTCTCCACAATCGAGGCGGCACATAAAGTAGTTAAATTCTGCGAAGAGAAAAAAATCAATGTGGATGTGCTGGTGAACAATGCTGGCTTTGGCCTTGCAGGCAGAGTTGTCGATCAGCCCTTGAATCGTCTGATCCAGCTGCTTAGTCTGAATATCGTGACGACGACTATCCTCTGTCATGCCTTCGGCAACAAGATGCGTGAACTGGGTTCCGGCTTGATCCTCAACGTTGCCTCCACAATCTCATTCCAGCCCCTGCCATTCTGGGCCGTGTATGCCGGATCAAAAGCCTATCTTTCCAGCTTTACCCAGGCCTTAGCCAGTGAGTTACGTCTCTATGGTATAAATGTATCCTGTTTATATCCCGGCATAACGCGTACTCAGTTTCTGGATACGGCGGGTATCCATCAATCCCGCAAATGGTGGTCAGTGGGATCCATGATTCACCGCGCTGCTATGAACCCCGTGAGTGTTGCCCGAATAGGATTTACCGGTTTAATGCGTGGCAAACGACGTATTGTTCCCGGACTCATCAACAAACTGCATTTTTTCTTCATCCAATTGATTCCCAATCCGTTGATTCTTGCTGTTGTGAATATGGTGATGAAACGCTACCGTGATCCCTCAGCGAACCGCTGAATTGATTTATCAGGCCGTAAAGAAGAACCGCGCCCGTGTGGTTTATACATGGCCGTATCGGTTCGTGCGGCATATCCAACATATTGCTAATTGGGTTGTCTTAACGCTGGGACCGGATCCCAAAATATGATTATGTTTATTACATATATGAAACCGAGGTACACTTGCATCAGATATTTGAAACTTCGAACATCGGAAGCATAAAGCTTAAGAATCGCATAATACGATCGGCCACAGGTGATGGATTGGCTGACCCTGATGGCAGACCTACTGAATTGCTGATTGAATTTTATACCAAACTCGCTATTGGTGGCGCCGGGGCGATTATAACCGGATTTACTGGTATCCAGCCTAATGGGAAGAGTAGCACCTATCATCAACTGATGTTTGATAGGGATGACTTCATCGACGATTACAAAAAGCTGACCTCAACCATACACAGCTATGGCACACCCATCATTCTGCAACTGAATCACTGTGGCCGGCAAACCAGGCAAAAGGCAACCGGCCTGCCCACGGTGGCACCTTCTGCACGGCGTGATCTCTACTTTCTGGAAAAGAGGCCTAGGGAACTAACAGAGCGGGAGATCGAAGAGATAATAATGAATTTTGCCAAGGCCATCGCACGAGCACAGAAGGCCGGTTTCGATGGTGTCCAGCTCCACTTAGCTCATGGTTTTCTCCTGAGCGAATTTCTTTCATCGAACATGAATAAGCGCCGTGACCGCTGGGGTGGGACGCTCGAGAATAAATTCCGCATTATAGAACGCATATTTTCTGAAGCCCGCAAGGGTGTTGGCGATTTCCCCATCCTGGTTAAAATGAACGCCTACGATACCCGGAAGAACGGAATGCGTATACCTGAAGCCGTTGAGATCGCAAAGCTTCTTAAGCAGGCAGGCTGTGCGGCCATCGAGGTATCATGCGGCGTCGTCAATGATGGATTCATTACTATCAGAAGTAAGCAATTTCCTACGCAGGCCGCGCTTGAATACAGTTATTTGCTGTCTTATCTCCCCGGATTTATCAAAAAGATCATGGAGCCTTTTATTCCCTTAAGTACCGCGTTGATCGTACCGCTGCCCAAGGTTCTTGCCAAGTATAACGTGGAAGCGGCTGAGATCATCAAAAAAAATGTTGATATTCCGATCATTGTCGTAGGTGGAATCAAGAAACTCTCTGATGTCGAGGAGATCCTCGCGCATAATCGTGCCGATTATGTTGCAATGAGTCGCGCCTTTATTATTGAACCGGATATTGTGAATCGTTTCAGGGAAAAAAGACAAACCGAATCATCATGCATTTCCTGCAACTATTGTATAACCTGTATTGAACGTATGCCCTTCAAATGCTTCTATGGAAAAGTGCGAGCATAGAGGTTACTTCTCGATTTATATTGTGCGCCACTGAGTCGCACCGAACATCGCTCATTCCCGGCGGCGGCTCCGTTATCGGACAAGATACTTTGCCGTTGTTTTCATACAGCCGTGTATGATGTGGCAGCGGTCAGCCTCTTAGATAATGAGTCCCCTTGCTTGAAGTATGTGTTCGATGTGCTCACATGAAGATAGTAAATTAAATCCCGTATATCTTTATTCTGCAAAGTTTCAGTAGAGGGCATTTGTATAAGCTAAGTATTACTGATTGTAATATACGCTTCACACTGACAAAACGCTTAGAAAATAGCAGCTTTATTCGTATTTATCCATAGAACTTGAAGGCTGCCCATATGCCGAGAAATCCACCAATGGTACTTCCTATCAATGAAGCATATATTGAGTCAGCACCGAGTAGTATAGGTGCATACCCTCCTGCTGTGGATGCTATAACCATCGCAATCATTATAAAACTTTTTTTCGACATGGTATCTACTTTAGCTATAACCAGCTATAACCACTATTTATATATGAGCTATAAAACTGTTGTTTTTGTATGTCAATATAATATAGACCACAAAAAAACAAAGATAGGTGTCCATATTTATCGGCGGGTGTAAATTATGTTCATTTAAAAGAGAAGAAACAAAAGTTATTTCTGGATCTCTCGTTAAGAAAATGGTGGGCATTTGTCAGAATTGAGGATTACAATTTGTAAACATGTTTTTTCTATGGGATTTGCCTCTAAATCAGCTGGTAGCTTTTCTCTCTAAATAATCTTAGGCAGGAATCTACGACAGAGTTGTCGTAAAGGGTTTCTCTGTTCTTCTCAATCTCCTCAAGGGCTGACTCAATGCCTAGGGAGGGTCGATAGGGTCTGTGCGAGGCTATAGCTTCCACCACGTCGGATACGGCCAGAATCTTTGACTCCACAAGAATATTTTCTCCCGTTAAACCATTAGGATATCCAGAACCATTCATTCTTTCATGATGCTCCAGAACCATCCTGGCAACCGGCCATGGGAAGTCAATGTCCTTCAATATATCGTAACCGGATTGAGAATGGCTTTTGATGATACTGAATTCTATGTTCGTTAGTTTTGTTGGTTTGCTGAGAATCTCTGACGGTACGGATATCTTGCCGAGATCATGGATAGAAGCGGCTATGCGAATTCCCTCGATCATATCGATAGGAAGATTCATTTCTGTGGAAATAGCACGAGCCAGATCAGCGACTCTCCGCTGATGGCCAGCCGTGTAAGGATCCCTAGTCTCAACGGCCAGGGCAATGGCCTGAACAGTCGCTCCTAAGGTCTTTCTTATCCGCTCCTCCGCCTGCTTGCGCTCTGTTATTTCACGGGTTATGCCGAGAATGGCCACCGGTTGCTTATTTTCATTTTTGATAAAGGACAGATTCACTTCCGTCCACACGGTGGTCTCATTCTTTCTCCTCATCTCCAACTGAATCTTCCGGGATATGTTAATCCCTTTATGTTCTCTTTTTTCCATCTCCATGGCTTCGGATATGGTCCTCATGGCCAGATCACTGGAAGAGGGCATCAATGTCTCCAAAATTGATTGCTTCAATATCTCTTCCGGTTCATATCCCCTCATGATTTTTACAGAAGGGCTGATATAGGTATAATTAAGATTCATATCCAGAACAAAGATTACGTCATTGACGTTATCGGCTAAAAGGCGATATTTTTTTTCACTTTCCTTCAGAATTTCCTCCGCATTCTTGCGTTCAACTTCCTTTTGATTTCGATACATAATGCTGATGAGCCCTGCTGCTATCAAAAGGATAAGGGAAACGATGATGCCTACTACCCATGCCCTGTATCTGACCTCAGTCAGTATCTCCTTTTTATCTACCTTTGCCAAGATAAACCAGGACGATTGAGTAATTGGTATTCCCACAGCCAGCACTTCTACCCCTCTATAGTCTCTGCCATAGAACCTGCCGTATTTTTCTGAGACGGCTTGAACGAACGGAAGATTTTCCCTGGTAATAAGAAATTTCTGGATTAGAGCTGTATTAGGCTTGTGTCTCAGTTCATTCAGGAACAGAACGGAATCACCATCCCAGCGTGCAAGAGCCGTTTCGGCGGTTTTGCTGGGAGTAGGCCAACTCTGAATGAGGGGATAGAGGAAGTCCGCTGCCTTGCTCCTGAGGACAACAATCGCTATGGGCTGGCCGCTGTTATCAGGGATCGGCGCCACGGCGTCTAAGTAAATAACGCCCCTGGAATCTCGAAAAAAATCACCCAAAACCTCTTTGTGATCTTTAAGAACAACCTCTATGGCCTTCATCGTCTTCTGGTCAATAGGGGCGGGATTGGGATTGTCAGATAGCAGGATGTTGCCCTTTGTATCCAGAAAAAGGGCATCTGCATAGACAGTATCTTTCCTGTTAATATTCAATTGTATCTGAAGTGCTGTTCTGTCACCGGGGGGTACTGTATCATGAAGCAAGCGTGCGATTTCCCTTCTTACAAGTGGACCCATAGCCACTCTTTTAACATCCGCAAGCCTTTGTCTTCGCCAGTCTTGTATAGAATCGGCCTTTAGTTTGGCAATAACAGATATATCTTCATATTTATCATCCTCTATATGTTGAGCCTCATAGCGGTAATATAAAATGCCGAGAGCAATGAAAACAACGGCCACCAAACCAAAAATTGTAAACAAAGGAAGATATTGAGATTTGGCGTTCCTGTTTTTTCCCATCTGAACATCCTCATTTTATAATGGATTTTTTATGAATCTCTGTGTCGTGAACCTTTTTCTTTCGATACCTATCTAAAACAAGAAACACAGATCTTTTTTTTGAGATGTGGGGTTCATTAATTCAATCCATACAAATCTTTTATGATAAGGGGTTAAGGGCAAATGATCAAACCACTTTATATCCTTCATTTATTTGATGTAAAATAACACGAATACCAATTGAAATCTACGATTAAAATAATAGACTCGGTTCTGAAGCTTTAAGGAAGAAATATTACAGTAGCTTTATCAGATTCCAAAAGCGCCGCTTAATTGTCCGCAGGCGGCGAGAATGTCGCTTCCTTTGCTTTTGCGAAGCATGGTTGTGTAGTGATTGTCAATCAGTGTCTGCTGGAAAGCTTCCACGGTTTTTAGCGAGGGTGATTTAAAGAGTGTTCCGGGATATTCGTTAAAGATAATTAAATTCAACTTACAGCGCTGGTCTTTCAATAAGGCCGCTAGTTTTTTTGCGTCCTGTAAGGAAGAATTAACTCCGTCAATCAAAATATATTCAAAGGTCAGCAGTCTTCGTCCGGGCATCGGATATTTTTTACAGGCATCCAGCAATACTTTCAGAGGATACTTTTTATTGACCGGCATAAGCTTGTTTCTTATTTCGTCATCAGGCGCGTTGAGCGACACTGCAAGGTTGATGCAAATATCAAGGCCTAGTTGTACAATCTGCGGGGCAAGTCCGCAGGTGGAAACGGTTATTTTACGGTTGGAAAATCCCATGCCGAAATCACAAGTGAGATTATTTATTGCCTTCAAAACATTGTCATAGTTGGCCAGAGGTTCACCCATGCCCATCATCACAATGTTTTTAATGTCTGGGCCTTCAGGTGTTTCTTTTCTTAAAGTTATAAGCTGGCCTGTAATTTCTGAAGGCTTTAAATTTCTTTTGAATCCCTGGCGCGCTGTCAGACAAAATTTACAATCCATGGCACAACCGGCCTGAGTGGATACACATATTGTCCAGTTATTTTTCCCCGGGATTAAAACGCTTTCAATAAAAAGCCCGTCTTCCAGACGTAAAAGAACTTTTTTTGTTCCGTCTTTGGATTCCTGAATTTTGACGATTTGCGGACGGCTCACGCGCGCGATTTTAGAGAGTTTAGTGCGGAAGTCGCGGGAGAGGGTGGTCATGTCATCGAAAGAAATACTGCCGGATTGATACAGCCATTTCATTATCTGCGGCGCGCGAAATTTTTCCTTCCCCAGAGAGGAAATAAATTCTTGCATTTCCTCCAGAGTGAACTCCAGCAAATTGGGAAGCAGATTTTCAGTGCGACTAATCATTAAGCTTTTTTTGCAGTGTTGCGGCGATAGAGTCGATAAAGCCTTCTGTGTTGACTTTTTTATTGTAAGATTTTTTTTCGGCAAGTGCGATCAAATCACCGGTCATCGTGCCGGCCTCCACGGTGGCAATAGCGGCTTCTTCGAGCTTGTCGGCAAACTTTATCACTGCAGGTGTGCCGTCCATTTCTCCTCGTTTGCGCAGTCCGCCTGTCCAGGCGAAGATAAGCGCCATTGAGTTGCTGGAAGTCTCTTCACCTTTTAAATGTTTATAGTAGTGTTTTTGCACCGTGCCATGCGCGGCTTCGTATTCGAACCAGCCGTTGGGTGAAACCAGCACGGATGTCATCATGGCCAGAGAACCGTTCGCGGACGCGACCATATCCGACATGACGTCGCCGTCATAGTTTTTCAGTGCCCAGAGCATGCCGCCTTCGCTTTTCATGATGCGCGCCACAGCGTCGTCAATCAAGGTAAAGAAGTATTCAATACCCGCTTTATTAAATTTTTCCTTCCAGTTTAGCTCAAATTCGCGACTGAATATTTCGCGGAATCCGGCGTCGTATATTTTGGAAATAGTGTCCTTGGTTGAAAACCATAAATCAATTTTTTCACTCAAAGCGTAAGTAAAACAGGCTTGGGCAAAGCTCAATATGGATTTTTCCAGATTATAATTAACTTGCGCAATTCCCTTGCTCGGAAAATTAAATACCGGCACGCCGATGATTTTACTCCCATCCTGCGAAGTAAAGACTAGTTCTAGTTTCCCGGCGGAAGGAACAGCAAATTCGGTATTGCTGTATACATCGCCGTATGCGTGACGGCCTATGGTTATCGGCTTTTTCCACGAAGAAACCGCGGGTTTAATATTGTTGACCAAAATAGGTTTTCTGAAAACCGTACCATCGAGCATGGCGCGAATGGTGCCGTTGGGGCTTTTCCATGCTTTTTTCAATTTGTATTCTATTACGCGGTCTTCATTAGGGGTGATGGTGGCACACTTAATGCCGACACCGTACTTCATAATAGCTTTTGCCGCATCGACCGTTACTTTGTCATCAGTATCATCGCGATGCTTTATATGCAGGTCGTAATAATCTATGTTCATGTCGAGATACGGAAAAAGGAGCTTATCCTTCACCATCTGCCACATAACGCGAGTCATTTCATCGCCGTCCATTTCGACAACGGTAGTTTTAACTTTTATTTTTTTTGTCATAAAAAAATTACTGCTTTCTCTAAAGGTTATTATTTTGCATTACTAATGTTGAGGGCTCCGCCTGCCAGAATGATTTGCTTTTGCCTTTCGGACAGGACGCAAGTTACGTAAAATGCAGTGCCCTTGGTTTTGTTTCGCATCATAAACTTTCCATCTCCGGCGATTATTATTTTTGTTTCAGAAATTTCCAGTTCGTCTCCCTGATCAATGTTGTCATAGTCTCTTTCAACAAGGAAAGTCAGAGGCAATATACCGAAGTTAATCAGATTGGCGGCGTGAATTCTTTCAAATGATTTGGCGATTATCGCGCGGACGCCTAGATACATGGGACACAAGGCGGCATGTTCACGCGAAGAACCCTGCCCATAAGACATGCCCGCCACTATTATATTTTGTTTTCCATCCTGTCTTATTGACATAGCGCGGCGGGCGAATGTCGCGTCAACATTTTCAAAAACGAACTCGGAATATTTGGGGATGTTCGAACGGTATTTCATCCGCGCACCGGCAGGAATGATATGATCTGTCGTGATTTTATCGCCGACCTTGAGTGTCACCTGAGCCTGAATGGTATCAAAAAGCTCCGGGCTGCGCGGCAGAATACCGATATTCGGACCACGAAAGACCTCTACATCTTTCTTTTTCTTGTCCGGTCGGATTATCATCGAATCATCAATGGAAAACTTTTTCGATATTTCGACCTTGGGGTAGCGTGTTTTAAGATCGCGGGGATCGGTGAAATGTCCGGTAATTACCGCGGCGGCGGCAGTTTCCGGGCTTACCAGATAAACATTGGCATCCATTGTACCTGAACGCCCCAGGAAATTACGGTTGGATGTGCGCAGGGATACGGCGGCGGATTTAGGGCTCTGGCTGTTGCCGATGCAAAAGCCGCAGGCGTTTTCCATAATCCGTGCTCCGGAAGAGATCAAATCGGTCAGATAACCTTTACGAGCGAGTTCTTCCAGAACTTGTCTGGAACCGGGCGCTATAATAAAACTTATGTTGGGATGAGCTGTTTTGCCTTTTAAAATTTTGGCCACGGTTACCAAATCTTTGTAGGATGAATTGGTACAACTGCCGAGACAAACCTGATCAACGGCTATTTTTTTCATTTTCCTGACAGTGCTGATATTGTCCGGGCTGTGAGGTTTAGCCGTCAGTGGTTCAATCTTGGACAAATCAATATTAACGATTTTAGCATAGCTGGCGTCTTTGTCTGCCTTGAGTTCCGTGAAATCGGATTCTCTTTGCTGTGAGCGCAGGAAAAGGCGAGTCATTTTATCGCTGGGGAAAATGGAGGTCGTTACGCCGCATTCGGCACCCATGTTTGTAATCGTGGCGCGTTCGGGAACTGTCATAGACTCGACGCCTTTACCGCCATACTCGAATACAGTGTTTACATTTCCTTTTGTGGTAAAGATTTCCAATACCTTGAGAATTACATCCTTGGCGGAAACCCACGGTTTGAGCTTGCCGTTAAGGTTGATTTTGATAACTTTAGGACAAATAAGATAAAAAGGTTTGCCGGCCATAGCCAGAGCGACATCAAGTCCGCCCGCGCCGATAGCAAGCATGGCCAGTGCTCCGCAGGTGGGAGTGTGACTGTCCGAACCGATAAGCGTTTTTGCCGGTTTTCCGAATCTTTCCAAATGAACCTGGTGACAAATACCGTTTCCCGCGCGGGAAAAAACAATATCATATTTTTGCGCTACGCTTTGCAAATAGAGATGATCGTCCGCGTTTTCAAATCCGATCTGAATAGTATTGTGATCAATATAGCTGACGGACAACTCGGTTTTTACTTTGGGCACATTCATAGCTTCAAATTGTAGATAGGCCATGGTGCCTGTGGCATCCTGAGTCAGAGTTTGGTCGATACGAATACCGATTTCTTCTCCCGGTACAAGATTGCCGGAGATTAAATGCTGCGCGATAATTTTTTCAACTAAATTTTTCCCCATTTTCTATTCCTTGGACAGAAGAATTTTAGTCATAAAACATTTATTGTGAGACTCAAATTTTAAAAATGGAAGTATAACCTGACGGTCACACTTTAAAATTTGTAAGTCGTAGTGAGTCCCAAATTTCAGAAGTATAATCCAAACGCTCTAAAGAGCGCGGGGAAACTATAGGCGCTCTGAAATTTGTTGGACGAACTATCCAATAGCAAAAAACTATTGGGAACAATCCCGCACAGCGGAGGGCAGTGAAAACCCCACAGCTCATTACGGAATTGTCTCCAAAGTATGCGTGGGGTTCATACCCGTGATTGCCGCGAACTTATATAATAAAATCAACCGATAATCAACATGCAAAAAGAAAGAATGTAATAAAAAAGCAACGGGCTTTGGGGAACGATTCCAAAACCCGTTGCTTTTTTATACGTGTAACTTAGTTAATGGCGAATTGTTTCTTAAGCGCCATTATTATCCAATCCTTTAACCCGCACAGCGCGCTGAAATCTTTTTTGATAATAGGGGGTATCCAAACTGTCAATGCGGACGCCTTTACTCTTGGATGATGCGTGCACGAATTCGTTGTTGCCGATATAAATTCCCACATGTCCTAATGAACGTTTTGTATGAAAAAAAACAAGATCGCCTTCTGTAAGATTTTCACGGGATATGCTGATGCCGACTTTGGATTGTTCACGCGCGTTACGGGGTAATGTTATATCAAAAATTCGGTAAATCTTCTGGACGAAAGAAGAACAGTCAATTCCTTTCAAAGAGGAGCCGCCAAATCTATATGGAGCGCCTATGAATCCGGTAGCCACTTTAACGAATAACTGCACTTCATCGGGACTGTTCCATTTGCCCAGGAGTTCTTCTTTCTTGAATGATTCGGCTGGTTCGCTGATATTCGCGGTATCTTCTTTATCTTCATCAGTTAACGAATCATCATCATCTTCTAAATCTTCATTTTCCGGTATATCAGTTGATTTTTCTGACACATTAGGCGACTTGGTAGTTGATCTGGCCAGAACAAGCCTTTGCCCAACTCGTAAACTTCTTTGGTTAACATGGTTAAGAGCCAATATTTTTTTCATGGGGAGATGTGTTTTTACGGCGATTTTGGATAGAGTGTCACCTTTTTTAACAGTGTAATAAACCGGCTTGGCTTTTGATTTGGCAATAGCTTTTGAGGAGCCTTTTGTGGATATATGTAGAATCTGATTAGGTTTTATTTTGGATTTATTAAGGTTATTATCTTTTTTGATTTTGTCAATACTTACGTCGAGTTTTTTGGAAATGCTGTAAAGGGTGTCACCATTTTTTACTTTATACTGTGTTGCCAGAACGTTTGAACTAAAACTAAGTAACAAAAATAGGACAAAAAGTCCTGAAAATGCGAGAATTTGCCGTTTCATAATGAAATGCCTCCTTATTTATTGGGGGTATTATCCTATTAACGGTGTACATATTTCGATTTAAATTCATATTTTTAACCGAAAAACGAATACCAAGTTACTGTACACACTAACTGTACATTTTAAACAGTAATGTACAACCAACTACGCAATTTACGAAACTCTTACTAAAAATATACCTATCTGTCAATTTTTTTTGCAATCTTTATGTGACATTGTGCGGTAAATAGCTATTTAAATTAATGATTTTGTGAAAATAAGCCGCACCGAGCGGTGCAAAGTTTCATTGGATTTTATATGCATTTTCAGCTATTGCAGTGCCTGAATTAAATGATTTTCAGGCTGACCTCACCATTATTTTTTTGCCTGAAATCGGTTGAATCAGAAAACTTATAGAAGGATTATTATGCGGTCTTGGAAAAAAATTATTTCAATAACTATTATTTTAATTGCCACTTATTTCATTGTTGATGTCGGACGCTACCTTGTTTATCCCAGTATGACTTATCTGAAAAAAAATCGTCCCGCCAAGACGGCTTTTATGAAATACAGGGAAAAAGTATGGCAAGAAAAAGGGATAAAACGAAAAATTACAAATATTTGGGTGCCACTGTCGAGTGTGTCGCCTTATGTCATGAAAGCCGTGATTATCGCCGAAGATGATAAATTCTGGTCTCACGAAGGATTTGATTTTGAAGCCATGCAAAAAGCATTAGAGAAAGATATCAAGAAAAAGAAGTTTAAGTCCGGCGGCAGTACGATTTCACAGCAACTGGCAAAAAATCTGTACCTCTCTCCCGCTAAAAATCCTGTAAGAAAAATCAAGGAGGCGATACTTACCTGGAGAATGGAGAGAAAGTTAAGTAAGAGAAGAATTATGGAGCTATACTTGAATGTTGCCGAATGGGGTGATGGAATTTTCGGTATAGAGGCGGCAGCTCGAAAACATTACGGAAAAAGCGCCGCCGGATTAACCGCTCATGAAGCGGCTACGCTGGCCGCGATTATACCCAATCCACGCAGATATAGAACTGATGGAACGTCTAGATACGTGGATAACCAATCGGAGAGAATTTATCAGATTATGGTGCGTCGGGGTATTGTTATACCTGAATATGATGACGTAATTTCCGAAAAAGATGAAAATAATTTCCAGACAGACGGGCAGGAACAGCAACAAAAAACCGTTCAGGAAGAACAGGACGTAAGTCCTGTTCTTCCTGATACGGAAAATAAATCAAAACCCTAGAAGGAAGGTTTTATAGAATTTCGATAGCGCAGGCCATGGAAACACCGCCGCCGCCGCAAAGTGTGGCCATTCCCAGTGTTTTGCCATGTTTTTGCATGGCATGAATTAGCGTAACCATGATTCGGCAGCCGGTAGAACCCACCGGATGTCCCAGTCCGATGCCCGAGCCGTTGATATTGGTAATTTCACGTTTTAAACCAAGCTCCTTTTCACAACCGAGATACTGACCGGCAAATGCTTCGTTGACTTCCAGCAGTTCAAAAGCATCCAGGCTAAGCGTCGGGTCGCTTTTGAGCAGATTTTTTACGGCTGGAACCGGGCTTAAGCCCATCACTGAAGGATGACAGCCGCCGCGTCCGGAGGAACGTATTCTGGCGATTGGTTTCAATCCCAATTCCTTGGCTTTTTCGACGGACATGATGATCATGGCTGAAGCGCCGTCGTTGAGTCCCGAGGAGTTGCCGGCCGTAACTTTGCCGACCTTAGGGATAAATGCCGATGGCAATGCCCGCAATTGTTCCATTGTCAATCCGGGACGGAAATGTTCGTCCTTGTCGAAGATGACGGGCGGTTTGCCTTTTTTCTGGGGGATCTCAATCGGTACGATCTCGTCTTTGAAGTCGCCATTTTTTGTGGCACGCTCGACGTTGTTATGGCTGCGCAGGGCGACTTCGTCCATTTCCTCGCGGCTGATGTTCAAAAGTTGGGCGATAAGTTCCGTGGTATGGCCCA
>JAPLJP010000031.1 GCA_026388535.1 Deltaproteobacteria bacterium | reverse complement strand
CGGAATTCCGGCAAATGACGGGCCGGGCAGGACGCCGGGGGCAGGATAATATCGGGTTCATGCTGGCCGTAAGCGGCAGGTTTATGGATTTAAATCATATTCGCCGCTTGTTGTTTCGCGCGCCGGAAGATATTTTTAGCCAGTTGAAAAATGATTTCGCCATGGTTTTAAATTTACTTTTATCACAGACTCCGGCAGACATTCACAAAATATTTGAACGGTCACTGGCTGCATACCAGCAAAATAAAAGGCATCAGAGCGCATCTTCATCCGCAGCCAAATCACTTTGGGCTGATTTTCAACGGCATTTGCATATTTTGCAGAAGGAAGGATTTGTCAATAGTGATGAACGTCTTACACCAGACGGTTATTGGGCGTCGCGTTTGCGTCTCGATCATCCCCTGCTGGTGGCGCAGTGTCTGCGCGAGCATGCTTTTCCTGAAGACAATGAAAAAATTCTTGCCGCCGTTGTCGCTGTTTTTGCGTATGATCGTGACGATGAAATAAAATTGACCGTAAAAGACCCGCCGCCGAAACTGATGCTGTCGCTCAAGAAAGTTATCCTTGCCGTGCGGCCGCTGGCCCATCGTCTGGAAGCGGCTGGATTTACCACCGCAAAGCTTCATCCATCCGCAGGCGTTGCCATGTATTACTGGGCTCAGGGCCACAGCTGGGAGTCCGTTATCAAAGCCACGGGAATTGCCGAAGGTGATATGGCTTCGTTGATTTTGCGTACAGCTGATAATCTGCGGCAAATAGCCGCGCTCAAAGATACGCATCCGGAAACCGCCGCGTGCGCTTATAAAGCACGGGAATCGATTCTACGGGAACCGGTTCTCTTCCTTTGAGAAGGGCTGTTGAAATACCCTAAAGGGTACGCAAGCGAACGCCCATTTGCGGCGTTTCCCTCACCCTTCGTCGTTGCGGCGTATAAAAAATACGCCTCACTTCTCATGGTTCGGGGGCCTTGCATCTGTGCATTTTTGAACAGCCCAAAAAGACAAAAAAATAATAACGTTATCATAGCTGTCGCGGAAGCCTAATGACCGGTGTTGCGCCAAAATGGCGCACAATTAAAACGGTTTTTCCCTTACCGGGAAGTGACGACTTAGAAGGCGGCATCTTCCAATCAAATTGGTATATAAAAATATATTGCTCAGCACATGGACATTTGTTTCTTCCTGGAAGGTTATTTCTCTTATTTTTGAAATTAATACAACCTTTCAATTAGAAATGACTTATTAAAAATGATATAAACATAGTACACAATATTCTTAATACTTAATAAACATATCGAGAAAAGTTGAAAGTAATAATATGAAAAAACGTTTTTTTAAAGTGGTAACCATTATATTAGCATTTATCTTTATATTTATTATTGGAGAAATTTTAACCAGAGGTTATTACTTTTTAAAGTATACTAAATTAGGATCAAACGGCCCATGCATCATATTAGATAAAGAGCTCGGATTTTCACCAGCTCCAAATTACGTATTGGATGGGAAAAAATCAGATATAATTGGTAAAAGCTATTCAGTAAAGTGTACAACAGATAGTAATGGATTTAGAATATTTGGAAATCCGCAAGAGACAATTAAAAAAAAGGTTTTATTTTTAGGGGATTCATTTACTTATGCAGAAGAAGTATCTGACGAAAAAACTTATTTTGGAATACTGAAAAAAGATCTTTCTATAGAAACTTTTGCTTTTGGATGTAAGGGCTATGGGACATTACAAGAGTATATAATATTAGACAAATGGTTAGATAAGATAAGACCAGATATAATTGTTATACAATTTTGCAGTAATGATTTTATCAACAATCACTATGAGTTAGAGTTGCGAAGCAAATGTCATAATAATGGCATGCGAAGGCCATATTTAACGAAAAATGGAATTATATATAAGAATCCTAATAATTTTTCTGTAATTAGAGATTTCGCAAATAAATATTCTCGCTTTTTATATGTCATAATTTCTCTAATAGATAGATTAAATGTAACTGTTGATACCAGTACAGTAGAAAATATTATAGAAGATCAAGGATTACTATACCCTTATTATAAAGAGTCCGTTGAAATAACGGAACGATTGATAAAAAAAATTAAATTACGTACTCCATCGACAACATTAATATACGCATTTTCCGCTGATTATTCCATGCCATATCATAAAGAATTTAAAAGAATATCGAAAGAAAATGGAATATATTTTATTGATGGTATTCCTCAATTAATGGAATATTCAGAAAAGAACGGGGTCCCGACAAGAACCGAAGATGGGGTTCACTGGAATGAAACAGGTCATCAAATTGTAGCATATGCACTGCAAGAATATTTTAAATCACATTGGTGATTGTTACATATTTCCATATATAATTAATAAACTTTGGCCACCTTAATGTCTTTTGTTTCTAGTGAAAGATTCAAATATTATTTGGTCGTCAATTTGCTCGGGACGTGATAGATTTTTATCGGGGTAAAATATATTTTTGTTAAAAGGCGTTATGGAAAAATTTTCAATGATAACTGATTTTGTTCCGGCGGGGGACCAGCCGCAGGCAATTTCAGATTTAGTAAAAGGTCTGGAGAAAGGCAAGGAGCATCAGGTTCTTCTGGGTGTGACCGGCTCCGGCAAAACCTTCACTATTGCCAACGTTATCGAACGCGTACAGCGTCCCGCCCTTATTATCGCGCATAATAAAACTCTTGCGGCGCAGTTATACGAAGAGTTTAAAGGCCTCTTTCCGGAAAATGCCGTGGAATACTTTGTCAGTTACTATGACTATTATCAGCCGGAAGCCTATCTGCCGGTTACTGATACCTACATTGAAAAAGATTCGGCCATTAACGAAGAGATTGACAAACTGCGTCATGCGGCAACTCATTCTCTTTTGACGAGGCGTGACGTTATCATTGTCGCCAGTGTTTCCTGCATTTACGGTTTGGGCTCACCGGAATCATATCTGGGGATGATTGTTCAACTGGAAGCGGGTAAAGATTTTCCGCGTGATGAATTACTGCGCAAATTAGTGGAAATTCAATATGAACGCAATGACATTGATTTTCACCGCGGCACTTTTCGTGTTCGTGGCGATGTTGTGGAAATATTTCCTTCTTATGAAGATGAGCAGGCCTTGCGGATAGAATTTTTCGGCGATACCATAGAATCAATGACACTGATTGATCCGCTGCGGGGGAAGAAAATAAGCACTGTTAATAAAACAGCCGTTTATCCCGGCAGTCACTATGTTACCTCGCGCGACAATCTCGCAAGAGCGATGGCCGATATTCGCGCGGAACTGGCTTTGACGCTGGCTGAATATAAAGAACAAAATAAACTGCTGGAGATGCAGCGTCTTGAGCAGCGAACTAATTTTGATCTGGAGATGATGGAAGAGATGGGCTACTGCCAGGGCATTGAAAATTATTCCCGCCATTTAACCGGACGCAGGCCAGGCGAACCGCCGCCGACGCTTATGGAATATCTGCCCCAAGATGCCTTGATAATTATTGATGAGAGCCATGCTACTTTACCGCAGTTATCCGGTATGTATCGTGGCGACAGGTCACGAAAAGAAACTCTGGTTAAATACGGATTCCGTCTGCCTTCCGCGCTGGATAACCGTCCTTTACGTTTTGATGAATATGAGGCATTGGCCAACCGGAGAATGTATATTTCAGCGACACCGGCTGTTTATGAGTTGCAAAAAACTAACGGCAAAAGAGTGGAACAAATCATTCGTCCAACGGGGCTGATGGACCCGGTAATTGAAGTAAAACCGGCAAAGCATCAGGTTGACGATTTGCTCGAAGAAATCAGGCTGAGGATTGAAAAGGAAGAAAGAGTACTGGTGACGACACTAACCAAGAGAATGGCGGAAAATCTGACCGAATACTACGCAGGACTGGATGTAAGAGTGCGCTATCTTCATTCCGATATACATACCCTGGAGCGAGTCGGCATCATACGGGATTTGCGTTTGGGGGAATTTGATGTTCTTGTCGGTGTGAACCTGTTACGGGAAGGGTTAGATATTCCCGAAGTATCGCTGGTGGCGATTTTGGACGCGGACAAAGAAGGATTTTTGCGCTCGGAGCGCTCTCTTATTCAGACGAGCGGACGAGCCGCGCGAAATATCAATGGCAAGGTCATCATGTATGCCGATAAAATCACCAAATCAATTCAGGCCTGTCTTGATGAAACCAAACGCCGACGAGTCATTCAGCAAAAATATAATGAAGAAAATAATATAACGCCGGAATCCATTAAAAAAACGATCAGCAATGTTTTAGGCTCTATCTATGAAGCAGATTATATGACGGTGCCGATAGATTCTAAAGGAAAAATAATTCCGGCCAAGGAAGAAGATTTACCGGCTTTAATTGCCAAGCTCACGAAAGAAATGAAACAGGCGGCAAAAAATATGGAATTCGAACATGCCGCCGAACTGCGTGATGAACTAAAAGAATTAAACAAAATCCTGCTGGAAATGGGTTAGTTCCACGTTGTTGTTTTTACGCACATTACAATCAACAATAATTAAAAAATGGCAGAATTCTAACTTGAAATGTGTTATAAGTTTCCAAAACATTTCATCATTAGATAAGCATATGAGAGATATGAGTAAATTAATTCGATTGTGCCGGATTATTGCTTTCTCAACATTCTTTATACTTTCGTCTATACTTATTTCGGGCTGTGAAAGCAGATATGAAGATTTAGATCTCAGTGTCTATCAATACCGCGACACGAAAGATCTTGTCAAATTCGTTTATGATGCTTCGCTGATACTTAAAAAGGATGGTTTGAAAAGTCTGGAATATTTCCGCAACAATCGCAATATTCTTTGTACACCAGACCGCTATCTTTACATCTACGATATGAAGGGCGTGAATATATATCACGCCGGTATGCCGAATCTCGAGGGTAAGAACCTCTGGGATCTCACCGATAAAAACGGAAAAAAACCGATTCAAATGGTGATTGCCGCGTTGGCTGATCAAAACAATCCGCACGCCTGGGTGCATTATTCCTGGTGGGAGCCGGGTAAATTCTATCCTGTTCCTAAATCCTCCTGTCATTTCAAAGTTACAACACCCGAGGGTAAAGTAGTATTCGTTGGCGGCGGTTTGAATTATCCCCACGAAGAAAAAGAATTTATCAGAATTATCGTCGATAACGCCGCTCAGTTGATTAAAGAAAAAGGCGAATCAGCGCTCTCCGAGATAGCAAATCCTGTCTCTCAATACATTTTTCGGGATGTGAAAGTTTTTGTTTTTACCCCGGCCGGTAAACTGCTTATATCGCCGGTGATGAACGATAGTCTTACGGAGTTCAAACTGATGGATTGTGTTGATGAGATGGGTCATAAACCATTTGAGAAGGCGCTGAGAGAACTAAAAAATAAGGATTCAGTTTGGGAGGTCTTTCTCGCGAAAAACCGGTATCAGCGGATACTTGTCAAGAAGAGCTTATACTTGCGCAAAACATATATAGCCGATCAGGAAATATATGTAGGCGCGATAACAGACCTTCCCCAACCGCCATAATAATTGAGGCTATCAATGGCAGACGATAAAAAATACGAGTATTCTGTAAATGAAATGCCGCCAATAGGTCATTTAGTGTTGTCGGCATTTCAACATGTTCTGATAATGGTTGTTGCTATCGGTATACCTATAATTTTTTCCGGGCAGCTAAACGAAACACCTGCATTTACGGCTTCTTTGGTAACCTTTTCCATGCTGGCTTCGGGTATCGGTTCAATTATTCAGGCACTGCGTCTGCCTTATCTGGGCTCCGGTTACTTATGTCCGAATCTTTGCGGCCCTTCTTATCTAAGCCTTTCGCTTTCCGCGGCTTGGATCGGCGGCTTGCCTTTGATGCGCGGCATTACTATTGTCGCCGGTATTATCGAAATGTTTCTCGCGCCGGTCATTCAAAAGCTTAAAAGCGTATTCCCGATATACATTGTCGGGCTTGTTGTCGCGTTGGTCGGAATCAGTATTATTCAGATTTCGGTAACGTCATTTTTTGGTCTTACTCTTCAAGGTGATGCCATCCGCAGTATAGATATTTTTATCGGCGCTGTGTCTTTATTAATAATGGTTTTCTGCAATGTGTGGGGCAAGGGATTTGTTAAGATTTATTGTTTGATTATCGGGATATTCTCGGGCTGGCTTCTGGCTCTGATACTAATCCCTGAGTATTGGCAAAACCTTGTATCAGTCAAAAACAGTCCGCTTTTCGCGATGCCTCAATTTAGTACGCTTCTTAACCCGATAACATTTCATTTCAATCTAATGATTCCATTAATTGTTATTGCCATCGGCAGTACTTTGAAAACCTTCGGTAATCTTCTGGCCGCGCAGAAAATGTCGGAGCCTGAGCTTAATGAGGTTAATTTTGTGCCTATCCGCAATGGTATTGTAGCTGATGGCCTGGCGACAACTATATCGGGATTGTTGGGTTCGATGGCAGTGGACACATCTTCAAGCAATATCGGCTTAGCCGGCGCTACCAAGGTGCTTAGCAGGTGGATTAGCGTTGTGGCAGGAACGATTTTTATTGTGCTGGCATTTTTCCCGATGCTGACCAATGCTCTAGCCCATATTCCCAAGCCTGTTCTTGGCGCTTCGCTCATTTTCAGCGGATGTTTTATGATTTGCGCTGGTTTAATACAGATGCTGAACGAAAATTGGGATCAACGTAAGACATTTGTGGTCGGCATTGCGCTATTTTTTGGTTTAAGCACCGCTTTTCTACCTTCGCTCTATGCCCGGGCGCCAAAGCTTATACAGACATTTTTTACTGATCCGTTACCGACAACAACAATTCTTGCCGTAATATTGAATCAAGTTTTTAACCTTGATATACTTTATAAGAAACTAAGAAAAAGAGATTAGAATATTTTATCCTGAAAAATACGTGGCGAGCTAAGAGGACTATTTTGAAACCTTTGTCCAAATTAATAACGAATACTTTTCAAGACAGTACGGAATTCACACAACATTTCAATCAGTGATAAGCACAATTCACGCATGACGATAAACATCGTCACAACACCTTACATTTTGTGACCAATATTTAATTGACATACAAGATAGGACTTCCTATAGTTCAAGCATAAGTGAGCAATGTTTTATCAAGTGCTTATAATGTTGAGGACACTCAGAAATCCTGATTCAAACTCTTGAGCAAACATGCGTATTCTAGTGGTCAATGAATTTATCGGCGATGTGGGAGGCGCGGAACGCTACACGGCAGACGTCTGTGAGGAACTGGATCGCCGGGGATGGGACGTGCATGTGGCATATGGAGAGAAGAAGGGAAATAACCTTCCGAAAGTATCTTCGACGCAGGTAGGCAGCAATGTCCTGATATTCCCTTGGTTCAAGACCCCTACACTGGAGCCCCTGCTCAAGCTCATTGACCATCTTAAGCCTGATCTGGCGTATCTTCAGAACGTGCTCAATTCGGAGGCGGTTCGCGCGGTGAGCCGGAAGGTACCGACTTTCCGGTTCCTCCATGACCACCGGCTTTTCTGCCCGACGGGAAAGCTCCTCTGGCGGAGCCTTAAGCCTTGTGAAAAGCCTTTTGATTCTTTGTGTCTCCTTACCACAGCATGGCACGGATGCATGGGGAGAAATCCCCGCTGGCTTTTGGCAAATATGAAGGTGATGTCCAAGGCGATCGCCGCCGCCAGGGATATGAGGGCCATCGTGGTGGCCAGCGACTACATGAAAAAATGTCTGGTGAAACAAGGTTTTGATGAGAACAGCCTGCTAGTCAATCCTTTGTTCTCCAGATTCCCGGTTGCAGAAAGTCATGAACCAGGAGAAAGCTGTCTTCTCTATGTAGGGCAGCTTTCGAGAGGCAAGGGAGTACCGGGACTCTTGAAGATAGCAGATCAATTTCCGGAGCATGTGAAGCTTATCCTCGTCGGGGAAGCGCCCACGAAAGAAGAGAATCAGGCGGTGGAGAACGGCTTGATGCGCCTTTCTCATCCGGAAAAGGTGATTAGAGTGGGATGGAAGTCCGGAGATGATCTCCTGCAACTCTATCGGAGCAGTTTTGCCCTGATCATGCCATCTCTGTGGCCGGAACCTTTCGGGCTGGTGGGAATTGAGGCGCTATCGCAGGCGACCCCGGTCATCGCGTTCGATGTGGGAGGCTTGGGGGAATGGCTTCGGGCGACCGGAGGCGCCGAACTTATTCCGAGGGGAGACTGGCAGAAAATGGGTCTAGCGGTGAGACGTCTTTTCGAGGAGGCCGGAACAAGAAAGGTGATGGGGGAACAGGGACAAGCTTATGTGGGAAGGGAGATGACTCTTCAGATACATGTAGACCGGCTGGAAGAAATGTTTCAGGCCAGCGTCCGGCCATGATTTCTTTTCGGAGACGAGGCCGCGCAAGCAAATGATAAAATTAAAGTTACTTAACTGAGAGCTCTCTTGTACGCGGCAATACATTCAACTGTTGTTTTTTCCCAGTTGAACATTTTTGCTCTTTCCAAAGATAACTCTGAAAGCTTTTTCTGAAGATCTTCATTTTCATAGATATCCAGCATTGCCTGGCTCAACGCGTCTCCATCTTTCGGGTCTATCGTTATCGCCGCATCACCGACTACTTCCGGAAGCGATGAATTATTTGAAGTTATCACAGGAGTGCCGCACTGCATTGCTTCCAAGGATGGCAAGCCAAATCCTTCGTAAAGTGACGGAAAGAGAAAAGCGAGCGCTCCACTATATAATGGAGCCAGGTCTTCGTCAGCAATATAACCCGTCAGAATGATTCGCCCGGCAAGTTTTCCGGATTTTTCAGTTTCTTTATATATCTTTTCGCAACTCAATCCGGCTGGTCCTGCAATGACCAGATGCAGATCTTTAATGTGCTCTTGCTTAACAAGATTAATAAAACTACTGATTGTTCGTTCAAAGTTCTTGTGAGGTTGAAGAGTGCTTAAGGCTAAAAAATAAGGGCTCCCGGAAGGAATCCCATATTTCAGTCTGATTTGCTGAATCCGGTTTAAATCTTTGCAGCAATAGAAATGACTGCCGGCGGCAAGATATATAACTGAAACCATTGCCGGATCTAAGGAAGGCATATATGCAAGAAAATCCTGTCTTGTTGCCTTTGAAATACAGATAACGAATGTATCCGGCTTAATACTGCTGTGAATTATCTTTAGGAGATCAACCGTTAAAGGCGAGCAATATTGCGGGTAAATAAAAGGAGTAAGATCATGAATAGTAATAAATTTTGTGATGGTCTTTTCCTGAATTATCTGTCGGGGAATTGGCAGAAAGGGGGAATGAAAGATATTCGCTGATTTCAGATCTTTTACGTCAATCGGTTCCGTGAATTTTTTCCCCAAATGATAAATTTTTCTTAAAGGCGCTTTCCATCCTTTTGGTTTTAGTTTTGATACGCGCAACCGGAAGGGCTCGATGTAGTTATAAATTGACGTTAGCAAATCATCAGGCTGACTCATCTTGTATCCGTTAAATACCGGATAGGAATCAAAATAATTACGACAATCATCATAATTACAATGGCTCGCGCAGAAAGTTGTATGGCAGTTTTCAGCAGTATATAAACCAAGGGCAATATTCTCCACCACGCGAAAGATTCCAGTCCGTAAATATGAACTAAAGTGCGCGATGCCAAGAGGGGAAACATCAAAAAGAACATTCATTAATTGAAAGAACCTCCAAGTCTCTTAAGCAATGATTTTTCCAGTTGAATAATTTTCTTTCAGATCTGTACATTGATAAAGTTTTCTTTTCGTGAAAAGAACATAGGCGAAAAAAGCTGTGTATGTCAATGAAATTCGGTATTATAATAATCTTTCGACCGCAATATCGGGATTGCTGGGCTCGATTATTGCCGTGATATTAAATCAAGTTTTTAACCTTGATATATTTTATAAAAAACTAAGAAAAAGAGATTAGGATATTTCATCCCGAAGAAAAGATCTTATCAATCCCTGAGAATGGCAGACACCAGCCGGTTGATTCCCAGAATTCCCAGGATGAAAATGCCACCAATGACAAGTTCTACTCCCATCCAGATATAAGGATTCGCGTTCGGTGTTTGCTTAGCTATGGCGGAAACAAGGAAGAACATGAAGGCGTAACTGTTGAAGACATAAGGGATGGCATCCTTCAGCAGGACAATGGCATAGACGAACAGGCCGATGAAGATAAGTTTAGCCGTTTCATGCCCCATGAGGGGATTCAGGGCGTCGACAAACATTCCACAAAGCATGACGCAGAGGATTCCCGCAAGTCCTCCGATCAGGATACCGGGTGCCTGTTTTGTGTCCTCATGGACCACGAAGAAAAAGATCATAACCATAAAGGCCGGCCAAGCGGCAAGGGCCATGCGGGCCATAATGATTTCGAAGACTATGATGAAAGCCACCAGCAGGAATCCGAAGAGAAGACTTCTTTTCGTAAATACTTTTTCCATCAGTTTACCTCCAGCCGGCACAATTCATTTTTTCTTAGATAACATTTGAGCATGCTGACAATCACTTGATATTTTGAGAATGGAACATAGGAAATTTGTCATTGTGTGTCAAGAGAAACTCACAAAAGAATAATGAGACTCGCTGTAAACTAATCCCGACGAGTCGGGATGAAGTTTGAAGCGTTAGTCGAATTATCCCCGAAGCGGAGCGGGATTAATGACACCTTTCCTTTTTCAGAAACGCACTGCACAATCTAAAGGTTATCTACGACTGACGCTTGCTGGTCGAATCAATGACATTCGCTGAAAATGAGTGAAACGAAATTTGAAGCGTAAATATTGTGCGAAGGGGTCAAGTCTCTTCTTGGCTCATTAGCACCCTACATACTATACGATTTTAAATAGTCGTGTTTTTAAGAATAACAAGTTCTGTTGATGATAATCTTTTTTAAATCATCGGAAAGATCATTAAAGTAAGAACAGTAACCGGCAACACGAACCAGGAGATGCGGGTATTTTTCCGGATGATCGTATGCGTCCAGTAATATTTGTCTGTCGATGACGTTTGGCTGGAACTGCATGCCGCCTTTATCGAAGTACGTACTGATTATACCGGAGAGGTTTCTGACTCCGTGCGGGCCTTGGAACAGCGCTGAGTCGACCGTGAACGTGACCGTTGTGCCATTGGGTGCATAGTTTACAAAATCAGCCGCGGCGACAGCATTCAGTGATGATAATAAATCCGTGGTCTCCATTCCATAATGGGGTGTGACACTGTTGGCAAGGGAAACGCCGGCGAGTCTTCCTGAAGGCAGGGCAGGCGTCTTCTTTCCGTAAAGATCGTTGACGTTCAGGGCGTAGTACCCGGCGGTGTAAATGCCGTTTCTCGGGCAATTCTTGACCGACTTCAGTGCTTTGCAATAGATATCCAGGGTCTTGTTCACCCATGCGGCTGCCTCCTTGGAACCGTCATGGCCGAATTTCGGCACGGCCAGCAAGGCCGATCTGATCTGCTGATTGTATTCACCCTCGAAGTTGTTGTCGATGGCATTGATGACGTCGTTGATGGAATAAAGCTTCTTCTTGAATACTACCTCATTGACAGCGAAGAGTGAATCCGCGGCATCCGTGATCCCTACCGCCTGGATGCCGCTGCTGTTTACCGTCGCGCCGCCTTCGCAGAGGTCTTTTCCGCTTTCGATACACCCCGGAAAGAGTGTTGATGAAAGAGGCGTCGTAAAGTGTTGACTGATCACTTTTTCGATATCCTGGTGGTCGGCCAAGATGGAGTTGGTCAGGAAGTTCAGGCGTGTCTGAAAGCGTGTGAGCAACTCATCCATGTTTGCGGGTGGCTTGGGCGCGGGGGTTCTCTTCTTCTTGAATCTGTTCCGGGTCTTCATGTATTTATTAAGGATATATTTGGAAGGTTTATTATCCCGGCGGCAGTTGTACTCGAAGAACTTTGTGATTATCTTCTCCATCTGATCGGCGACGCCGACGTTCCACAGATCGCTCTCCTCGCCTCTTAAGGCCTGTAAGAAAGGTAGTGTAACATTCACATTGGCGCAGTCGGTATTGCCAAAGTGATCATCGGAAACGTTTGGCTCCACACATCCGATTACTGCGTAATTTCTTGCATGCTCCACCGGGGTTTCGGGATAATGCTTTGCCAAGGATGGAAGATAAATCTCGTCGTTATACAAAGCGGGCATGGGGGCGCCGTTGATATATACTTCCGCGAGCCTGTCCAGATATTCGGAAGGGCTGTCCTTGTGAATCCTTGCTGTCATATTACAGGCGTAAGGCTGTAGTTCGCAGATATCGAGGAGCATATAGGTCAGGTCATTGGTGGCGTCCTTACCGTCTCTGCCGAGACCTCCGGCAGTCACCGCCTGGTCTACAGACATGGTCTCGAAGAGTCTTCCAATCCTTAAATATGTATCGCCATCATTTACCAAAATGACTTCATCTATTTTCATTATATACAGGGCCAGCAGTTCTTTCGCCTTGTCGTAATCAATCAGACCGGCCTCTTTATCCTTTTTATAGTAGGGATACAGTACCTGATCGAGACGTCCATGGGAGATCGCATTCTCATAGGACTCCGTACAAATAGCGATCTGTAATAACAACATGCTCTGGAGCGCCTCATGGTAGGTACGGGCAGGGTTTTTAGGCACATAAGCGCAGATGGCGGCCATCTCTTCCAGTTCCTTGCGGCGCTTCGGATCCTTTTCCTCCTTGCTCAGACTGGACAGCTTGTCGGCGTAACGTTCCGCAAAGGACTCCAGGGCCTTGAGGCCGATGATAGCGCCTTCGTAGAAGGCCTGGCTGCTTTCGGGCTTTCCTTTGCGCGCGGTCTCGATTTCTTTTATGATTCCCGTGGTCCCCAGTTGCAGAATCCGCTCATAATTTACTGTGAAATGAGCAATGGCCGCCATATTATTATTAAATCCCACCGCGTTTTCAGAGGCGCGTGCTATGGTCAGCACAAACTTGGGGATGGAATTGGAAACTTTCAGCAAAAGGCAGTGCCCCAGCCAGAAGGGAAGCGTTCTATAAAAGAAGTTGATCCTTTCCTTCCAGGTACAATGGAAGGAAACCGGTTTCTGGCGATGGATCTGATGAAGAATGGACGCGAAGAGGGCGCCGTAGTGTTCTTCCCATATCTGACCGGCCCGCCGCTTGGCGGTGAAATTGCCGACGAGCAGTTCATCGGGATAGATAATGACACTCTTGTTTTTCAGCACATAGTCCAGACGTTCCGCCCTATGAATCGGGTTAGGTTTCTTAAAACCGTTTTTCTTGTAGTAATCCGTCTTCAGCCTGGATACTTCAAAACACAGTCCCCGGCCGCTGTCCCAGATGGCTTTCTGAATATCATAAACGCGCTTTGAAAAGGATGCCTTGTGCCTTTTCGCGTCCAGATCGTAGCAGGAGGCCTTGATGCCGAGCGCTTTGAATGATTCAACTCCCTTTTTTACGGCGGCAAGACCTTGATCATTTGTGATATTCAATGAAGCTGATGCCAAACCGAGACGCTTGGCTTTCTCTTCATACATGTTGTGGTATTTCAGCAGTTCGATAGAGTTGTGGTTGACGGATTTCAAGAAATCTGTTGCCGCCTTGATATTGGCATCGCTGTCATTGTAGCCCGGCACTATCACCATGCGGAACTTGACCTTGGCGTTTAGGGCAATAAGCTTCTTGATATTCTCGTGGATCAGTTTGGTGTCCTGCTTGGTGAGTTTTTTATGGAGATCATCATCGCCGACAACCTTCAAGTCAGCGAGAAACAGATCCACGTAGGGTGCCAATTTTTCAATATTTCTCCAAGGTACGTGAAGTGAAGTTTCAACGGCCACATGTATTTTCTCTTTCCTTAATGCTTCCAGTAAAGGTATCAGGCTGTCGGGGTCCTGTAAGAGAGGATCGCCGCCGCTGAGTGTCACCCCGCCGTTTGTTTTGTAGTAATAATCCTTGTCCCTCGAAACAAGTTCGATTATGTCGGGAATCGAATAATCGCTGTCCGGGGCCAGGTCAGGCTGGAATGACAGTGCTTCCGGATTCTGGCACCACAAGCATCTCAAGGAGCACCCCTGAAAGAAAATCGTTGTGCGGATGCCGGGGCCGTCATGAACACAGGTGCGCTGTATTTTCAGGACTCTCAGCTTATTAGTTGGTTCGATTTTGTAATCATTAAGATTTTGGGCCGTCTGCATTCTTTACTCCTTTAAATTGTCTAAACATGCTTTAAAAATTTGATTAACTCCATACCGGCCTGCAAAAAGGTTCGGGCTTTCTGGGCGGCTTTTTCCTCATCGCCATCTATTACGGCTTGCAATATTTCCTGCTGTATTGATGTGCTTAAATTTTTAGATAATGGCAGAAATAGCTTTAAGTGTTTGTCATGGATTGTTTTTATGGTACTCATCAAAAGAATATAAACCATATTTTTACTAGCCAATGCGAGTTGCCGGACGAATTCGAAATCTAACTGCTGTAACTTTACGGGGTCAGTTGTCTTGACCAACGTTTCCATCAGGATTTTCATTTGTTCAATATCTTTTTTATCGGCCCGCCGTGCAGCAAGTTTTGCTACCTCAGCACCAAAAAGCTCTCGAGCCTCCAAAATATTTTCCAGAATTTTTAGATCAATTTCTCCGTTTATGACCAGTAAAGAAAATATTAAATCTATGGAGGCATTGCGAAAATCCTCGACAATAATGCCTTTGCCCTGATGGATAACAATCAATTTTAACTGTTCAAGTTTCTTCAGCGCTTCACGCAGAGTTGCCCGTGTCACATTGAGTTGTGTTGCAAGAGTTCGTTCCGCCGGCAATTTATCACCGGGACTTACTCCGCCCTGCAAAATGTATTTCATCAACATTTCAGCAATCTGTTCAGGAGCTTTTATTTTTTCAACGGGGCTCAATTCTTCTTTCATTAAGATTCCTCATCCCTGTATTGGTACTACCACTAGACCAATTCATAGCTTAATGATAATTTAAAAGCAAGGATTTTTTTGTTATGGTTTGCCAAAATTCAATATGAATCTAAGTTATTGATATCTATTGGGAAAGAAAAGAATAACTCCTGCCGAAAACGACAGGAGTTATATAAAAAATATGGGCATTACCGGCTGTATTACATGCGGCTATCCTTTCCTTTTTTGTATTTTACTTATCTTTCTTATAACGGTATAAAAGGTGAAATAAAATATTAGCAGCAATCCCAGTACTATAAGAAAAAGCAGTATATTCGGATTTATGGAAGATAATGCCTTAAAAGATAAAATCGTTTCCTTCCCACGCTCTCCAGGTGTCTATTTAATGAAGGACTCGGCACGGAAGATTATTTACGTTGGCAAGGCCAATGATTTAAAAAGCCGCGTGACTTCCTATTTTACCGGCAAGGACACGCGCCCTATGGCGCCGTTTCTGATGGCGCGGGTTCATGATATTGAATTCATCAACACCGCCACTCAAAAAGAAGCTTTGATTCTGGAAAACAATTTAATCAAGCGTCATCGTCCCCGCTACAACGTCAATTTGCGCGACGATAAGACTTATTACCATTTATCGCTGGATCCCACGGAGAAATTTCCCCGCCTGCAGTTGGTGCGCAAGAGATCAAATGATTCCGCGCTTTATTTCGGCCCTTATCCTTCGGGACTGGCGGCGAAAGAAACTCTGCGCTTTATTCAGCGGATATTTCCGCTGCGCTCATGCCGCAACAGGGATTTCAGACTGCGTTCAAGGCCTTGTCTGGAATATCAAATCGGAAAATGTCTGGCTCCCTGTAAAGGATTGATAGGTGAGGAAGCATACCGGAAACTGGCGGAAAGTGCAGTATCCTTTCTGCAGGGGCGTCGTCGCGAATTGATTTCCGAATTGAAAAAACAGATGGATGAGGCGGCGCAGGAACTCAATTATGAAGAAGCGGCGCTTTTGCGTGATCGCGTTGCTGCGCTGGAGCACGCACTGGAGAGGCAAAATGTCGATTGGGGTGGTACAACGGATCAGGATGTTCTGGGTGTATATGCCAATGATGATAATTATCAACTTTGTATTTTATTTGTGCGCGGCGGAAAACTTCTGGGCAGTAAATCATTCGCGCCGGTAAAAATGAAGTCGAATATGTCTGAAATTGTTTCGTCCTGCCTGACTCAGTATTACGATGGAGGCGCGAATATTCCGGATGAAATTATTATTCCCTGCAGTCTGCCGGATGAAGAAGTAATTATTGAGTGGCTGACGGAAAAGAAAAATAAAAAGGTCTCTTTGACAACACCTTCCCGCGGCGCGAAAAACGCGTTGCTTGATATGGCTAAAGCCAATGCCCGCAATCTTTGGGAAGCGGCGCACAAAAGTGAAGAACGTAAAAAGGCCGCTTTGCAAATTCTTCAGGAGAAGTTATCGCTGACTAAATTGCCACGGCGCGTGGAATGCTATGATATCTCCAATATCAGCGGCAAGCATGCCGTGGGTTCGATGGTTGTCTTTCAGAATGGCGAGCCGGATAAAAAAAGTTACCGGCGCTATCGGATAAAGACATTATCGGAACCGGACGATTACGCGATGATGTATGAAATGCTTTCCCGCCGGTTCGCGCGAGGAGAAAATCTGCCGGATTTAGTTATTGTTGACGGCGGCAAAGGCCAGCTAAATGTGGCTCTTTCCGTGCTGAAAGATTTAAATATTAAAATAGATGTAATTGGTCTGGCCAAGGAGGAACGCGCCATATTTACCGGCAAAGGCGTTAGAAAAAAGAAAACCGGAAAATCCGAAGACAGAGTATATCTGCCGCGGCGTAAAGACGCCGTTTATTTATCCGCCTGGCCGCAGGCATTGCGTATGCTTCAGCAGGCGCGCGACGAAGCTCATCGCTTCGCTTTGAGTTATCATCATCAGATAAAGCAGAAAGATGATTTAGGCTCTATCCTTGACGATATTCCTGATGTCGGTGAGGCACGCAGGAAAATATTACTGAAACATTTTGGTTCAGCGTTGCAAGTAAAGAATGTATCGCTTGAAGAATTGCAAAAAGTGCAGGGAATTGGTAAAGAACTAGCGGAAAAAATTTATACCTCTTTAAGAAGCAACGAATGACAAATGAAATAAAAAGCGGGCATGATTATTTGATATGGATTTGATAACAATTATTTTTCTGGCGGTTGGATTAGGTGTTGACGCTTTTTCCGTGGCGATCGGCATTGGTGCCGCCAATGATAAAAAATCATGGCCTCCGGTACTGCGGCTGGCAGCGGCCTTCGGATCATTTCAGTTTGTCATGCCCATTATCGGCTGGCTGGCCGGTTTGACGGTCGTCGAAATCATAGCGTCATTTGATCATTGGATTGCTTTTGCGCTTTTGGTTTTGGTCGGCGGGAAAATGATTAGGGAAGGCTTCGAAAAAGAAAGCGATGAGGAGAAGGCCGATCAGACGCGAGGCTGGCCTCTGCTTCTGCTTGCCATTGCCACCAGTATTGACGCGCTGGCGGTTGGATTCAGCTTTTCCATATTAAAGGTGCCGGTTGTTTTTCCCGCGGTAGTCATCGGTGTAGTTTGTTTTTTAATGACAGTTATAGGTATGTTATTCGGCAAAGTCCTGGCAAAACTCTTCGGTAGAAAAGTGGAAATATTCGGAGGCATCGTTTTAATTGCTATTGGCGTGAAGATTATTATTGATCATTGGGTGTAAGTATTATGTGCTATCATTTTATTGATATGGTTACAAAAAGAGCAGACAAATTAATTTGCTTTACCTTATTGCTCTTAATCCTTCCTCTTTTCTCGTGTTCGACCCTTCTTCCTGAAAAATATACCGCCGTAGTTTCCATAGATCAATGTCTGCCTGTCTTTCCCGATAAAGACAGCTGGTATGGCGGTGATGGCGCCTACTCTATAAAGCTTGATGAAGAACGCACCCTTTGGCTTTTCGGAGACACATTTGTAGGTCATGAGGAAGGCAGAAAAGACCGCATTGATATGGACGTTATACTGGGAACAACGCTGGCGATTTCCTCCTGTTCCGCAAATAACGAATTTAAAATTAAATACTATCTGAAAAATAAAAACGGAAAGTTTGTGTCATCATTTGGTGAAGATGAATGGCTCTGGCCTCAGGACCCTTTTATAGTAAATAATGTTTTATATATTCCTTTAATAGCAGTTACAGCGACAGATAAAAAAGGAGAAGTTTTTAATTTTAAAATTACAGGACACAAATTAGCGCGGATAAAAGATTTCTCGAAGGCTGATCCCCATAAGTGGAGTTTTGATTACATTGATTTGACGCCGGCAATTCCGCCGGAAATTGCCGCTTTCGCGACAACTTCCGTTGTTCATGATGATTATGTCTATTTTTACCCGTTCTACGCTTATTCCAAAGACGCGGTGAATGTTTTAGGGAATATCCTCGCTCGTATTCCCGTAAGAAAACTGGATAATCCGGCGGGAGCAATTGAGTATTTTACAAAATATGGAATATGGGAAAATAAGCTGGATCCCGATAAGGTTAAGATTGTGCTTAATGCCTGTGTTTCCGAATTAAGCGTGAGATATCATTCCGCCGATAGGAAATGGATAGCTGTTTATCTGAACACGCAAAACAAAGGCGATAAGCTATTGTATCAGACAGCCGATAAACCTGAAGGCCCGTGGGCTGAGCCGAAGGTTTTAGGCGTGCCGATTCCCGAAGTTGATCCGAATAGCCCACTGTATGACAAAAATAATTTTTGTTATGCCGGGAAAGAGCATATTGAATTTTCCCGGAATAAAAATCTTATCGTGACTTACGTCTGTAATTCAGCGGAAGATATGCAAAGCCAAACAAGCTTCATCCGCCGCAATCTTTTTCTGTATCGTCCGGTTGTGAGAGAAATCAGTTATTAAGAATATTCATTTTTCACAAAAACCACATTATGGAAACAATATTTTTTTCAAGAAAATATTGCATCTAACACCTACTAAATCTCAGTATTTAGTAGTCGTCTGAATTGAGGATAACTGGTTGAAAGGTGGTATCCGTCATCTATAATGAACCAAGCAAATATTTCGCTCATTACTCTTTAATTTGGTGCAACAGGTTTTTTAACCTTATTCGCATCTTTAAGAGCATCATAGACATAAACGACACCCCCTTTTTGTTCGGTAGGTTCTTCAACCTTTATATAAGGACAACCAACCCCTCCCAATGGAGTGCGGACGATAGTTTTGTATTCCTTCTGAGTCAAGCTGCTGTTCAGTTCCTTAACCATTTCTGCTGATGTCACACCTTGATTATTGATAAGTTTCTTTTCATTATGCAATGTATCAATAACCAGATTGATATTTTTAAACTCCACGGGTAATTCCACAAAGTCTATGCGTTTCCATCGTTTGGCAACATTAAATTCTTTGTCATCATATTTAAAAATGACATATGGTGGATTTGGACGGCCGCACTTATTATACGATAGGCATGAACGTGGGGTTGTTATAATGTAGGGGATACCATTTAAAAAATGTAATGCCACTAACATAACGTCGGAGCATCCAATCTCCTTGATGTATCTATCTTTCCAGCTAACAATTTTTTTTGTACCAGGCAGGGTAAAAGTAATGGATTGTTTGCTTTCGCTAGGATCTCCTTCACGTTTCTGCCATCTATACACAATAATTTTACTGCCGTCATGCAAAAGTACTTCTTCTTTCCATTCTCCCGCACTTTTAAAATTTTGGAAAGGTCCTTCTTTCTCATTCCTAATAAGAACAGTTGCAGAATTACCGTAAACGTCTTCAAAAAATGAATTTCTTTCAGCGTCACTGCGCAAATCTTCTGGTGGTAGTAGTGGCAAAGAAACAGTTTCATTTGTTTCAAGGTTGGTAATACGCCCTTTGCCCTTCCAATAAATAATATTTCCACTACTGAAAATAAATTGTACCCAAAGGGTATCAAAAGATGGGTCTGCGTTTTCAAAACGAAAACAACAAGGAGGTTTTTGAGGAGATCTTGAGTATGGATGTTCTTTTTCTGGTCTGCAAATTTTAACCGACTTTACAGTTATTCCGTGTATAACATATTTATCGTTGGCATTATTAACGTCTACTCCTCCAATTTGCAACCAGCTGGGTTTCTTATTTGAAGAACTATTAACTTGTTCCTTGGCGATTGTACTTTGGCTGAAAATGGCGAGAATTAAGATTAAAAATACAAAGCAAGTAATATTTTTATTCATTTTTCCTCTTTTTTTTTATTATTTAATGATTACTGGTTGTAATCTAGCATAAAATCAAATTTTTGAAAATTGAGGAAGAAACACGTAATAGGTATTTTTAAGAAAATTATTTTTATGATTATATACATAATCATAAATTGTACAAGTTCGATATTCAAAGTAGAACGCGGCGGCAACAAGGAGGCGCCACAGGCGTATATGGAAATACGTCGAGGACGCCGATGACCCCGGCCTCCGCCGGGGCAGGCTGTGCCAACAAAGATAGCGCTTTGAGTTGGAAGTTAAATCATATTCCAAGCCATTTGACAAAGTTATAAGCCGCAATCCCACCCAAATACGAAACGACAAGCGTCATGACAATGGTGGCATAAAACCATTTATTGCTATTCATTTCTTTTTTCAATACGACGATTGTTGCGGCGCAGGGTATAAAGAGCATCATCACCACAAGAAATGCCGCGGCTGATTCATGGCTCATGATGGTTGGCAGTATGTTCGATAAACCATCCCTTCCCACGGAGTAAAGAACTCCCAGCGTAGCCACAACATTTTCCTTGGCCACCAAGCCGGTTAAAAGCGCGGTAATCATCTTCCAATCCAACCCCAGCGGGACACCCAGCGGTTGAAGTAATCTGCCGAATGAAGCCAGAAAACTTTCTTCCACAACGCCATTTGGAAAATAAGATAAAAGCCAGACAATCAATGAGACACCCAGAATGACAGTTCCCGCTTTACGGATGAAGGATACTGTCCGCGACCAGATGACCATCACGATCGTTTTTATATCAGGGCTGTGATAGATGGGCAGTTCCATGATAAAAGGTGCGTCCTGTTTCCAGAGGGTCTTATTGACAAAAATTCCGGCGATACCGAGCACTGCGATGTTCAGAGCCACGATGCTCCAGGATACATAAGCGGCGTTGGACCCGAAGATGGCGGCGGAAACAAGCGTCAGCACGGCCAGCCGGGCGGTACAAGGAACAAAAGGAATTAATAACAAGGTAATCATCCGGGCCTTTTTTGTTTCAATAATCCGCGCGCCCAGAACCGCGGGCACATTACAGCCGAATCCAAGGCACATTGGAATAAAGCTTTTCCCGTGCAGGCCGACAAGATGCATTATTCTGTCCATAACAAAAGCGGCGCGTGCCATATAGCCGATATCTTCCAAAAGAGCCATGATGGCGAAAAAAATAAGCAGAATTGGCAGAAAAGTTAGCACAGAACCGGCACCACCGATAACGCCGTTGAGTAATAATCCTCTAATCCAGTCAGGCCAGCCGATTGTAAATGGTTCACAGAATTTTATGAAATGCTGAATTTGATCGCTCAGCCATACTTGCAGAGGAACTCCAACCGCATAGGTGAGAAAAAAGACAAAGGCCATGACCGCAAGCAAAACAGGAATGCCTAATATGGGGCGGGTAAGAATGTGGTCAATTCTGTCGGTCAGTACAACCTGTCCCATTTTAAAGCGCGAGACCACTGCTCTGGTGATTTTTTCAATCCAGTCATAACGGCCGTTGACAACTGCATGGAGAGCGTCTTCGTGCTTGATAAGAAGATCCTCTATCTTACTCCATGAAGATTTCTGCGCCTTGTCTTCAACCATTTTCGACACTTCAGGATCACCTTCCATCAATTTTACCGCAATCCATTCGGGCGTGTAAGGTTCCTGAATATAAGGCCGGACCTGTTCCAAAATGTCCTCGTAAATTTCCTGATGATCGGCGGAAACTTCTGGTAATTCAGGGTTATATTTGTATTCACATGAGGCAATCGTTGCAATTTGATTCACCAGTTCTTTGATGCCGCTGTTGCGTTTGGCCACCATGGGAATTACCGGTATTCCCAGCGAATCCTGTAAAGCTCTTGTGTCAATCTGAATGCCTCGATTCGAAGCTACATCCAGCATATTGAGGGCAACAACTACCGGCCGGTTGAGTAAAAGCACTTCGGATAAAAGATAAAGGCCTCTTTCCAGCGCCGCCGCGTTCAATACGAGCACTACCAGATTTGGTTTTTCCTTTATGATGAAATCACGGGCAACCCGTTCTTCTTCGGAAAAAGCTGTCAGGCTGTACGTTCCCGGCAAATCAACAATTCTGATCAAAACATTACCGGCGCGATGAGTTCCTTCTTTTTTTTCCACTGTTTTCCCCGGCCAGTTGCCGACATGCTGAGACAAGCCGGTAAGAATATTAAACACCGTTGATTTGCCTACATTGGGCTGGCCGGCAAGGGCTACAAAGATTTCCTTTTCGATTGGCTGCAGACATGTTTCTTCAGCGATGTCAACCTTATTAACTAGTATTCTTGCCGCTTCGCCCTGGCCAAGCGCAATCCTCGTGTCCGCCACCTGAATGATGATAAGACCGCCGCTGACCTGAGCGACGCGGAATCTGGCATTCGTGACGATACCCATTCCGGCCATGCGGCTGGTCAGAGCTGAACCGCCTTCAATGGATTGAATAACTCCCTGATCGCCTTCCTGCAATGATGTTATAGTAACTGGCTCGCTCATTTATTTCTACTTTCTAAATTATTTGATGCGGACGCGATATTTTTTCAACAGCAATTCCGGGCCGTATGAATCTTTTGTCCGGCGTAAATTTTTGTTGCCCATATCCTCTTCGAGATTGAGATACTTATATTGAGACAGCAGTCTTTTTGCCGTGTCATTGAACATAAATTCGTAAATGCCGTGGTAATTCTTGGATGCTTTGGCAAAATGCAGGCAAAACGTATCCGCGTTGAGTTCTTCGCCGATAATAAAACCTGCAGGGTTATTATCAATGTAATATATTGTTCCCCGGAGCGCAAGCCCGGAAATATTTTGCAAAGCCTCATTGCATTGTTCAAAATCGGTTTTATCCGGTGTTGATCGGGAGTTATTTTGCCATTCCTGCAGAACACTTATGGCGTCCTGAAAATTATTTGTAGA
>JAPLJP010000130.1 GCA_026388535.1 Deltaproteobacteria bacterium | reverse complement strand
TTTTTCGAGTACCGCAACTCAATAGCCAGCGCCAGTTCCACTGCCCGGAGCTTGCGTGCGAAGGTCTTCCGGGGAGGGAGGAATAAGTCTTTCGCCAGTTGTTGAGTAATTGTGTAATCACAGCCGATTACAGGGAAATCAAATCCGAAGTGAGAATAAAAACGCGGATCTTCCGAAGCGATTACCGCATTTTGCAGGTAAGAGGAGACACTGGCGAGAGTAACCGGATGCCGGGATTCCAGCATCTGACCAATGCGGCTGATTTCTTGCGGTTCCAGTTGAATCGACTCCAATTGTTTACCTGTTGAGGAAGTAAGCGTTGTGACCCGGCCGTCGAGAACAGCTATATCAATAGGCCCACCCTCGTTAGTGTGCTTTTCGATTCCCTTATTGCGCAGGAATATCCGGATATGCGCCTGCTCTTCGGAAAATGTTCCGGCAGTGGATGGCGTTCCTCTGACTTTTTTGTAGGATAGTTTGTTCAGTCGCTCGTTAAAGCGGATGTTTCCCAGATGATCCCCATTACGAATTTCCAGGGGACGTCCGTAAAATATAGAGGGAGATTTATCATTGTTCTCGGCAACTCCTTTACCCACCTCGACGTACAAATAGCCGATACGAAGAACCAGGGCAGCGAGCAGAACAGCCGCCGCAAAAACCATAAATTTCTTATGACGTAAATTAAATTTGGTAAAAATGTCTTTCAACATGCGCTGAAGTTAAACACAGTGAGCTTTACACAGCAAGGAAATTTTATGCTGATGAAATCCACTTTTACTTTCATGTTGGACATTAATTTGATATAAAAATCTTCAGACAGGAGGATTTTCATGATTGGTACTAATGAAGGAGAAATGAACGATACACATAAAGCAGAACTGGAGAATGATTGTAAAGAATTATTTATCGCATTTCAGGGTATGTTGTCGTGGAAATGGGACAGTAGGTTTGATACCGTTTTGGCTGAATTTGATGTAGCCAACAAAGACAGCCTTCGCCAAATCCTGGAGCGATATCTCAAATTTACATGGAATAGTTCGAATATTAAAAAAGCACATCGTAGCGTTATTAAGGTTAATAGTTGTCTTGGTAATCTCATGTCTGGGCAGATGATTTTTACGTCAGATCCTAACGGGGACGCTTATATTTATTGTGCCTGGTGGCCGTGGGGCAACGGCAAGACTATTTCTATACGTATCGGGCCATGCTACAAGGAATTACCAGATCCAGAAAAGGCCGAAAAAATCCAACAATTCAAAAAATGGTTCGGGATTAAAAGCGTTTAGGTCGAGTCAATGAGAAATTCGGAAACATCATATTAGTTTTCTCTAAACATCAGGACAATTAGTTACGGCATCCTATTCCAAAATTAACGAAAAGCCGATTTATATTGACCTGTCAAGTACCGCGACATTTCCAGGCAGTTTCTTATTGACATGAAAAAACGCTTATATTAAAATTCAATAATCAAAAAATAATGCCTTATATTCCCTATCAGTTAATAGGGAATATTCAATCCGGTTTCATCATTTTCTTTAGGGAGGTGAATTATGTTGCATCTCACAACAAAGAGAACCGTCAGGACCGTCATCATCTTATTAATTCTTACTTTCATTCTAGCAAGTCCTGTTTCTGCTGCCTTAAATACTACAAAGCTCGGTGGTATGGGACTGGATCCTCAGCTAAACGGCGACCGCCATAACAGTTACTCCTGGTGCTTGGGCATACTTCATCATACAGACGGTGATTACATCTATGTCGGAAGCAATCGGGATATGGCGTATCTCGTCGTGTACGGACTCTTCCGAACCATTAAGAATACGACGGATCTAGCAACCATCAATGGTTATATCGAAACCTTTTTTGGCGGTGACATCGGCACTTATCCCACAGCGGCCGACGTGGATCTTCATCCAAGGATTTTCCGTCTAAAACTAAACGCGACAAATGTTTCCTGGGAGCTTATCTACACGTCGCCCAATGTGCCAAAGACACAAGTCCCGCTCGAATACGGCTATCGGGGCATGCAGGTGTTTACGGACAGCGCCGGAAAAACAGCACTATACATTGTGACCGCTTCCGGGGGTACCAATGTGACCCGGGTTCTGAGAATCTTGGGTGATACAGATCCTCAAAGTATTGCCATAGAGGAAGTCTACCGTGTATCGGGAACAACCAGCCTCCGGCCAATCGCCGTACATGTCGGTAAACTCTATATCGGTGCAAACAACAATATTTTTGAGTTGTCGGACATCGAGGCCAACAGTTGGACACAGATTGCTGCCGATAGCGACTTCGGTGGTATCATCGCCGAGGGTAAAAAGGCCATGCTCTGGCAGTTCATCAGTTTCAATAACTATCTCTATGTATCCCTGTATGAAGATGTCGATACTAAAATACCACAGACAGCTGATAACGGTGGAGCCTGGCTCTTCAAAGGGAGATATGATGCTAATTTGTCACATTGGGTCTGGACACCTATTATCGCCGACCAGAGCAAATTTCCCAATGCTCCCTATCCAAAGGGAATGGGTAATCGCTTCAATACCACATTCTCTTTTGCCTCTTTCAAAAACTATCTCTATGTGGGAACCCTTATGACCTTCGCACCCCTTCTAAGTAATCCATCATTCCTTATGGAAAACCGGATTCCTCCCCAGATCTATCGTTTTAGCAAAACAGATGTCGGCGAAATGGTGATAGGCGATACAACTGGCACCACAAAAAGCACTATTTTCACGTCACGAATCGGAAACTACGGAGCGGGTTTCTTCCAGCCCAGCGTTCTCCAGACGCTATCTATCGATTCCACCATACGAGACGCAAACTTTTCTTTGAATCAGTATCTTTGGTGGTTGGCCGAATACAACGGAAAGCTTTACGCGGGAACTTTCGATATACGGGTTTTTATGAAGTACATGACCCGCGCAAACCTCGAATTTTTAGGGATAATCGCCACGGGAGATGACGATGCCTGGCAGACGGCTCAAACTTTGCTCCAGGCTGTCGATACATACAATGATAACCCGGCAGGATGCGACGTATACTACACGTCAGACGGCATCAACTGGTCTCCTCTTACCAGAGACGGTTTCGGTGATGAATTTAATTATGGCGCGCGGATTTTCCTGCCCACAGCAGACATGCTTTATATAGGAACGGCCAATCCCTTCTATGGAGCACAGGTTTACGCCCTTAAGGATACGGACAGCGCCACTGCCGCTTCCGACAGCAGCGCAGTCGGAGGCTGTTTCATAGCTACAGCGGCCTTCGGTTCTTACCTGGATCCACACGTCAACATTCTCCGTGTCTTCCGTGATCGTTTTCTCCTGACGAACGCCCCCGGCAAGGCCTTTGTCAGTTTCTACTACAAATATTCGACCCCGATAGCCCGCTTCCTGGAAAGACATGAGGTGTTTAAACCTTTTGTCCGCATAGCTCTTCTACCTATAATCGGAATCTGTTATCTCTTCATAAACGGTTTTGGCTCACTGGTGTTCATCATCTTTGCCTTGATCCCGATTGCCTTGCTCATAATTTACCGGAATAGGCGCCGGAATCAAACTGTGCTTCAGGAAGAGCTCCAAAACTAAGAGCTGATTTTGATATTCGGGTATTCCCTGATCTGTCCCGGAATATCAACGAAGTTGATTAAAAATCAGGAAAAAATACTGACTAAAAAGGAGTAATTAAATGAAGGGTTATTATAAAGTCATATTAATATTCATCGGTGTTTATATCTTGTTCTGCGCGTCTTTGGCTAATGCAGGCATGTATTATAAAACTGTAGAGCAGCCACAGAATGCCTGCCAGAAGATTAAAAACGGCACGGAGTTCAGCGTTCTGCCCATTGATTTCAGCGCTATCAACGCGAAAGATCTGGGCTACTCAAAAAATGAAGAGTGGGATGCCGATAAGAGTTCGGTTCCCCAGGCATTCGCGGATTCTTTTCCGGTCTTGTTAAAGGAAGCCAAAGTTTCCAATAAAACAGTGACTGTGATAAAAAGTACCGACAAACCAACCAACGGTATAGTCGCGCAAGTGGCAGTGACAAAAATTAATCTGAACTGGAACGCGTGGACAAACAAACCGGATGAATATATCTGCAAAATAACATTTACCGATGCTGCCGATGGTCAGAAACTATATTCGGCCGTTGTCAGTGTCAGCACTTATTCCGGCAACCCCTTTGCAAGCGCCTGGGCCAGTTTCGGCGCAAGGATTAATTCCGCGGCCTACAATATGGCTTGGGTACTGACTAAGATAATGATTGACGGCAAAGTAGAACCGGCTGAACATTGAACTAGTTTTCTATAAATATCAGGATAATTAGGGGCAGCGCCCTATTCCTCTGAGTCTCATTATGACTAACGCTTCAAACCTACAGTGACCCCATGGTGCCCTTCAGGGTATTTAGGTTATTCGCTATGCTCGTTTTACCACGACGCTTTGCCATCAATTATATTTCACTATCCCGCTCCGCTTCGCTTAGGGGATAATTTAAGGGTAATCACTATCCCCGTTCACTGCGTTCAGGGGATAATTCGACTTGCGAGTTTCAGTTCACTTTCTTTATCCCGCAGCGCTGTCACTATCCCCATTCACTGCGTTCAGGGGATAATTCGACTAACTCTTCAAACTTCGCTACGCTCGTTTTCAGAGAGTCTCATTACATCTGTTTAAATAAATGTAAATATTGACGGCTGACGGTGAGGGTATCTGATCTGTTTTTAAGTTTCAGGATGCCGCGGCCGGTGAAAGAGCGTCCGACATTTTCGATTTTGGATACATTGACAATTGTGCCGCGATGGATTTGCCAGAACTTTTGCGGATCAAGCTCCTGGCTCAATTCTTTAATACTTTTTTTGATCAGCGCTTCCCCTTGGGCAGTTATCACCAAGGTATATTTATCTCCAGCCTGGAAATAATCAACTTCTTCCACAGGGATTAGGCGGACACTTTCTTTGTGTTGTGTTTTAATCCATTGCATATACTGATCCGCGTTTTTATTTTCCTGCAAAGTGGCAAGAACCTGTGTAATAATTTGGGTAAGATCTGTCGGAGGTTCCGGGGATGATTGAAGTTGTTTTTTAAGACGGTTTATGGTTTGCAGTAATCGCTCTTTTGTCACCGGTTTTACCAGATAATCCACCGCTTCACGCTCGAATGCCTCGACGGCGAATTGATCAAAAGCGGTGATAAATACGATCCGGCAGATGCTGGCGATATTTTCGGCAACATCCAAGCCGGAAAGCCCGGGCATTTTAATATCCAGAAAAGCGATATGCGGAGCAAAAGCATCGACCATCTTAAGAGCTTCCTTGCCGTTGCTCGCCTCGCCGCAAATCTCCAACTGCGGCCAGGTTTCGGCAAGCATTCTTTTGAGATAAGTTCTCAGTTCTTTTTCATCATCAACAATAATGGCCTTATAATTCACTTACCGGCACCTCCATTGTTGCCCGAACACCATGAGGCTTGTTTTCTTCTATTGTCAATCGTCCTTTTTCTCCGAAAAGCAAACCAAGGCGTTCCCGCACATTCGCAATACCGAAACCGGGTTTATACAAATCAGAAAATCCCAGGCCGGTATCCGCAACTTCTATTTTTAAAATATTATTTTCCTGAGTTGCCCTGATGACGATTTCTCCCCCTTCCACTTTAGGCTCCAATCCATGCTTGATAGCGTTTTCGACCAAAGGCTGCAATAGCATTGGCTGGAATGAATGTTGCCCGAGATCACTCGGAACGTCAATCTTATAATTTAAACGTTCACCCATTCTTATTTTTTGAATATTGAGGTAGGCTTTAATCATTAACATTTCCTGAGACAGCGTGGTTTTTCCCGGCAAGGTTCGGGATAAGGATGTACGCATATATTTAATCAAATCCAGGAGCATTGATTTGCCAGTTTCCGGCTTGGTATCGATCAGACTCAAAATATTGGAAAGGGTATTGAACAAAAAATGCGGCTCTATCTGCGCTTGCAGCAATTTGAGATTAGCTGAAATATTTTCTTTTTCCATGGCCGTGCTTCTGGTTCTTTCCTGGTCGATTATTTCGTTGCGATATTTCAGTCTAATTTTTGTTATGAAAAAATAAACACCGAAAAAGCTAAAGAGCATACCGCCAATAATAATCTGTAAACCGAGACCATTTGCCTGCAAGTCCAGGACGATATTAAAGAAATACTGCAGGATAAAAATACAAATTTGCAGACCGATTAACACCGAACAGCAAACGTCTATGACGACAATAAACAAAAGTAATTCCCATGTACGCGGCCTGATGATCAATAACGACCAAAAGACAATTGAAGTAACAGTAATGCCGAATGATTGCGACGCGATAAAATTGATCAGAAAGTTTTTAATGGGACCGATTATTGTAATAGCAAGGGCAAGCAGAGTACAGATTATAATCACGTAAATAAAATCTATTAAATCATTTTTAATATTTGACCAATATTTAAAAATAAATTTGGTTTCGTATTGCTGTTCCATAATAATGCTGTCTCTCAAATAAGGCTCAAAGTCCGGAGTTCATTTTTTAATTGTCAGATAGCTGATTTGTTTTTCACGAATCATCGGCGCCGGCAAAATTAAACCGTCAGGCCCGAAATGCCTACGCCTGTTCTTACCATATCATAATTCGTTATTATGTACTTAGAGCAAACTTGGGGCCAAGATACTCAATACAACCATTCATAGTTGCCAGTTTCATGAAGTCTTCCGTAGGCACTTCAATTTTATATCTCTTCTTTAACTCCATCACAATATCCAGAAAATCCATTGAATCCAAATCAAGTTGCTCTCTTAGTCTTATATTGTCATCAATGTTCGAAAGATCTTCATCGACTGCGATGTCAGCAATGATATCAATAATTATTTTTCTTACGGTCTGGGCGTCCATGTTTATTCCCCCTGGTAAAATTTTTCTTTAATGTTCCGATTCATTATAACTCGACCTCCGGGCTTCAGCGTACCTAACGTGACCTCACGGTGCCCTTCAGGATATTGAGGTTATTTGTTTCGGACGCCTGGGTCTCATCATCACGAGCATGAAAATCATTAAGCAAGCTGTATTGTGTTTTATTAAAAGCCTTTACATACTTGTCGAAGATTTTTTTTATCTCGGGATTTTTTTCCCGGGCATACAGTCTTTCAAAAGTTCCTCTCAACCATTTTGTTGAATGAGCAATATCATTGTATAGTTCCCAGTAGGTACTTACACCCAGCTGAAATCCCATACCGGCAAAAGCATCTATCGCCCGTTCTTTAATGCTGAAATTTCCCGCTGATTTTGGCTTATTCCAAGCCTTTCGAGCCATGAAAAAACCAAATTTCAAGGCGTTGTGATAGGAGGCAACGTTTTTAACAGTATCGTACAGGGTATAAAAGGCGACCAGCGGACTCTTGAATAAAGCGTCAGGTATTTTTCGATTGCTCTCGGTAAGATCAGATATGGAAAGGGAACAGAAGTAATCCATGGTACCGGGATTGCCGTAAATCAATTCATCCTTTTTAAGCCCCTCAATAAAATCAAGTGAACCGGGCAAATTACTCAGGCAGGTTGGCTGAATTCCTATCTTATTTTTCACACAGAATTCGGCTATTTTTTTGCCGGAGTGATCCTGCAACGAATTAAAATAGTCGTAAGGCATGCCGAACATGAATGCGCCGTGCACGGAAATGCCATAATCCTGAATTTTCTTGATTCGTGATGAATAGTATTCTTCAACAGTCGTTTTTTCCTTTTTAATTTTCGAAACAATGTTTTTCCCGATCAATTCAAGATTTCTTATATCCAGAGATTCCAGACCGATAAAGAAATGCGAAGCGCCGGACAGCCTGAGTTTTTCAAGCAGTTTTTCATCATCGGCGACGTCTATGCTGATTTGTGCCGTGTAATTTATATACAATGGGCTCTCTATCATCTTATCCAGTATACCATCCAGTTTTTTTCCGCCTACCAGAAGATTATCAGGTGAAATAAAGTAAAATCTGTTTTTAAAATTGGCTCCGTTCTTTTGTTTTGCCATAAGCTCATTCACAAAATCCTCCGGCGAACGGGCTGTAAATTTTCTATCCCCCTTGGGAAATGATGATATTGAACAGAAACTGCATGAAAAAGGACATCCGAGAAAGGGGGTGGTAACGTTGGTCTCGATCATGCGCGAAAGAATCGGACCGGCAATCGGCAGTTTATTGATAAAGCCGGGTCTCATTTTCGGAAGTTCATTTACCCGCGGATTTCCCCAGACTCCGTCCTCAATCGGTGTTGAACCCCTGTATTCACGCTTTAACCTGGATTCAGCAAGATCGGATACAATTTCTTTTATTGTGGATAAATCACCCGACCCGATTACCTGCGCAACAAGTTCCGGCCGAGGTATGTTACTGCGTAAATAAATGTCGATATCACGCGGACTTGTCGATACATGGATTCCGCCGATGATAACCGGAATATTTACTCTGTTCAAAACAAGAGTTGCCGCACAGGCAGCCGCAAAACTTGAACTCATGGATGTCATAAAAACAGCTGCCGGTTTTTTCCCCTCCACGGCAATTATCTGCCCGATAGTCCTGCGGTTGTCATCTGCAGCTATTATCACCCGCACGGTGGAATCAGCATTGCATAGCTGGTTGGCGATATAGTATAGACTGTATGATTCGATCGCCAGCTGTTCAATCATCCCTTTCCTGAGCAAATTTTTGTTCAATGTCAGAAATTCAGTGTAGTTTTCTTCATCGCACGTTTCCAGTTTTTTTCCCGTCAGATATTCGACAACGTCAGTCATGGCAAAATTATTCACACCAATTTTTTCCATGAGATTGATTGTTGATGGGTTGTACATGATGTAATATTTGCCGGAATCATTATGTTCAGCAGAGATAGTGGAAGAATTCTTATTTGTCATAGTTATTATTCCTTCTGACATTTGTCATTTTATTAGAGAAAAAGTTGCCCTATATCCAACCCCGCTTGGAGATCTGGTTTACAATGGTATTTTTAGATTCATAATAATTATAATGAATAGTTTTTCACACGCTCTGCGATAAGGTTCTCAAAATCCCTGGTATTTTTGAAAGTGCCCAATTCTTTAGCGAGCCTGTCTCGAAGCACCTTGTCCTCCCACAACTTTTTCCGCAGGGAGGAATTGGTAAGAATTTTTTCGGCAAGCCCCTTGTCTTTGATAAATGATTTTACCGCTGTTCTGGAGGTTGTAACTTTTTCAAAAATCACCTTGGCTAGATTGCTCTTCGTTTCGAAAAGCCCGTAGATTAGTTTTTTATCCTTTGTTATTTCATCAATTAGCCATGTTTCGCCCATGAATTTATTAATGGAAAAAAAACTGTCAAATTTCTTGTCCGCCAGATAGGCGGCTAAGCCATCCACCTCCTGCTTCAATTGCCCGTTAAGACTTGTGTCGCCAACAACATCAAACAGATCGACCATCCCCTGCCTAATACTGGCGAAATCGGAACGCGTCGCATAAACATTGTCCACGATCTTTTTGGGTATAGCCAATTCAAACAGCATGTTCAACAATACCGGGTCGATGATGTATTCACCAATCCTGTTCTTCATTATGTTTTCCACATCCTTTTTACTGTCCAACATGCGTTCAATCATATCATGCTCGGGCGAAGCCAGGCCGGCCTTTATATACTTTTCCTTTTTTACCATCTTGCGAAGACCGTCGATAGTTATAGCCGGATAGTGTTTGATTTCAATCTCGTTGGCCAGACCCACAGGAATATTACCCCCGGGATGAGACCGGTATTGATAGGTCACCCGGGTCTTATTTCTGCCGAAATATTCAAAATAGTACTGGCCTTCCATTTCGGTTAACCTCAGGCAGCAATTCTGTTCGGGATAGCTGAAATTATTGGCCGACCTGAAAGTGAGGAGAGCCGAGCCATTGTTAAAATTGTACTTGGTCTGATTTTCGATAACTAAATCTCTATTTTGATAAGGGATTGGGGCTTTGATTACGGCATGGAAAACGTAGGTGTTCCGGTCAATGGTTTTGAGTATGGTGGTTTTCTTGAACTTAGCCATCCACTCGGGATATGCTGGAATGTCGCGCATTACCTCGCCGATGACCTCGATCTTGGCATCAACAAACCCCACACCCTTGAATGTGCATACTTCGGTTCCCGCATGGGTCATTCTATATGTATCGATGCCGTCTTTTGACTTGATGAGTTCCCACTGGCCTTCGGCGCTGGCAATGGAAAACAGAAGCAGCACTCCGCATATAATTCCTAATAACCTGATGATTGACTGCACAAACACCCCCTTGCATGTTTTAATTGAATTTCGTACCTGCGCTTATGTATATTTTAAGATCTTTGCAAAACTGCATAAAACCAGCAAGCATCTCATATTGGTGAAGGCCGGGATCCAGGAAATTCTTTATAATACTGGATACCGGCCTTCACCAATATAACGAGTAGAGGAGATTTATAAAGATCTCATAAATATTAGATATTGCAAACCGCCCAGCGACGAAGAGTCTTATAAGGCGACAAAAAGGTAATAATCAGGGGTGAAGTGTCGAGAAAATCAGAGACAGCGCCCTGTTTCCCGGTTTGAAAGAAATCCTGGATTTATCCTAAATAGCCTAGGGGTCACGCCGGGGCACTTCGCCCCGGTAACCAAGCATCCGCCCGGCAAAGAGCAGGGGAATGACATGGGTCGCTTAATGGTTTCTATAGATAGAAACACACATGGCGCTCTTTAACACCCATAGGGATTCCTGTCATCTCCATTTTGGGGTTCGCATGGCGCGTGAGCATCATTGGCTATATGAAGAACGCTTTTTCCGAGACACAAGAACTTCCACCGGCACGAGTCTGCATGGGTCGTAAATACGAACGGTTTCCATCCCCGCAGGTTCAAGGTGTCGCGCCCAGGTTTCGGCGGACGTGTTGGCCCAAAACCCAAGCCGGTTCATGTTCCCGGCCATCTTCGCCCAGTTGACCTGCCATTTCATAAACGTAAGCCCCATCGGCCAGCCCAGAGGAGTTTTTATGATGAAATTCAAACGGTACAAGGGCCTCTTTGATTTGATGAAATCGAAAGAAGATGAGATGGTGGAGGTGATCATTAGACCTTCTTTTTTTACACAGCGGGCGATCTCGCGTAAAATCAGGGGCTGTTCGTCAGCATGCGCGTAATTCCCTGTGAGGGAGAAGACGACGACATCCTGAGTATCACTTGCCACAGGGGCTTTCACCCTGAAGTCCCAGCGGGCAAGATCAACCATGCCCGGCAGAATGAGTCTTTTCTTTTCAAGATCAGCGATGGAGTTTTCCATTTCCTTGTAATTGCCGTCGCTGAACTCCGTAGTGATGAATCTGGCACCGGGTTTTGCCAGTCTCAAATAATCCAGATGGATTTCACGGTAAGTTCCCCTGATGCCGTGCGGTGCGCTGGAGGTAAAAACACCTGCGGCAAGCCCGACCTTGAGCAGGTCTCTGCCGCTGCCGGCCGAAAAAATGCAGATTCTTGGATTTTCAAGGTGCTTTATCGCTTTTACCGCATCCTCGATGTTCCCCCAGAAACCCGTTCTCTTCCGCCCCTCGTACCATTCGTATCTGAACATTTCCGTGTAGAGGTTTCGTCCTCCTTTTTTCTTTTTTGCTGCGGAGAGATACACACGCCAGATTTCATTTTCAGCCTCAGCCCTTTTTTCGTCCGGAAGGGGGCATACCCTGAACAGCTTTGCATTTTCAGAGTAAATATCTTTCGGGATGAATCCGTTTTCCGTTGCATGCCGTTCTATGTCACGCCAGGTTGACATTTTTGCCTCCGTACGTTGTGATAAAGTTCAGAGTGATGTTATGTTTAAATATAAATATTAGGGCAGGCGCTCTATTTTCCCGTTAACGAAAAGTCGGGTTAGAGCGTCCCGTCAAGAACCGTAGCGACTTCCGCTTTGCATGCCCGGCATCGTTTCGCCCCTCTGAATAGCGGCTTCCCACAGGCAGGGCAGTGATAGCGCTCCAACTCCTCCCGGGCCCATTCCACACTACCCTTTTCATCTCCGAGTTCGGCTACTTTAGCGCGCCATAGGGGAATCGTCCTTTTCATCACCCGCAAACCCGTAGCCAGACCGAAATTTTCTATCATATCGCAGGGCCATTGTTTGCATTGATGACAGGAGTAATAACCTTTCTCCCGGACACAATTTCTGATCGCGCACAGGGCGCAATAGCCGTAAAGTTTCTTCGGCGGATTGGCCTGCATGCATCCATAACATTGTGTGTCTTCCTTTTTTGTCCCGTAGAGATTGCCCATGACCTCCATTAATTTTTCGTTCTTGTCCCTTGTTGCAATGTAGACCCCGCAGGCGCCGCAATAAAGGCCGCAGGGCGCCATCAAGTTTTTATCCCTTATTTCTTCTTCTTTCCAACCTTCCATTCCCCTCGTTCCTCCTTTCTTGCAAGCCTTAAGTTTATATACTCCGCTTTGCGGGATTGTTCAACTTGCTCTTCGAGTCCCACATCGTTCCACTAAGGGGATAATTCGACTAACGTTTCGAGCTTCGTTTCTCTCGCTTTACCACGGCGCTACGCGCCTGGTATAGTTCGCCTTACGCTTCAAACATCACTTCGTTCGTTTTCAGCTTGGCTCACTATCAGCGAGTCTCATTATCTTTATTCTTGACATTTAATCGTCACTAAAGGAAATAACGTGTACAAATTATTTTATTATTAACAAAAAAACCAAAATGCCGCATCATACTATAAATAATGATTAAGAGACTGGATTTAGGGAAAGAAGATATATTCCCGCTTATTTTAAAAATGAGCTGGCCATCAATCATAGCGATGACAGCCATGTCTCTTTACAATTTCATAGATACCTTCTGGTTGGCACGTTTAAGTTCACAGGCATTGGCTGCGCTTACGATCTGCTTTCCCATTCAATTAATTGCTTCTGCTGTCGGCGTTGGAACAGGCATAGGCGCAGGTTCTTTTTGCGCCCGGATGTTCGGCGCCGGAAATAATCTTCGGGCAAAACAAACAGCAGGCCAGATATTTTTCCTTTCCTTTTTCTTTGGTATGGTAATGATCATCTCTGTTTTACTTTTTGGAGATTCGATCCTTGTTCTCTTCGGCGCTTCCAAGGAAATAATGCCCCTTTGCCATGATTATCTTTATATCATGGTATTCTCTGCGCCTTTCGGCTTGTTCGCTCTGATGGCCAATAATTTGCTTCGCGCCGAAGGCCGGCCGCTTTTATCCATGTACATTTTTTTAATAACTTTCATCGCCAGTGTGATTCTCGATCCCTTGTTAATCTTTGGAATAGGCCCCTTCCCCCGTATGGGAATCAAAGGAGCCGCTTTTGCCGCTCTTATCGCTAATTTATTCAGTTTTATATCTGCCCTGTTTTTCCTAAAATTGAAATCATCTAAATATGAATTGAATTTGAAATATACCATTCCCGACATTCGAATAATAAAATCAATTTACTCAACAGGCGTTCCTTCCATAGTCATCAATGTAATAGGCAGTCTTGTTCTGGTAATTTACAATCATGTTCTCGCGGATTTTGGTTTTCAGGCAATCGGGGCTTTTGGAATATGTTTTCGCATCATGAGCATGGGAACTATGGTAGTGTTCGGCATAGGCGCAGGTTTAATGCCGATTGTCGGATTCAGCGAGGGCGCGAAACTTTATCAAAGACTAAGGGAATCGGTTTATGCCGCGCTGAAAGTCTCACTATTATTTACCGCTGCTGCTTTCGTGTTTTTAGAAATATTTGCTGCTCCGATAGTAGGGCTTTTTTCCAAAGACACTTCTTTGCTGGTTATCGCAACAACGGCTTTACGTATTCACTCTTCGGCGCTTGTATTAATTGCTCCCATCATAATTTTCGTATATACTTTGATGGGTTTGGGCAAAGGAACTCTGGCAATGTTTTTACTCTTTTTTCGCGACAGTATAATTTTTATCCCTCTGTTGATTATTTTACCTTCTTTTTGGGGAATTACGGGCGCCTGGGTGGCGCTGCCTTTGACTAATTTCATAGCGTTATTCGTGGTTATTTTCTGGACCAGGAAAGAACTGCATGGCAAATAATTTCTCACATTTGAAAAAGAAATAGTTACCTGCAAATTAAGAATAACGAAGTTTTATCTTTAATCCTAATGGAGTTCTTATAAGGGGGTTACTTCTATGGAAATAAGTAAAGAAAACATTGCCTATCTGGAAGAAAATTACGGCAAAAATATCCTGCCACTATCAAATTTCGAAAATAACTACTTTCCGGGCACAAACCCTTTGGAGATTTTGTTATTTTATAAGAAAGGAACTTCCCTGGAAAAACTTGAAGAAAGATTTTTCAAGACTGTTGAGCATTACAATATTTTTTCCAGCCGTTTGATTATGATCGATGACAAGAAATTCGCTTTACAGTATTGCACAGACGGAATCGTGAAGAGTATTTTACCACCTGTTGATGAGACCTTTGATAATATTAATATTAATGACATAAATAAGATGATCGAACATGTTAAAACATTGCCGGGAAAACCTCTTCTTGCTGTTACGGGAATACCCATAAAAGATGGAGTATTGGCTGGAATCAGCTGTTCGCACGCAGTAGGTGATGGGATTTCATTGATGCTCTTCTTATACGCGTGGAACTGCATGATAGAAGGCAATGAATTCCCATTGCCATCAACCCAAAGATTATTCAAAGGAAAGCCTGTTAGCTCCGATAAAATTGATAAAGTATTTACTCCCCCATTATCCGAATTGAGCAAAGGAATTCAAAATCAATTTAATAATGTAAATACTATTAAGACATATACTACAAAGGAATATTTTTCAGATGAATTTCTTAATGAAATTAAAAATAAAGCAAAATCGGAAAACGCAAAATTAATGATTTCCAATCATCAAATTATGACTTCATTTTTATTAAAGAAATATTATAATCAACTTCTGCCTAATACTGATAAAATTGTATTGAGGAGTCCTATAAGCCTCAGGGATATACATCCCGATATTGATTCATTATATATGGGCAGTGCGAATTTCAACAGCTTTACTGAATTTACGAAAGAGGAAATTGATAAAATGTCGATACTTCAGATTGCCTATCGCCTGAAAGAATCAATGATTAAAATGAGAAATGAAAAATACGCTAAAGAAATATCATTTTTATCTAAGTATGGGCTGGAGATTAATATTGACATATTAAATAAAAATCACCCTCCTTATGATATAGAGACAAATATAGTTTCCAGCAATTTAACTCATTTGAATGATCTTGAATCTCTATTTCTGGGTCCCAATATCGGAAGTATTTTATATATTGGATTAGTGGTTCAAACAGGCTTTACTATGCTGAAAGAAAAAAGCGGCAGGATATTTGCGCAAATAACAAGCAGGTATCCATTCAAGTAAATTATATCCGGAAAATCACTGTATCTGTAATGGTTTATTAATCATCGGGAAAAACGTTTTTTTCTTGTGCAGGCTGTGGAGGGACAGTGACTGGGTTTAATGCAGGTTGCGGCGGCTCAGTTGCAGCAGGTTGTGGCCCATCAATTAAAGTTCATGCAGGTTGCGGAGGCTTAGTAGAGTAATTTAACTCAGGATGCGGCCCCTCACTATCAAACTGAGGTCACTCGGTTAAATAAAATAATGAGCTAATAGGCAGGAAAAACAGAGATGTGGTTCTCACTGCATTCCGTGGGTAGTGGTTTGTATCTAAAATATGCCTGTCAGCTTCGATAATATTAAATCCACTAAATTCTTCTTAACTCTCTTTTGTCATTAAAAATCATCTTTTTAAAACTAAACAATTTTACTTCTCTTTGACTTAAAATCCCTCAATCCTTGGGAGTGAAGCGGCTAAAAAAAACAGATAGAAAATTTAATGAATAATTGATAAAAAATACGCCGTCGTAAAGGAAACAGCAGGCAAAGTTCAGTATAAATAAGGGAGGAATCTATGGATCAGGTACTGTACCGGCGCGAGGGGGCAGTGGAGGTGGTCACCCTCAACCGTCCGGAGAGCAAGAACTCCTTCAGCTTCAACATGATCAAGGAACTGGGAGATCACTTCCAGCGCCTGACCCTGGAGGACGATGTCCGCGCGGTGATCATCACCGGAGCGGGAAAGGGCTTCTGTACCGGGGCGGACCTCACCGGCTCGGACAACCGCCCCGATATCATCCTGCCGGTGGGCATGCGGCTCAGCACTCAATGGTACAGCCGGGTTGTTGCGGGCATCATGAACCTGGAGAAACCGGTGATCGGCGCCATCAACGGGGTTGCGGCGGGAGCCGGATGCAACTTGGCGCTCTCCTGCGACATCATCATCGCCTCCGAGGCGGCTAGTTTCATCCAGGTCTTCGTGCGTCGTGGATTGATTGCGGATATGGGAGGCACTTTTTTCCTGCCCCGCCTCATTGGTCTGGCGCGTGCCAAGGAACTCATGTTCTCGGCGGATGAAGTCGAGGCGCGACGTGCCTTGGAATTGGGCATGATAAACAAGGTAGTGCCGGAAAATGAGCTGATGCCTGCCGCTATGGAATTGGCGCAGCGACTGGCACACGGACCAACCCGAGCCATCGGGATGATCAAGAATATGCTCAACCGCTCCTTGGAGAGCGACCTGGAGAGCGCCCTGGAAAGGGAAGCGGCCATGCAGGGTATCGCCGTCAGCACCAGCGACGTTAAGGAAGGCATCGTATCGTTCTTCGAGAAGAGGCCGCCGGATTTCTCGGGAAGCTGATTGTCAATTAGGAACAACGCCCTATTAATTAACTGTAAAACCATAACGGGCAGATACAATGTATTGGAAGGGACTGTAGCTATAATATGCCCGTGCCTCATATCTTCCCGGTCGTCGTGGAGATTTAAAAATCAGGACACCCCGCCCTCCCCTGGGTATGTAGTGATAGTTCCCGGCTGCAGTGTTCCGGGAGCCTGCCGGTACGATACATATCCAATCTCTTGCATAGCCGGGCGCGTTGTAATAATTCACTATGATCTTTTCGCCATAATTATATACATCCCTATCGGTTTCGATAAATGGTCTCCCCTCGGCGACAGTGCCATCTCCTTGAAGAACCCTAGGTTCCAGGGATCCCGTATTATCCGAGTTTTCCGGATAACCATTCTCATAATTTGTTTGTGATAGTGTTGGTTTCGACCGACCTGAAAAATAGAAATAACTTGTCAGCCCGATAACTGCTATTAACAAAAGAGCAAGAGCCGGCAAGAGAATCTTTTTATCGGGTAAGCTTATATTAGAATACTTACCCTTTGTATTCGTATTCATCTTTGGTTTAAAGATGACGGTTTTAAATTTCCAGCCCTCTTCGCCGGCAATGGCTTTCACCACCTCGCGCAGTTTGCTGTATTCAAAACCGTATTTGCCGCCGAACAAAAGATGTCCGTGAATTTTTTTGGAGACCTCGATCCCTTTTTGAACATTCGTTTCACTAAAAAAGCCGGCGTTCGTGCCGACGGAACTTTCCATCATCTTTTCCCAAAACGTCAACTGCTTCTTTTCCGGTTCCAGCTGAACGACAGCGTCGTACTTTATCTTGACCTTCTGAACGGGCGCTTGCGCTCCTGTTTGTGACGAAAATTCAAACCGCGCCGGGATCACCTCTCGTACCGAAAGGAAGTCGTTGGCCAACTCCATCAGTTGCTCTCCGATAGGTGATCCTCCTCCAGCACTTTGCGTTTCCTTTCCTTCAAAGCGACTTCCGCAACTGGTGCAAAAGGCGGCATCGAGCGCCAGCGCTTCTCCACAGGAGGAACATTTTTTCGCGTTGGCATTTTCTATAAAGCGGCTTCCACAATTAGTGCAAAAGGCGGCATCGAGTTTCATTGTTTCTCCACAGGAGGAACATTTTTTCACATTGGCATTACCCATAAGGCTCTCCTTTTCTTTTATTGTTGAAACTCCAATTCCGAAAGCGAAGCGTAGCGGAATTGGTAAGTTGAACAATCCCGCGAAGCGGAGGGTTTAATACCCCGCAGCTTGCTGCGGAACCTGTTCCCAAAGCTTGCTTTGGGGTTCATACCCTTGATTAAAAGGCTTTTTTCATCCTTATCATCTTTTTTTTGTCTATATTTTGGTGTTATTCAACTTTAAAATTCAAAGTCTCTTTAACTTTGTCATTCATTAGGATCTCAACCTTGTATTTGCCTGCCACAAAACCTTGCGGATTAGTAAGATTGAAATTTATCCACATATCCTTGTTAGTGGTAATATCATTCTCTGATTTAATACTGGAACCGGAAGGTATATGGTACCAGATTGCTGAAAACTTGGTATCTCCGGGAATATTCTTAACGAGAATAGTAGCATAAATCCTGGTTGTTGATCTTTTCGGAAATACATCTGTTTTAATCAGTGGCTCCGATGTCGCTGGATTGATTTTTGATGCCATATATGCCTTTGAAATGTTAGCCGTTGAAAAGCTAATTTCTCCGCCGTTCAGGATTACCATAATGATAAGTACTAAAAACAGAAAGGCGACAATTCCGGCAGCTACTAGACACCCCTTCCTCTTTTTTAGGAACGGATATTTTTGTTGATTGTCGGGTGTCTGCTGCTGAAGCGGTTGCTGGACGGGTTGGCTTTCAGATCCAGATGATTTTCCTACTATTGCAGATCCACAACCTGCACAGAATTTTGCCCCGGTTTCGCTTTTCATTCCACAATTTGAACAGAACATGACTATCCCTCCTTATTGATAATCAACATTTCTAAAACAATATTCTTTGATAAGCACTTGCTTTCCGTGGAAAAGAATATAGGAAAGACGTCGTCGTACGTCAATTATTTCTGAAGCAATTATTACCATCTGAATTGTAGTGTTTAAATGTCCTGGAATTGACATTCTTGCACGTGTCCTCCCTGATCCAAGTTCTGCGTAAGTTTCTGTATAAACGATTACCGATGGTCTTATATCTTTTTACCGCATTCCGCGCAGAACTTCGCCCCCGGCTTCAGTGGCTTGCCGCATTCCGGACAAAATTTCTTTCCCGGTTTCTGATCAGTACTCCCCGCGGGTGCCGGAGATACTGGCACAGTGGTCTGCGTCGACTCCGTCACGGGTTTCTTCACCTCAGGCTTCCTGCTCATCTTCACCGCTTCAACCAGCTTGGAATGAATATAAAGTTCGATCATCGCACCGGATGAGTTCTGCAATGCGACTTTTCCATTATCTTCAGAAACTTCTATGGTGCAGTAACTCCCCATTCCGCGAAAGCCGATAATGTTTTCTTCCAATATCGCACCGTCCTCTATCCGGTAGACCGACAGCTTGATAGCGCCAAGCGGAGCGCTCAATGATGAACACAGCTCCTCACCAGGAAGCGTAAGCTTAATACCAGCCTGTCCCGCCTCCGCGAATTTTGGTGCAATACCCGGGACACCTTTGTTGAATACAGACGGGGACACATCCAGATTCCCGGGATAAAGATCTTTCACCAGAGGAGTCAGCCACCGCCAGTCGGAACTGCCGATACTTCGGCGAAACGCTGTATACATCTCCTCCGAGGTAAACGGCAATTTCGCGCTGGGCTTGCGATCAATCAGCGAAATCAGGGTTCTTTCCCTCCAGCAATCAATCAGGCCGAGCAGCGCGCAAAACGATGCCTCGGTAAGTTCCGTATTAAAGTCCAGCCGGGATGGGGGAATGTCCAGCATTAACCTGAGCACAGCTTCAGCGGCGATGTCTTTTTCCTGTACCTGTCTGAAATTATGCAGGCCGTCCTTGTCGAGCCAGTGTCTGACCGTCATCTGACCAGTCTTATTCGCGTAGATGCGCGTCACAACAACCCCTTCCGCGGATATGATCCTGGCGCTGACAGAAGCTGATGGTTCGCACACGGCCCTGATCAGAGGCACTGACGCGGCATCCAGACTTGCCCCTTTGTTCCCTGCGGGCTCCTCAGCATAAAACGGTGACAAGGCCGAAGGCGTTATCCCCTCGTCAACGATAAATGCGAGGATCTGTTTAATATCAACCTTTAATGCCTCTTGCATAATATTTTTTCCTCCTGTGTAACTTGCCGGGACTGTCCCTATTTCTTTATCGCATCCTTAAGCATGCCCACATTCTCCGCGATAATTCTGTCGATTTCTCTTATCGGCGGCAGATGGTCACTGGATATATCGCCGTCCTTGACGAGCGTAAGCTTCTGCATCAGATCCCTGTATTCCGCGGTCGGTTTCACGCCGGCCTTATCAGCCATCGCCAGAAAAGTCCTGTTATCAGTCTTCACAATTTCACGTGCCATGTCACGCATATTGGATTCAGTCACCACTCCCTTGTTGCGGGCAATCTCATCAAGATGTTCTGTTTTTGTCTTCAGCACATCGCCAAGCGAAGCGGCATTTTCCTTGGTCATCGCGGCATCGGATATCCTGTCTTGCGGCGCTGTCAGCGCTGCTTGACGAGGATCATCAGTCCAGTGTTCTCCGGTCTTGGCATGATCTTCAAAGACAAGTTTTCCGTCAACAAGCTTCCCGTCCCTTGACTTTATTCCGAGATCGTTGGGGTCTGCCGAGAACTTCTCGGGACTGTCGTTCATGATCTTATGTCCCATCTCGTCCGCATTAGTGCCCAGCGGCTTTAATACATCATCTGATGCCTGCTTCAGCGCACCTTCGGCGAGCTTCTTCGTCTCACTCTCCGGAAGCACTTTGCCGTCGCTGTCTTTCAACGTCCATTGGCCGTCGGTATCCGCACCACCCGGCTTACCTGCAAGACGGACTTCCGGGGTGAAGCCCTTCTCCTTCAATATCTGCGCCTGTCTCTCCACTACCTGGTCCGAGGTAAGCTTGTTGGTTTTAGTGATTGCCTCGGCGGTATCAGGATGAATTTGTTTCTGGACCACGTTGTATGTAGACGGATCGGAGTTCCGTACCCGAATCAGTTCTGCCTGCCGCTGGTTGGGATCAGAGATATCGGCGACCCTGTTCAATTCCTGCATCATCTTTGTCTCGTTTTCGAAAGACACGCGCGTCTTTTCAAATGACTCCCGGCGCATTGTTCCCAGCGATTTCTCTCCGGCATCAGGGACTGTATCAGGGACCTTATCGGCCTGCGGAACAGGAGCCTTGTCCGGCTTATCGGCCATGTAATCAGTTACCCGGCCTTTAGCCTTGCCGTAATCCTCCGTCAGCGCATCTTTCGCATCGGATGCATCCAGGGCGGAATCAACAGCAGCTCCGTATTCCCCATCCATAATACTGCTGGCAGCCTTGCCGACATGATCGAGGACATTGTATTTGTTATTTGCCGTGTCAAAATTGGCCTTGGCCAACCGTGCGGCAAGAGATTCATCGGATAGCCCTTGCTCAGCGTAGGCATCTTTGAAAGCATTGTAATTCCCGCTGGCATAACCCTGCGTATAATTATCGGCAACGCTCAGTGCGGCAGATTCAGCCGCCCCGGCGATACCGCCCTTCTCATATCCATCTATCGCTCCGTAGGCACTCTGTTGGAGTCCCACGATCTTCGCGCCCGTACCCGTCGGATCGAATTTTGCCAGTACCCTGTTGACGCGCGTCGCATTGTCGCGGATCTGCTTCACAACCTCCGTCTTCTTTCCTATTTCTTCCGACACGGCCGTCTGGTATTCCGATTCCGCAACATTTAACATCTGGCCGGATTCGTACATCTGCTTCTTCAGGCCGGAATACATCTGCCGCGCCGTCTCCGGATCAATCTCATAACCATCAGGCCCGGCTTTGGAGTGCTGGTTGATGAAATCCATGCACCATGCCTTTTCTTCGGGTGTCCCGAATTTCTCAGCCAGTTTGTAGCTCCGGTCCACATATTTTTCCGTCTCGTGCATATCTTCAAGTTTTTGCTTCGCTTCCGTTACGGCAACGCCAAGATCTTCGCGGGTGTAGTCAAAAGAGCGCTGCTCCATCTGGGTGTGCTCCAGTGGTCTCTGACCAAGCTCTGCAAGGTTCTTGTCATAGGAACCTATCTGTTGGGAGAGTCTTCCAACCGCCGCTTCGGCATCACGGACAACATCCTGGGCGCCCTGCGCTTTTGCCGCCTCCAGACGCTGTCTCTGATAATCCAGTTCCGTCATATCCTGATCGCGGTATGATTTTATGAGACCAGTTTGATAGTCAAAATCGGAGACAGTCTGCACATCGGTCTGTATGGTATCCGCATCGCCCCGTATAAGTCCCGCAAGATCGCTGATGGCCTCACGGGGTCTTACACCCTGCGCCATTCCGGTGAGAAGCGCCCCGACAGCGGCAGTGGCGGCAACCGCCCCGGCTGCTTCCGGAAGGGCCGAGTCCGGTATCGTGCCTGAGCTGTCTGCCGCTTGAGAACCGACAGGGGCTTCCTGAGACGGATCGGTGGAAAGACTCTTGCGCATATCGATCCGCTCGTTCCCTATCTTTATGGGAAGACCAATCCCGACGCGCTGCGTCGCCACGCCACTCGGCGGATCGAAAGCGCTTCCGTAGGGATCAATGGATAAAGGCTTGTTGCCTGTGTTTTCCAACTCCATCGTAAACCGGGAATACCCGCCGGAACTTTTCGACTGCACGATCCTGACCTGTCCTTCGTCAACCGCTTCATTAATGCTGATCGGCTCATTACCGTCGGCAAAAGCGTAAACAACCATCCCGATAATACAGACAATAAGAATAAACAGATGGAGCGCGTATGGCGCGCATCTTCCGGATATAATGGTTTTCATAATTTTCTTATGATCTTTCATGCTTCTCATTGCCCCCCTGCTGCCCGGGCCGATTCAGCAATTTTCCGCCGCGCTGTTTGAGCAAAAGTAGTCCCGATCATGCCTCCGCAAAGGATACCGGCGACCCCTATAAAGGGATAGAGAACCACCAACTGGTTAGACGCCCCCGAGACGAGAAGAGCTTCGCTGAAAACGAGCAGAACCCACCATGCGCCGGAGATCCATGCAAGTCCGCGATCTCTCCTGCGATCGAGGCGAGCAATGTCCATCCTGAGCATGGGCACAATGAAACCGAGTATGAAGGTGCCAAGAAACGTGATCTTCCACCATCCTGCAGCCTCGTAAAAGGCTGGTGAGCCCAAATAAGAAAATGAAATGTAAATGACGGCAAGCATCACCAGCATCCGCCTGAAAACCACAGACCCTTTATTGACGGCCAAAGAGGTAAAAAGCCAATAACAAGCAGGAATAATCAGACCTATGGAGAGCAGTATTCCAATCCCCAGAAAGCCGATTCCAAAATAGGAAAGAATGTAGCTGTAAATTTCAGTGAAACCCATCAGCGTTTCCTCGAAAACAGTCGAAAGACCAAACGCGTGAATAAAACATCAGTGTGAACGCGCAGCCTTTCCAGTTCTTTATTTGCCGCCAAAGTGTTTAGACCCTGGCCAAAGCGGCCCTGGGAGAGCTTCTGTACAAGACGAGGGCCGACCATCCATGAAATGCCACGTTCTATGACCGCAAAAGGCGACGGCAGTGTCAACACAACCAGACCCAGAAATATTAAGGCAAGGAACAGATTTGTTTTTACCACGACGCCGAAAGCTGAAGCCATGCGGCTTAAAAATACCACGGGATGGCCGGAAACCGGGTCTTCCTTTCCTGTGGCAGTTTGAATCAGCCTCCGTTGTTCGGGGGAAAGTGTTTCCCATTTCGTCCGCCCTTCGGTGTACCATACGGCCTGCTGGACATCGTATTGTTTCCAACGCGACGGGTGGGAGAGATATTCGTCGAATATGTTTCTCAGGTATGGCCTGAGCTTGATCGCCGGAGTGCTCATGAGGCTGTAGGCATCGGTCGAACGGGGGCCGCCCCTGCTGTGATCAAGACAGAACGACTCAAACTCAAAAACTTTTCTTTCTCCCGGATTCAAGCGGATCTCCGGCACGACCTTTGGATATTGCATGGGTTTCTTAAGGACACCCGATGAAAGGACAAGGGATATGACTGCAATAACACCGAAGAAGGTCACCGCAGAAACGGCTACCCAGAAAATCACCTTCCTGACTTTGCTGATTACGGATATATCAATCATTATTCCTGAACCTTTTGCGCCATCAAAGTTTCTTTCCGCATTGACTGCAGAAGGCGCTCCCACTTACAACCTTTGCCCCACAGTGACTGCATTGATGAGAAGATTCCTCCGGCGCGCCGAGGCTTGAGCTTACCGAAAAAAATTTCCCGATGATCCTGCCGTTCATCCCGATAATTGACCCTGTACTCATTACTAACAGCGCCATTGCTATTGACGGGGGCTTTTTTGTCACAATGGATATCAACTGTGTCAGGGCAAAAACACCGCCCCAAACTGCCAGATACCATATTGAATTGCGGGACATCACCTTTCCGTTTTCGACATAGACATGGGTTGATTGGGACCAAACAATCCCGATAAATAGACCAGCTAATCCCATCGCAATTAATAGCAATATGGACGGTCGATATTTTACGAAAAATGAAAAGACAGTCAGAGATATCAAGCTGATGAGAATTGCAAGGATCAATGAAGGAATTGAAACCTTCTTCGGTTTACGGAAAGTAAAAATGAGGAGCACCACCGAAAATACAAAAACAATCAGAAAGATAATGCTTATTGTTTTCATTATCAGGGGCATTATAGCGGCCATTTCAATCCCTTTTTAACTCTCATATTGTAGGGTAAAGTATAGGAAACGCGGTCTTGTATGTCAAGAATGTTTTGATATACAAGCGATTTCTATAGGTCACCATACACAAAAAGAAAGTTCCCATCAAATTTATTTACTTGATATTCTAATTTGGTTAGGTTATCCGCAAAGAACATTTCTACGTTATACGAACCAGTAAATTCAGTTCATAATGGACGGTTATATTTAATGAAACTGCTTATCCGTGGCGGAAGTATTGCTGCTGGTCTGGGTGTAATTAAAAGTTATGTAGATATTCTGACAGAATCCCTTCTTGCGAAAGGGATCGAGGTGATTAACCGATCAAGGTATAGAGAAACTTCTTTTGATGGTATCCGCACATTCAACGAGGATATTGCTAACTTTGAGCCTGATATTCTTCTTATTCAATTCGGTGTTGATGATGCTTTCCAGTATGTCTACCGTTCTGAATTTCAGGAAAATCTCGTGCAGATGATCAGGCTGGCGCGCCGTCGTTTTAATCCTGTTATCTTCCTGGCTACTTCCCACATTTTCGATAATCCTAATGATATGGATGCTGTTAATATCTTTTACAGGTCTTTGAGGATTGTGGCTTCAGATCTGGGCTGTGAATTGATTCCTGTGCACAAGTACTGGGCCGTTTATCTTGAAGAACATAATCTGTGCAGTAAGGATTTGGTCCAATCAGATTCCAGGTATCCGAATGAGAAAGGGCATGAGGTTATCGCAGAGGCAGTTATGAATAGGTTAAACCAAATAGAGCCTTCATCTTTGTCATTACCCGGCGAGACTGGGTAATCCAGTTCGTTTGTTTCCTGGATTTACTCTAAATAACCTAAAGGTCACCGTGGGGGCACTTCGCCCGAAGATTTCCTTGACATACATATCGGACTTCCTATAGTTTACCCATCCTGAAGCAATGTCTTGTCAAAAAAAACTTTGCGCCCGAGCTGATTTATTGCCGATAGAAACTTAACTGGATACAGACAAAAATATGCGTCTTAATTATACATTTCCAAACATACCGCAGATGAAAGGTTTTTCTGTTGATGTCGAAAACGTCGGCGACAAGCTCATATCAAAGGCTCACGGCTCTAAGGCGTTGATTTTCGGCCCTCTGTTTAAACTGTATTTTGCTTATCACGGTAATAAACGCCTTAAAGCTCTTATGAAAACGGAGGAGGGCAATATATATTCTCTTTATCTGCCGCCTATGCCCAGCCGGGCGCACGTGCGTCACATGGAGACCATTATCCGAAATCTGTTATTTAAAGAAACCCGACCGCTGGCTGCAACAATAGGTGTTACAAGTCGCTGTCAGTTGGAATGCGCCCATTGCAGCGCCGCTTCGTCCAGTCGCGTCGGCCTGGAACTCTCCAAGACAGAAATTGAGAACGTCATACAAGAAAGTGTGGACATTGGCGTAACAAACATCACCTTCACCGGCGGCGAGCCTCTTCTGCGAAAAGACATTGAAGAACTAGTGGCGGCGGTAGCGCGGCGGGATACCGTCGCGTTGATTTTCACCAATGCTCTGGCTCTGGATGAAAAGAAAGCCCTTGCTCTGAAAGAAGCCGGTCTTACCGCCGTTTTCATAAGCCTCGATTCCTCCGACCCTGCAGAGCATGATCGTTTGCGTGGAAGAAACGGATTGTTTCTATCTGTCAAGGAAGGCGTTAAAAACGCCATCCGGGCGGGGTTGGCCGTGTGTCTTTCCACTTATGCCACAAATGAATCTGTACGAGATAAGAAACTAAGCCAAATCACCGCGCTTGCCGCCGATTGGGGCGTTCACGAAATCAGCGTGTTTGACGCCATTCCCACCGGACGGATGATTCATAATGAAGAGATAATGTTAACGAAAGAAAGCCATCTGGCCATTCTCAAAGAAGCCAGGGAACTCAACCGGCGTTACAACGGACGCCTCCGAATCGTTACCCAGTCGTGGACTAATACGCGTTCCGGCCTGGCCATCATTATCGGATGCCTTGCCGGTCATTTTCAGTTCCATATCACGCCCACTGGTGAATTTACGCCCTGCGATTTCACTCCCTTGTCATTTGGAAATGTCCGGACAAATTCCGTCGGAAATCTCTGGCAGAAAGTCATTGAGCATTCAGCTTACAGACATCATTGCCAGAAATGCCGCATGCAGATGTCTTCCTTCCGGGAAAAATATATTAATCCTATTTCTCCTGACGCGCATCTCCCCTACCCCATAGCAATGATTGATTCGCACGAGGGATGCGCAGGCGTAAAGAAACAAGGAAGCTGTAATTTCTAAAATATTTTATTCGTCATAGTTGTTTCTTTGCAGGTGTTTTCAGCAAGCCCTCCTTCCTGAAGTTATACCATTGATATATTTCCATTAATATTATAGGTTTCAACGCGTATTTTATAGCATGAAGGAGTTTAAGAAATGACGCAACCGGCGACATCAAATCCAACCGATTTTATCCGTGATATAATAGAAGATGATCTACAGACGAACAAAAACGATGGACGTGTCGCTACCCGTTTCCCGCCGGAGCCGAACGGCTATATCCACATCGGACACGCCAAATCCGTATGCCTCAACTTCGGTATTGCCACGCAATACAATGGAACATGTAATCTCCGGCTGGATGA
>JAPLJP010000085.1 GCA_026388535.1 Deltaproteobacteria bacterium | reverse complement strand
GCCATATCCTACAACCCGCGCGCGCTCACCAATAGACAAGTCTCCTGAATTGGCATAGCTGATAACTACTCCGTTGGTAGCGCCCAAAGATTTAGCCGCCGCCATTGCCGCCATTATCGGCGCCTCGCCGCAAGCGCTCGTAGCAAGGTTGTGGATATTTTTATCTCTGTGTGCCTGCACAGTCGCGCGAAATGCGGCGGGGTCTAACTTGGCAATGACCGCGAGGGTCTCCCTGTCTACGATGTTCGCGTCTTCATAAGCAGGGTAATGGGAAAGATCGGAACTCGCGACAATCAACGCCTGCTTGTTTTTCAAAACCTTTGCCAGCGCCTGGCCGAAGCGGACGCACATTTCCATATCCGGTGAACCGACAACAATGGGGACAATCTTTGCTTTAGGAAAGACGACTTGAATAAAAGGCACCATTACTTCGATGGAATGTTCAGATTCATGAAGTGATTTATTCAGAGTGCAATCGGCCGGATCCGCCTTCTTAAGTAAAGAGATAACATTCTTTTCCACCGGAGCCGTACCGAGCGGAGTGCGAAAACCGTCGCCCGGATAGAGCGAAATTTTCTGGAAATCAGAATTTGTGTGTTTTGTTCCAAGGATGACGATTACATCATATTTCTGATTACTGACCTGATGGAATCCGTCGGCGCAAATCTGACCGGAGAATATATAGCCGGCATGGGGGACGATGATGGCAACTGGCTTTTTTACTTTAACAGGAACCGCGTCCTGAAGGAATTTTTCGATGGCGAGTCTCAGTTTGGCCGCGGATTCAGGATAGAACTTTCCCGCGACAGCAGGTTCACGAACATCAGAATCCTGAACTTTATTTGCCTGGCATGCTGCAGTAAAACAGAGACTGAAGACAAGCAGTGTAATGCTCAATCGTAATATTTTCATTTTCTTATAACCTCTTTTAAACCCACACACCGGCGATCTTCCGTTTGCAGAATTTACAACACCCATCCTTTATGTTCATCTCTGTTATAAAAAATCCCTGCCGCTTTATTACAGCCTTTTTACACTTCGGACAGTAGGTATGATTTCCCGGATGGTCCGGCACATTCCCCACATATGGATAATGCATTCCTTTGCTCATGGCCATGTTATAGGCGCGTTCCAGCGTGGCAACAGGTGTGGGAGGGAGATTCAGCAGTTGGTAATCGGGATGAAAGCGGGTGAAGTGAACAGGGACATCGGGACCGATTTCTCCCAATATCCAGTTTATCAGCTCCTGTAACATTTTGTCTGAATCATTTAATGTGGGTACAACCAGATTCACAATTTCAAGATGGACACGGCTCTTTGCTATCTGTTTGATACTTCTGAGAACAGGGCGCAGCTCCGCCCCGCATACAGTACGATAGAAATCCTCGCTGTACCCCTTCAGGTCGATTTTAATGGCGTCAAGCACCTTGCATATTTCCGCAAGAGGCGCCTCGTTCATGAATCCGCAACTTATCAATACTGAGCGAATGCCTTGCTTTTTCGCGTCCCGAGAGATGTCGGTCAGGTATTCAGTGAAAACCGTTGGTTCATTATAAGTAAAGGCGATAACGGGCGCCTTATCGGCGTGTGCAGCGGCGACAATCCTGTCAGGGGGCGTAAATGAAACCTGATGATCTTCCGGTGATGACTGAGAGATTTCCCAGTTTTGACAGAACTTGCACCTGAGCGGACATCCGGCGGTGGCAAGAGAAAATGCCGCAGATCCCGGCAGGTAATGGTAAAGAGGTTTCTTTTCGATCGGGTCAATATGAATGGATACGGGACGGCCATAGACAAGACTGCGCAATTCTCCGTTGACATTCATGCGAGTCCGGCATCTGCCACGTTGACCATTAACAATAGCGCAACCATTGGCGCAAAGAAGACATCGGACAATGGTTTCCTCCTTCGGATAGCTGTCTCCCTTTATCGTGAGCGGAGTCCAGTAACGGGCCCTTGGAGCTGATCGGACAAGTTCGTCTAAATAAGTACTTCCGAAGGCAAGGCCTGAATTTTCGCCAACCAAAAACCTCTGCCATTCAGGATCGAGCAGAATCATTCCGGCGCCGCCAACTGTTGCGGCTAGTCTTGCAAGTGTTACTAAAAAATCACGTCTTGAAATCATGATATCCTTAAAAGATTTCTTCTCGGAGATCAAGTATTACACTGTTTTTGTATTGTTGGATTATAGGAGAAATGAGTGCGGTTAGTCAATGGAAAAGAGAAGACATCTTTCCTGCGGGAAGAGAACATTCAGTTTATTTTTCAAGTAACATGTGCGGGTTTGTAGATAAACTCAACAAGCACTTCTTTCTGTAATGTTGTTATTCCAACTCAGACAGTCGATGCAACATTTCAAATAGAAATAATCAATATTAGCTGCACAGTTTAGCCAGTTTGATGAGGTAATTTTTACCTTGACAGATCATGCCCTATGAAGTATTTAAACCGCAAATTATCCCCCCATTAAATTATCAACATAACCATCAACATTATGGAGTCCTACATGAAAAGGATTTACCAGAAGTTGCCAATGTTTAACCTCCAAGGGTTATCGCCTCCTTTGGAGGTTTTTTTAGTTTCAATAAAGTCAACCAAGAAGTACCTTATCAAACAAATACATGAGGATGCACACTATGAGTAAAATCGCCGTTACTGTTTTTGTTTAAGGAATGTTCTGATGGAACCAAGATTGATTTCCATTTCAAGCGTTTAAAGGGCATTACCAGTTCCTTGGTGGCACCTGATCACTGTCCAATAACAATTGAATTCTAGAAACATAAAGAAACAAATAAAAGTATTCTAAGCTAAGAATAAATATATATTATTATATGAGTTCTAAAAAAAGGAGGATAAATCAATGGGGAAAAAACTATCTTTTTCGCTTTTAACAACATTGGATTGCGAAGTCATTAAGATTAATCTACAAAACATGTTGAAGGGTTGTTCTGTAATAATTATCATATTCTTGTTGTCCGGATGTGCAATGTCCCAAAAGGCGAGATTGGCAGACAGTTCGACTGACTATAATTTGGTTGTAGAAAAAGCACAAAATGAAATGCTCCTGCTTAATATCGTACGTGCAAGCAAGCGCCATCCCATGCACTTCACCGCTCTCACTCAAGTTAGAGGAAGCCTGGAATATAATTTTCAGACTGGGGGCATATCCATTCCATTTGGTAAAATCGGCGATGGTCTGAACGGGTCATATTCCGTTGCGCCAAGTATAAGTTATTCAACTAAGCCATCATTTGATCTCGCTGTTTTGGATAATGAAAAATTTATGCGCGGCATAATGAATCCTGTGTCAGTAGATATGTTTTATTACTACTGGCAACAGGGATGGCCAAAAGAAATGCTAATGCTTCTTTTCGTCGAAAAGATAGAACCATCAGACAAGTCATCGGAAGCCTTTGATAATAACCCACTCGACAAAGATAAAATCAAAAATTTTCAAAATGAAGTTAGGGAAATAATTAAGTGTTACCAGCTTGAACTTGATGAAACGCCCGAGTTATTCGGTCCCTCCCTTTCTGCTGAAACGGCAAAAGATATGAAACTCCTTATAGAAGCGCAAAAAAATGGCCTGATAATCGATCGTGACAAAGTAAACGGGTATCAATTTAAGAAGGAGAAAAAGAACTATTCCTTCAAATGTAAGGACGCAAATAAAACTGATTGTAAGGACAGAGGATCATCCCCAAAGGACAGTGCTTCATCTGAAATTGGTTTTAAGAGCAGTGGTTCATCACCCAAGGATAGTGCTTCATCTAAAAAGGTTATACACCTTAGATCTCCAGAAGGAATATTGTATTACCTGGGTGAAATAGTACGTGCCCAAACAGAACCTAAACTTAAACCAATTACCATTGATGAGAATAACGACTGCAAAGAAAATAACCTGTTCGTGATTGACAAGTCGTCAACTTATTACGTTGGCAAGAGTTACTCTATTGCTATCGATTACGAGGGGATCAAGTACGGTATCCCCCAAAACTCCGTTGCTGATTCTAATAATAAATGTCCGGACCGGTCGATGCAAGCATTATCTCTTATTTCACAGCTTATTGGTTTAAATAAATCTGTTGAGCAAATGCCTGTGACCAGGACGGTAAATGTCATTGGTCGATGATGAAGTATTAGATTAGAGAGAAGAGAAGAGCCGCGCCACATTTAAAGGAAGGAAAAGGGGACAGATTTATTTCCCGAAAAAGTCTAATCAGCAAATACAGCCGATGTCTTACGGCCGCGGCTGATCGGTACGTTACACCTTTCAAATAGTAATCCTCAATTTTGACAACCGTTCACTATTGAAACTAAGTAGGTGTAATTTGCAACTACAAATATTTGGTGAGACGTTGTTTATAAATATAGGGGCTGTTGCTTCTTGCATGTTCCGATTGCGTTGTGAGATTGCTTCGGTTGTTCCTCTCTTGCAATGACAATGTTCTTCAATTCTTCATAAAGGCGCATACCGGTCTTCGATATCAACTTCGAACGTGTTGAGGAAGGTGCTTATCATCATATAACACGCAGCCGCGATGGCCAGTTCCACCAGCAATTCATTAGAAAAATGTTTGCTGATGGCGGCAAAGGTTTCTTTACTGACCTTGTGCTGAAGCACGGTTTCTTCGGTGAAACGAAGAACAAGGCGTTCGATTTCGGAAAAGACCGGAGCTGTTGAACCGATGTCAAGCGCTTTAATCTTTTCCTCCGGCATGCCAACACGTTTGCAAACCTTGCGATGCTGAAAAACTTCATATTCCGAATTGCATAAAATTCCGGCGCGGGTAATGGCCATCTCTCTCAGGATTGGATCGAGCTTGCCGCTTGTGAGCACCGCCGCGGGCAAACCGATGAATTTGCGGGCAATCGTAATTGGAGCATGAGTTATCATTTTTAAAATATTTAGGTTGTAGGGCTCTACTCCCTGTAGAGTAATTTTTTCCGTATCCGTTTCCGCGGGTTTGAAGTAGGGTATGCGTGCCAAGGTAATCTCCTCTTTAATGAGTCCCAAATTTCAGAAGCGTAGCGAACTGAAATTTGTTGGACGAATTATCCCCGAAGCGAAGTAGTGAGACTTAAATTTCAAAAACGTAGTGCATTGAAATATTTTAGTCGAACTATCCCGCCAATACTCGACTTGTCGAGATTGGCAGGGACGCAGTGGGATTACATTTGCTTCACTTTGCCGGTTTTTTTGTGAAGTGCTGTTTCATTCCTTTGAGAACTGTTACACACCTGTTCATTTCTCTAAAAGCGGGCAGTCCTGCCTTTTCAGCAAGCCCTCTCAAGAGTTCGGCGAAATCCTTTCTTCCTTCAATCCATAAAACCGCCGGCTTCTCATGCTTTCTGATGAGTTCCATGAGTTCATTGAAAAATTCCTGTTTGATTAACGGGGTGGCATAGCTGTGAAATATAATCGAATCTACCGCTGGATCGTTGATTACCGCATTGAGAGAACGGCGGAATACTTTTTCAAAACCGTGCTGTTCAATGGCTATCCAGAGATCAAGAGGATGGTCGGGTTTGTTCCACGCAGGGAAAAGTTCCGCGATGGAAGCCAGTGTTTCGTCGGAAAGTTTCGCCAGTTCCAGCCCGCAATCGTCCATGAGGTCTGTGGTAATTGTTCCGGCGCCGCCGGAGAAGGTGAGAATGGCTGTTCCTTTTCCGGGATGGAAGGGCATTTTCTTGGAGAAAGCTCTGGCCATATCGGTAAGTTCCGCCGGATCGAATACTTCGATAATGCCTGCCTGCTTGAATGCGCTCCTTGCGATAACGTAGTTTCCCGAAAGGCTTGCCGTGTGGCTTTGCGCAGCTTTTGCGCCCTGAGCGCTTCTGCCTCCCATGAGGACAATTATCGGTTTATTTGTTTTTTTCGCCAGGTTCAGGAATTTTCTGCCATCCACCAGTGATTCAAGATAACAGGCGATGACTTCAGTCTCTTTATCTTTTATCATGTATTCGAGCAGGTCGTTTTCGTTGATATCGCATTTATTACCGATGGAGCAGGCCTTGCTGACGCCCATCACTCCTTCCTGCAGGGCATGCAGTAGAAATCCGGCAGAGAGCATCCCGCTCTGAACAATCAGGCCGACATTGCCGCCCCTTAATATGTCCGGCCACACTGCGGAATGAATGAAAGAAAATACATGAGTTTTGTTGGCATCAATAAAGCCCATGCAGTTGGGGCCCCACAAT
>JAPLJP010000133.1:45687-84433 GCA_026388535.1 Deltaproteobacteria bacterium | reverse complement strand
TTTACGGTCTGGGTGGGCGTGACGTTCCCGTGAACGATTTTACCGGCATGTTCGAAAAGGTTCTGGCGGATACGACTAACAAGCTAGCAGACACCTATGAATTTTGGGGAGTGAGAGAATAATGAGTATCGTAGAAAATTTTGATTTATTTGCTCCGCGGCTGATTAATAAAAAAGAATTGTTATCTCCCGGCCACCGCGCCTGCTCCGGTTGCGCCGAGGTACTGGCCGTGCGGCTCATGGCAAAGGCTCTGGGTGACAATACCGTAATCGCCTCCGCGACCGGCTGTATGGAAATTATTTCCAGTATGTTTCCCACCACCGCGTGGGAAGTGCCCTGGATTCATGTCGCCTTTGAAAATGCGGCGTCAGTCGCTTCCGGCATTGAAGCGGGCCTCAAAGCGCTGCGCAAGAAAGGCAAGATTGACGACCGCTATATAAAGGTTGTCGGCATGGGTGGCGACGGCGCCACCATGGACATCGGGTTTCAGGCTCTTTCCGGCGCAATGGAACGCGGTCATGATATGATTTACGTTTGCTTTGATAACGAAGCCTATATGAACACCGGCATTCAGCGCTCCAGCGGCACGCCGATGGGCGCTTCCACTACTACCGCGCCGGCGGGCAAAGTAAGCTCCGGGCAAAAAACATGGAAAAAGAACATGCCGGAAATATTGGTTGCCCATGCTATACCCTATGTAGCAACCGCCTGCCCCAGTTATCCGCTGGATTTTATCCGTAAGATCGAAAAGGCCAAGAGCATCAAAGGACCTTCCTATATTCACTGTTTTTCAGTATGCCCGACCGGCTGGCGTTGTCCTTCGCACATGGCGGTTTCCATGGGACGTCTGGCCGTCGAAACGGGAGTGTTCCCTCTTTATGAAGTGGAAAACGGACATTATCGTCTTTCGCCGGATATGCCGAAAAAACTAAAACCGATTAAAGATTATTTCAAGGGACAGGGACGTTTCCGCCACCTGAGCGCCGAAGAAATCGAAAAGATTCAGGAAAAAGTAACAACTGAATTTAAGAAACTGACGGAAAAAGCGAAATTTCTCAAGACGGGAAATTAGTAAACCCAATTAGAAATTCCAAAGGAGCATTATTTCTAACGGGGCAAGAGAGAAGCTTAAAAGAATACTGAGGTGAAAAAAGCATGACGAAAACGAGCAGCATTGCAGCAACAACCAAGACAATCGTTAAGAAACACGGCCGCGATAAAAGCGCGCTGATTGCCGTGTTGCAGGATATTCAGGGAACATTTAATTATCTTCCCAAAGACGCGCTGAAAGCCGCGGGAAAATCTCTGGGCATTCCGTTCAGCCGAGTTTACGAAGTCGCCACTTTTTACAACGCCTTCAGTCTGAAACCGCGCGGCGAGCATATAGTTAAAATCTGCATGGGAACAGCCTGTCACGTGCGCGGCGCGGCGTCAATTCAGGATAAAATGGAGCGCACTCTCTGCATCAAGCCGGGCGAGACGACTCCCGATAATAAATTTTCTCTGGAAACCGTCAACTGTGTCGGCGCTTGTGCGCTTGGTCCCGTGGTGGTCATTGATACTGAATATCACGGCCAGATGACGATGAACAAGGTTGATAAAATTATCGGCAAGTTCAAAGAAGAGGGGGCGCAGCAATCATGATAAAAATACCCAACGCACAGGCCTTGCGCCAGGTTCAAGACGACCTGAAAAAGAACTATGACCCGAACAAACAACTGGTAACAATCTGTGCCGGTACCGGCTGTCGCGGTTACGGCTGTATAAAAGTCAAGGATGCTCTGGAGACGGAAATTTCCAAACAAAATATCAATGTGGAAGTCCGGGCGACCGGTTGTTTCGGTTTTTGTGAAAAAGGTCCTTTGGTCGTTGTTCATCCGCAGAAGATTTTTTATCAGCAGGTCAAAGAAAAGGATGTCGCTGATATCGTGACCAAGACAGTTATGCAGGGCGAAGTTATCGAAAAACTTCTCTATCGCGATCCGATAACATCCGAAACGGTGATGAAAGAAGAGGACGTTCCCTTCTACAAAAAACAGAAACGTCTGGTTTTCGGCTCCAACGGAATTATAGATCCCACGCAGATTGAATCATATCTGGCCATCGGCGGCTATACAGCTCTGGCCAAAACCTTGAGTGAAATGAGTCCCGAGGGGATTATTGATGAAGTCAAAAAAGCCGCTCTTCGCGGACGCGGCGGCGGCGGATTTATGGCCGGTACGAAATGGGAAGGCTGCCGCAAGGCGCACGGCTCGCCAAAATACATCATTGCCAACGGTGATGAGGGAGATCCGGGAGCCTATATGGATCGCAGTCTTATGGAGGGCAATCCTCACAGTATCGTCGAGGGTATGATTATCGGCGCCTACGCTATCGGAGCTTCACACGGATATATTTATGTGCGCAACGAATATCCTCTGGCGGTTGTTCACCTGACTATGGCAATTGAGAGCGCCAGAGAAGCGGGCCTTCTGGGGAAAAATATTCTGGGAAGCAAATTCAGTTTTGATATTTCCATTAATAAGGGCGGCGGAGCTTTTGTCTGCGGCGAATCCTCGGCGCTTTTTGCCTCCATCGAAGGACGCGCCGGCGAACCGCGCGCCAAATATGTTCACGCCGTGGAAAAAGGTCTCTGGGACAAACCCACCGTGCTCAACAATGTGGAAACATGGGCCAATGTTCCCTGGATAATCAATAAAGGATCTGATTGGTACGCCTCCATCGGCACGGAAAAGAGCAAGGGCACCAAGATATTCTCGCTCGTGGGAAAGATAAATAACACTGGGCTTGTAGAAGTTCCCATGGGAATGAAACTGCGCGAAATCATCTATGACATAGGCGGAGGCATTCCCAAAGGCCGAAAGTTCAAAGCCGTGCAGACTGGCGGACCATCGGGCGGCTGTATTCCCGAGAGCCTGCTTGATTTGCCGGTTGATTTCGATAAACTCTATGAAGTCGGCTCCATGATGGGTTCCGGCGGTATGATCGTCATGGATGACCGTTCCTGTATGGTTGATGTGGCTAAATATTTCCTCGCCTTTTTGCAGGAGGAATCCTGCGGCAAATGCGTTCCCTGCCGTGAAGGTGTCCGCCGCATGAGAGAAATTCTCGAAGACATCTGCGCTGGCAAAGGCCAGGAAGGCGACGTGGATCTTCTGGAAAAAATATCGCGGGGTGTCGCGGACGGTTCTCTGTGCGCTCTGGGTGGCAGCGCTCCCAATCCAGTGCTCAGCACGCTTAAATATTTTCGTGATGAGTACGAAGCACACATCAAAGATCACCGCTGTCCGGCGGGTGTCTGCAAGGCGCTCATTACCTACAGCATCGATCCGGAAAAATGCACCGGCTGCGGCATGTGTATTAAGGTCTGTCCCACGCAGGCGACCAGCGGCGAAAAGAAGAAGGCTCATACAATTGATAATAACAAATGCACTCGTTGCGGCGCGTGTATCGAAAGCTGCAAATTTGACGCAATCAACGTGAAGTAGAGGTAGGATAAATCATGGTAAATTTGACTGTTGACGGAAAAAATATAGCGGCGCCGGAAGACACGATGCTTTTGGAAGTGATTCGCGGCGCGGGTATTTCGATTCCCACTCTTTGTGCGCATGAGGCCGTATCGCGTTCCGGCGCCTGCAGACTTTGCGTGGTGGAAATTAAAAAAGGAAGTCGAACCAGGATAGTTACATCCTGTCTTTATGCTGTGGAAGAAGGCCTGATTGTGGACACGAAAAGTGAACGGGTGCAAAATGTCCGCCGCCTGGTTATGGAATTACTGCTGGCGCGCTGTCCCGAATCCGAAGTTCTGCAGAAGCTGGCCAAGGAACTCTGCGTTGAGCCGCAGGCGCGGTTTGTCGCCGACACGGATAAAGGCAAATGTATTTTATGCCGCTCCTGCGTAAGAGTTTGTGAAGAAGTTGTCGGCGTGAGTGCCATCGGCCTTTTTTCCCGCGGTTCTCATAAAACAGTAGGTACTCCGTATAATGAAAAATCGGACGTCTGTATCGGTTGCGGCGCGTGCGTCTATGTTTGCCCCACCGGCCATATTGAAATGACCTCGACTGAAGACAAACGTAAAATCTGGGGACGTACCTTCAAGATGCAGACCTGCGATAAATGCGGCAAATATTTCGCTCCCGCGGATCAATTAAAATTCATCAGCAAGAAAACCGGAGTTCCTTTAAGCGAACTGACAGTTTGCACCGAATGCCGATAGTTTAAACCGGTTACAAAAAACAGCTTTTTTTCCCGATCTATCTATTGAATGGAAATGACTAAAAGCGGTAAACGGTTTTGAGTTGGAATAAATGTCCCTTAGGCGAGTTTTCAGTGTACACGTCGTAAAGATAAGTAAAAGTGACGCTGAGCCATGAAAAGCGGTAATAAACATCGACGCCCGCGGAAAGTGTTTCTCTGGCGCTGTTGCTCACAGTTACTCCGTGTTGCTCTTTATCTTTGCTGATCATCCAGTTTATCGAAGGTCCTAATTTAAATTTGTCTGTCAGGTTGTATCCCAAAAGGCACTGCAGATATAACTCATCTCCCGGCAGAACATCGGTAGTGTTGTTTTTCAACCGGAAGGAATATTTTGCGGCGGCATCAATACTGAAATCGCCTAAGGTTTTGTGAAGAAAAATCATGGGCTTGATGTCATACTGATTCGAGCCGATATTGGCGGCTTTAGAAGAATTGTAAACTCCCGTTGGAAATTCCACGAATAGCATCGGCAGGATATCAACCTGTTTGATCGGCAGAAAATAACCGGCGCCGAGGTTGATATCACCCAGACCTGACGAATCCTGATTCAGAGAGTGGATATCCATGTATCCAGCGGGGATAAGTGCGGTTGCGACAAAATCAGGCGAGTAATAGCAAAGACGGAGCAATTCCTGAGCGTTAAAAAGTCCAAAATCTTTTTTGCTAGTGTTTCCGTTTTTATCGGTAGTTTCGTCAGCGGTGTAAATAGAAGAATATGTAAGAAAGTAGATGCCCTGCTTTGCACGCGCGCCGTCATAAAAGTTTACCGCAAAGGCAACCTTCGGCATTATAATCAGCAGACATAATAAAATGGAAGTTAAACTAAAAAAGGGGCGTGATAAGAAAGTGATATTCTAAACCTCTCATATATGTTTTGGGTGACGCTTTATACAGTAATTTCCGACAGGTGCAAAGTAAAAAAAGAAAAATATCGACACCACACCTTATATTTTAGGAGGCTTAATTTTCTTGACACGCGGAAATCGTCTCCATATAATCATAGTTATCGGAAAGCACAGTGGTATCGGTTAATTTTGGGTGATTTCATATCTTGCGTCAAAACCTTTGACGCGATGACGTATTACATAACGGCATTAAACTTTAACGTACAGACCATAGAGATAAAAAAGGGTGAAAATTTATGTGGAAGTATAAAGTCGTTTCGCCGGAAGAAGTTCTTTCTAAAATCGAGCCGGGCATGACAATTTTCCTCGGTACGGGAATGGCGGAACCGCGGACTCTGGTTAAACATCTGATGGCGTCGGATGAAACTAATCTACAGGATTTGGAATTGATTCAGTTGGTGAGTCTCGGGGATACAATCCCTATTGATGAAAGGTATTCGCGGAAATTTCGATTAAAGACATTTTTCTCCGGCTGGATTGCTTCTGAGGCTGTCAGTGCGGGCAGAGTTGATCTTATTCCCAGCAGATTTTCACGAATACCCGGTCTATTCAAATCGGGGGCGATCCATATTGACGTGACCTTCATTCAAATTTCACCGCCGGATGAAAACGGTTACGCCTGCCTGTTAGGGGTAGATGTGGAAAGGCAGGCCATGGAGGCTGCAAATCTTGTTGTAGGTGAGGTGAATGCTCACGCTCCCCGCATCATGGGGGATACCCTGGTGCATATGGATGAATTCAACTATTTTGTCGAATCGACTGAATCCCCGCTTTATATACCCCGGTGGCCGTTGGAAGATATTTTCCTGAAAATTGCCGCTAATATAGCAAATGTAATTGAAGACGGAAGCTGTATATCTCTCGGAATAGGACCTCTCTACGAAGCCTTGGCAGTGCAACTGGCCACAAAAAAACATCTGGGAGTTCATTCGCCTTTTTTTACCGATGCTCTGATGGACATTGTAAAGAGCGGCGCTGTAACTAATCGGCGCAAGAGCGTTTTTCGCGGCAAGAGTTCCGCTTCTTATCTGCTGGGCAGTGAAAAAATGATGAAGTGGCTGGATAACAATCCTCTTATCGAATTTCAGCCGGAAGACGTGATTACCGATCCGAAAGTGATCGGAAGCAATGACCGGATGATAGCCATTCTGCCAGCAAGAAAAATTGATCTGACGGGGAATGTTGCTCTGCATACCGGCAAGGGGAATATGAATGCAGGTCCGGGAAACGTGCAGGAACTTTTTATGGGCGCAGCGCTATCGAAAAAAGGCCGGACAATTTTCGGTCTTCCCAGCCGTAACCGCAAAGGCATTCCAAATATTGTCTTGTCTGTCGATAATATGCCTTTTCAGTTTACCAATCGTGAATCAATGGATTTGGTCGTGACAGAATATGGCGTGGCTTATCTCATGGGAAAGACAATGCGGGAGCGCGCACAATCGCTAATTGACATCGCGCATCCCGATGATCGGGCCGAGCTCGTCAGACAGGCCAAAGAAGCAAAATTGATTTACGCCGACCAGATTTATTTCCCCGAATCAGGATCCCTTTATCCATCTAAAGTATGCTGCACCCATGAATTTAAAGACGGTCTGAAAGTTTGTTTCCGGCCAATCAAACCGTCCGATGAAGATTTGATGCGCCTCTTATTTTATCGATTCTCAGATCAGGCGGTCTATTCCCGATACTTCACTTCCATAAAGACAATGCCTCATAAAAAAATGCAGGAATATGTTAATGTTAATTATCATTTGGTCATGTCTATTGTAGGCATTATCGAAGTTTCCGGCACCGAGAAAATAATCGCCGAGGCGCGTTACGCCCGGATGAAACAGGACGGCTTTGCCGACACGGCGTTTATTGTTGACGAAGAATATCAGGGCAAGGGTATAGCTTCGTATCTTTTTGAATTGTTGATTCGCACTGCCCGCGAGGAGGGCATTCAGGGATTCACCGCCGACGTTCTGTCTACCAATAAAGCAATGCTGAAAGTTTTTGAGAAGGCGCCGTTTCCTGTCCGGACTGTTTTGTCCAGGGGCATCTATGAATTAACCATTCCCTTCACTCCTTTATCGGATTTGAAGGAAAAAGATTAATATTTATATTGTAAATGCCATCGTACATGCCCGGGAAAAATGAAGGCCTTCCCGTCAGAGAAGGGAAGGCCCGCCTGAACAGACACGGCGTTTTTTATTGATTCCGGGTACTAGTTAACCGTCAAGGAATTCCCAGAGAATCATAGCTGCCTCTAGTAAAAAATTGCCCGCGATTTGAATTCTTCCAGTTCTTTGAAGGTGTTTTTACAATCCTGTTCTCTCTGTTCTATCCGGGACTGCTTGGCGATAGTTTCTTCGGATTTATGTTGTTTTCCAGCGACGTTTTCATTCCAGTCTTTGACTAAGTTATTCGCATCCCGGCATACCTCATTCATTTTTATCCGAAGGCGTTCAAATCTTTTGATTTGATCCGGATTATCGAATTCAATGCCCTTAAAATATACGGAAGCATTTTCCATTTCAGGCGTGATAACGGTGCCCGCTGTGGTTTCGATGGCGACTTTCTCCGTTGGACCCAGCTTGGCTACCACCCAGGCGTGATTGCTTTCCAGCGCAAGCTGGCGATAGTTCCATGTGGTGATATTTTCCTGGATGTTTCCACCCATTATCTTCGCCTCAATACCGTATTTTTTCATTTGATTCCATACGTCGTCGGCCATGTCCAGACAGACGAATCCTCCTTCCTTGGTATAGGAGTGACTTACATGATACATAGCAGCAATTATTTTTACAATCTTCATTTTGTCCGGGGTCTGCGGCGTCGGCGGGGTTGTTTGTGGCTCGGAGGGAGCAGGTGGCGAAATTGCCGGGGCAAGAGACGGACTGGAACCGGACGGTGTTATTGCCGGAGCTACTGCTTGTGTTACTGGCGATGTTTTTTCCTTTGAAGTAAGGAAATGGATGGCGGTAAAAGCAACCACAATTCCCAGAATAATGAATACAGGCACGAAATATTTACTGAAGAGAGAAACCGAGGAATTTTTCTTATGCTCGGTCAAAGGAGAAGGAAACTTTTTCCCGCAAACAGGGCATTTAAAATGACCATTTTTCAGCGTATGCGCGATATCATCTGAATTGTACTCAAAATGGCAATGTGGACACTCAATATGCATACAATCTTCCTAGTCTCTGATGCCCCTCCCTTTTTTCTATCCGACTATGTATGTGCTGGTGCCAACGGCTATCAAGACGCCTTCATCGTTGACAAGTTCAGTGCGTGTCACCGCGACTCTTTGTCCCAATCTTAAAATATGCCCTGTGGCCAGAAAATAAGAGCCCTTTCCGGGACGTATATAATCTATCCGCATGTCAATAGTTCCCGTGTTGGCGAGACGTTTTGCCAGTTTATCCATAGAGGCATTCTTCATCTCGTTTAACTCATGGATATGCGCTATTACACCACCGGTAAAATCCAGGATTGTTGATATTACACCGCCGTGCAAAATATTTTTTGCAAAATTACCGATCAGATCGTCCCTCATATCAATTCTGACGACAACGCCATTGGTAGAAATAGAGTCTATTTTAATACCTAGATATTTATTAAAGGGTATCATTTTTTCATAGATGGGTTTTAAATTTTCAAACATCATCTCCATCGCTTTAGTATCCATTAACATTACCTCTTATCTGTAATTTTCAGTAGATATATTTTAGGTTACACTTCAAAGAGAATTCCGTAATTATCCGATAACATTAAAATGTCACACCACTTTTTATCACAGCCATATTTTTTGTAAACTATTTTTATTGTCAATCAATAGCCGCATATAATCCATTTCGAGATATATCATTTCCGAATCTTTGCGGCGCAGCCACTCGGAAAGCCACGCGAAGCGAAGAGCGACGATAAATTCCACCATATACTTCCAGCTTGTTTTGGAGATAAATCCGGCCTTGTTCATATTGGCGATAAAACTGTTGACAAGCTCGCCCGTGAGACTTTGGGGATCTTCAACACCGACACAGCCTATTAAGTTTGCCGCGTCATAGAGTTCACTTTTGAAGCCTGAAAATTCCCAGTCAATCACGCATTTAATATCATCGGCCGACCAGATAATATTCATCGGATGATAATCACCGTGACAAAAAGCCACAGGCAGTTTTTCGTACGCGGGCATAAAATCTTTTTCCAGGAAAAAGGCGATATCTTTAATCTCATCCTTGATATCTTTGTTGTAAAGATTAATTTCGCGGATTAATTTATACACATAATCTTTAAGCGAGAACACCTTGCAAGAATCAAGAAAAGGCAGATATCCTGATTTCCGGCGCAATTCGACGAGAAAATCTGCCAGTGCGGGGGCGCGCCATTTTTCATACATGTATTTTTCGCGGTCAAGCGTGACCCCTCGCACAAAAGGAATAATTTGCCAGAAATTATTTTTGTGTTTTCTGATAAACTCGCCCTTTTGATCTGCCATATACGGTTGAATGCGCGCGAGATTATTTTTCGCTAAGAAATCAAGAGTCGTGGCAATCTGCCTTTTGTGTTCAAGGGATTTCGGAAGGATTTGCTCCAGCAGAAAAAACTTACCGCTATTATCTTCCAGAACAACACGAAAAACCGAGCGCTCCGGACTCCCCTGAACCGGGATATTGTGATGTAGTTTTTTCAGGCGCACCTGCCATAGTCCGGCGACTGCTTTCAAAGTTTCCCTGCTGAATAAAGGAGTTTCTTCTCTGGCGTGAATACGAGTCTTATTATCTTTGCTTATTACACGCGCCGCATAAACAATGCCGCTGGCGCATTTATTGCCGGCAATAAAAACATTTTCCGCGTTTTCCCATTCGAGGGCGAGATTACAACCGTTGGGACATTTCTGACAGATTAAGTTTTTCATAACACCCTCTGTCATTGCGAGGCGCACCTTTTGCGCCGTCGCAATTCGATATCTACTTTCATCATTTGCCCACGCCTTCCGGCATATTTTTCTAATGCAGAGATTTTCTTTGTTTTTGGCAGTTTTTTAATTTTGATTTCCAGACGCATCGCGTCGCTTCTTTCCATTTTCGCGCTTGTCGTCAGTAATTTTACCGGCCTTCGGGAGTGGGTATATTTTGCGGCCTTTCCCTGATTATGGGCGGCAAAACGTTTCCCGATGTTATTAGTCATGCCCGTGTATAGACTATCGTCGGAACAACTCAGGATATACACAACCCATACCTTGCTCTTTTTCTTGGTCTTAATATTCATAATGCTATTTTTCTACAATAGAGCGATTAACATTGCCATCTAAATCTACGGCATACTGCAGGTACGGATGTCTCAAAAGAGGCAGCCTTCAAGAGAAAATATTCCGGGAAAATAATTGACAAAGGTGAAAAACATGGAACTTAGAGGTAATTTTATATAATTGGTGCCCCTGGCGTGAGTCGAACACGCGGCCCACAGATTAGGAATCTGTCGCTCTATCCTACTGAGCTACAGGGGCAACCGTTTATAGAAGTTGTCGCGATTTAACATTCTTTCACAAACCTGTCAATTGGAAGAAAGATTGCCATACGGCACGGGTGACCTTCAGTTTATCCGAAGGATGCCTCGGAATGACAGCTTAATTGCTTTTGGGTTCGAACTGATTTTTTGCTGACCAGAAAGATGGCAGATGGCGCAGTAAATACATAAGGCTTTTGCGATGCTGCCAGATGCGTTTGCGAAATTTTTCGCGCCATGCTTTGTCGGAATAAAAACGTTTTACGTGCTCGTTGTAAAGCTGATCGAGTCTTTCTTTGGAATCAATTCCTTTGGGCACAAAAACAAAATTCAGGCAGTTCATCAATTGCCAGTCTTCTTTAAAAGTTCCTTCTTCGTGAATGGTTGCCCAAAGCGGCGCACCGGGGAAGGGTGTGAATTTGGACATGTTCATATCGTCCAGGCCAAGCGAAATAATAAAATCTGATGTACGCTTAATTGACTCTTCCGTCTCTCCCGGCAGGCCCATCATAAAAAGTCCTTTGGCGCGCAAGCCAGCCTTTTGAATTCGCTGTATAGTATCGCGCATTTCATCAAGCGATACGCCTGATTTATGCCTTGAGAGCATTTCCGGATCGGCCGACTCAATACCCAGCGAAACCATAAGACATCCGGCACTTTTAAGCATCTTCAGTAAATCATCATCAGTGTAGCCCACGCGCACGGCGCAGTTGAAATTAATTCCCAGAGGACAACGGCATAGTTTTTCGCAAAGTTCGACTATCCGCCGGCGGTTGGCGGTGAATAAATCATCATAAATGTTGATATGCCGAACGCCGAATTTATCCCGCAAGTATTTCATGTGCTCATAAATGTAAGCGGCGGAATTATAGCGGAAACCTTTTTTAAAGACTGAACGGTCGCAATAGGAGCATTGATACATACATCCGCGCGAAGTAATCATTGTCGCGCCGGGAGTATTGATGTAACTGAATAAAGGCAGGTGATAGTCGCGGGGAAACCCTTTAAGTTTTTCATAGGCGGGAAATGGCAGAAAATCCAAATCCGGTATTTTAGGACGCGGCTCGTTGGTAATTACTTCTTCCTGGTGGCGCCAGATTAATCCTTTGATTTCAGCGGGGTCAGGACCGGAGGCAAGTTCGGACATTGTTTCTTCGCCTTCTCCGGCAACCATAAAATCAAAAGCTGGATAATTCCGCAAAAGTATTCCATCCAGAGCGGAGACATGAACTCCTCCGCACACTGTTATCGTGTGAGAAGATTGCTCCTTTATTATTTGCGCAAGACATGCGGTGTCAGGGAACGACGATGTTGTCGCTGAGAAGCCGACAATCTGTGGTTGAAAAGCTAAAATCGCCTCGGCCTGTTTTTGCAGATCAAAAGAAGCATCCGGTCCGAGGCAGTCGTAAACGAAAACATCATGTCCTTTCTGTACCAAATAGGCGGCAATGGAAAGCAGACCCTGCGGCACCATCCGGTTGGCGATATCAGTGATATCGTGCTTTCCGGGGAACCAGTTGAACCCACGCGGATGAACGAGGACGATTCGTTTTTTTTGTTGAGAGAGAACCATTATTTTAATACTCTTTTCCCATGTGTGTGTCCCCCGCTGGCGGGGGATTATGGGGGTGGAAGCCGCTTCGGACTATAAGGGAAACATTTTCCAAAATATCCACCTCCGTCACTGCGTGACACCTCCGCCAGCGGAGGACACGGAATGACAGATCATTAGATTTATTCTGTTGACGCGAGGACAAGAACTTGTTTGCCCGAAGCGTGACAGTTATAATGCACAAAAAGAGAAGATGATTTTTCCCGCAGGGCGCGCGCTATGCCGAATGCCGCAGCCGTTGAGTGAATGCCGCAGAAAGGCAGGTAATCGTCAATTTTCCATCCTTTTTGTTTCCAGAATTCAGCATTAATTTTATTCACGCGGAAACCCGGCAGAAGAAAACGGTTTTTTATCCGTCCGGCGCTTTCCTTGGAAAATGAAGCTGAAATAAGTTTTTCGCTTCGGCTTAAAATATTTTCGCTTTTGGAGAATTCTTCCGACGCAATTAATTTGTTGCCGAAATCAACCGCCAGAATGTCTCCTATTTTTTCTCCTTCGCTCTTGCCAAGCAAAAGCCAGGAACTGCTTTCGCCCATAACTATCGCACGGGAGTTGTCCGGCGTTAGATTAACTCGTTCGCGGTATTCCTCAACAGTGGGAGTGAAAATATCACAGCCGCCGACCAGCGCCAGTTCTATTTCGTCGCTTTCCAGATAACTTTGCGCGAGCCATAAAGCCGACTCGAATGATAACTCTTCCTGAGAGATAGTCAGAACAGTTCCAGTAACTTCACAAATCCGCGCCAGAACAAACGCGGCGGCATTGCTTACCGAATTGGCAAATTGATTGGGGCTGGGGAATCCGCCGCCATGCTTGAATACCTGGGTAATAAAGGGCATTATTTCATCAACGTTTCCTAATCCCGTTGACAGAAATATGCCGGTTTTTTTCCCTTTCAAATAATCGAGCGATACCTTTTGCAGACAGGACAGACCTCCGCAGCAGACCATCTTGATAAATCTTCCGGCGCGACGCATCGGCTGTCCCATGACTTCGTTGACCAGTCCGTCGGTATTCAGCGGCAATTTGTCTTCTTCCCAAAGCGCGTCGCTATTGATAGTCAGCGCCGGGCCGATATAGCTTGCGGCAATAACCGGCATGGCTGTATTAAATTTCTTTTGGTTTGTTTTTTTCATACGCCTTTTAATTTCTGTACATATTTGTCGGAATTTACTTTAGTGTCATTTCGAAGCGAAGCGAGAAATCTTTTTTTAAGATTGCCACGTCCCGACAAGTCGGGACTCGCAATGACATTTAATATTTAATCACTCTTTGATAATCAAATAACTCGAGCATGTTCCGCCGAAACCGAAAAAAGTAAACAAATAAGCGCCGTCGCGCGCTTCAATATTTTTTTGTGAGGGCGCGAAACCGATTTCGGGATCGATTTCCGTAAAACCGAAACTGCGCGGAATAAATCCTTCTTTACAGCAGGAAAGCCATACGGCTGTTTCCACGGCTCCCGCCGCTCCCAGAGTGTGGCCGATAGCTCCTTTGAGGGAAACCACCGGAGGAAGTTTTTCTCCAAAAAGTTTGACCAGACCTCTTCCCTCGGAAAGATCGTTATCCCTTGTGCCTGTGCCGTGGGCCTTAATTGCCACAACATCGCCGGCAGATATACGCGCGGATGTTAATGTTTGCCCGACAACCTCGCTGACAGTTACACCATCAATGCCCGCCGAAGTCATACTTTTTATATCGTTGTACTGATAGCCGCCGGCAAATTTATATTTTGAGGAAGATGATTCATCCGCGTCCAGAATAACAACGGCGGCGGCTTCGCCGATTTGCATTCCGGCACGGGTCGCGCAAAACGGGCGGCATTGGTCGTAATCAAAAAGGAGCAGGCTGGCGAATCCGTGCAAGGTCATGTTCAAAAGCGGTTCAAAACCGACAACTATTGCACGGCGGATTTTTTTCTGTTTTAGAAGATCGGCAGCGACAACCAAGGCATGCGAACTCGAAACGCAGGCCATACTGAAAGTTAGCGACAGCCCCTTGATGCCATATTTATTAACGATTAAATCGGCGACCTCCCCGGGGCCGCGGTTGCGGCACGAAATAGCCGGTGATTCTTTGCCGGGATTTTTACGCACGGCCTCGGTAAATTCATATTCGTTACGGATAAAGAGACCGCCCGTTGTTCCCACAAGCACGCTGGATTCGGCAATTTCTTCCGCGGATAGTTCAGCCTTTGCAAAAGCTTCTTCAAGAGCGCTATCCAGCATTGCCATCGCTTTATCCAAAGGATTGCCGGAATAAGAAACTTCAAAGGCCTTATATTCACGGTTGATTAAATGCGAGGATAGCCCTGGTGTTGCCGGTGGAGCTTTTCCCGCGATTAAATTACATGCCGAATCGGGAGCGCTCCAGCCCAGTGACGTTACCGCACCCCAGCCGCGCATGTAAATGTCTGACTGACTCATCTTTTAACCTTTGGCGCTTCGATGATAAAATCGGCCAGCGAGTCGAATGACCGCATCGCCTTGGCCGCCGTCGAGGCGTTTTTTAATTCCACGCCGAACTCATATCTTATTTCCATGGCGATCTCCATGGCGTCGAGGCTGTCCAGTATCAGCGGTCCCGGACCGCCGATAAAGGGGACATCCGTGGGCACATCCTCCGGTCTGACATCCGTAATTTCACATGCCCTGATGATCAATTCCTTGAGTTTGAAAATCAATTCATCCTTTGATGATACGTTTAACTCCTTCAACTTCTGACTCACATCCATTTAACTCTCCTTCCCGCTATTAAGAAACAAGCCAGTGCGAAAAAAAACAGAATGGCCAGTTTCGGCAGTATTATTTTAAAATCAGCGTCACGCAGAAAAACATCCAGATAAGACTGATGCGCCCAGTATATCGGCGATATCATCGCCAGTTTTTGCATCGCACGTGACATGACAAAGTGAGGCACCATGATACCGCCCAGCACGCCCATCAATATGGCACCCGTCGCTGCCAGCGTTGACGTCTGCTCGAGCGTTTTAGCCAGCGTCGCGATCAGCACCCCGAAACCGGTTGTCGCGGCCGCCACGATCAGAGTAACAGGGATTAAATGCCAGACATGGGTGCCCATTTGAAAAGGTGTACCGATAACGTAGGGTGCGATAAAAACGCCGACAAACAGCATTAAGGCAAACTGGATAATATTGATGACATAATAAGGAATGATTTTCCCCAGGGCAATGACGCTGGGGCTGACCGAATATGTAAAAAGACGCTGCAAAGTACCGTCATTTTTTTCTTTCAGAAAGCCGATGGACATGGGAATCGCGATAAAAAACATCGCGAATATCGCGTAAGCCGGCACCGCCATCTGAAGAGGACTGGGAACAGCCATCTCTTTCTTTGTTTTTTCCGTGATCATACCGGCAACCACGGCATCAATGTTTTCGATGCCCATGACGACTTCCACCGTCAGGCTGGTCATCAGCGAACGGACGGCTATCTTGTAACCCGTATCGAATACTGGATCAAAATAAAGTTCCACAGGTCGTGTTCCTTCCTCAAACCCTTTGGGGATTACAATAAGTACCTGCGCTTTGCCCTGTTCAAAAACACGGTCTTTATCAAAACCGGAAGGCAGCTCTATTCGTGTAATCATCTTATTCGAATGTATTTTTTGCTCAAGCAGGTTCGCCTTGGGCGATTTGCATTCGTTTTCAATAACCGTCGTAATTTTCTTTTCATATATTTTGTCCGCATAGACCCCCTTATACGCCAGAGTCATGAAAAAAATCAGGGCCAGCGGCATGAGAAAAAGAAGCAGGATCGTCTGCTTGTCGCGAAGCATGATCAGCATTTCTTTTTTGACGATTTCCTTCAGTTGCTTTTTTATCAAGTTATATTCACCTGTATTTAAAAATTTAATTCATTTCGGTAAATTCACAAATGGATTATCCAAAGCATGACGCGGCCAATCAAGTTATGCAAAGAAGAATCCTTTTGTGCTTTAGTCATCACGCAGCCCCCTGCCCGTCTTTTCGAGGAAGAATTTTTCCAGATTGTCTATCGCAGACATGGCTCCGTCGAAAATGATTTCGCCGCTGTCCAGCAGGGTCACATTGGAGCAAAGGCGGGCGGCTTCCTCCATGATATGCGTGGATAACAAGATCGTCATGCCCGATGAATTAAGATTGATCAGCGTTTCGTAAATGTGATGGCGGCTTTGCGGATCGACGCCCACCGTCGGTTCATCCAGCAGCAAAACTTTCGGTGAATGCAGCAGAGCAACGGCGAGATTCAGGCGTCTTTGCATTCCTCCCGAATATGTGGAAACCAGCTTCCGGGCATGGTCGGTAAGTCCTGTCTGGGCAAGTACGTAATCCGATCGTTCGGCTATTTGTTCTTCGGAGAGATTGGCCATTACGCCGAAGAAATGAAGATTTTCCAGGGCGGTCAGAGGCAGGTACAGTGAGATGGCTTGAGGCGCGTAACCGATGGACATAAGAGCCTTATTATCAGGCATTTTATTTCCCAAAATAACAACTTCTCCCGAATAGCCTCTTAACACTCCGGTGATTATTTTCATCAGCGTGGTCTTGCCCGCGCCGTTGGGACCCAAAAGCGCGTGAATCTTTCCCTGCTCTATTGACATGGAGAAGTTACGCAAAGCATACCCTGTTTCTCCGGATGTTGATTTGTCCGCCAGCGAATTATAAGAAAAAGATATTTCTGAAATTTCCAGAGCCTTCATGATTTCAGTTTACCAATAACATCAAGCAGATTCTTGAAAAGCTGTTCTTCCCTGCCCGCGCAAATCATCATCAATCCGCCGACTTTGTCGAATGTCTCTTCGGATTTTGTTTTTCTCTGTTTGATGATGCGCGAGGAGACCAAGGCAAATTCACGCCAGATATCGCCGATGGAAGTCATCTCATTGGATAATTCGTTTAGTTCGGGAGACTCGAATAATTCGGAAGATTCCTGCAGAAATGCTGCGAAAATATAGCGGAAACCCGCGCCGCCCGTGCCCATTTCTTCCTGGAAACGCACGAGATGAGCCAACTGCCGGCAGGCTTCAACATAGCCCAGTTTCTCCGGCCATTTTACAATTTTTTTTGCCAGATAGCGTATTCCCTTAACGCCGAAGAGCGGAATGGGAATTTTGAGCATCTGCTTGCAGGAATCCTGCATGCCCGTGATGCAGGCCTTCCTGATGTCGGGGTTGGGATCGACGGATAAAGGGTAGTACATCAAACCACGCGCTTCCATCGGTCCGCGAGCGAAACGCGCCCTTTCCATATCGTGCGCCGAACAATCATTCGTGTATTCAAGTAAACCCGGGTCGCTCACCCGGAAACCATTTTCAGTTTCATACAAAACGATGAGGTTGTGGCCGCTGAAATTAAAGCGATAGCGTCTGGGAAAATAGGAAAGCCAGTAGACGTTGGTTGTGACCGCGACAATCTGCCCGGTCCGAATGACACGGCGCAGTTCATCCATGCCTTTTTGCGGATTGCGAAAACGTTTTCTGACAACCTTTGCTCCCAGTCTTTTAGATACCTTGCTGAAAACCGTTCCCGGCAGAGTTCTAAAAGTACTGATCGGCAGCCCGGTCCATTTGATAAACGGCAGATGACCGAAAAAAATGCCGCTGCCGATGCCGAAAATCATCGGTTCGGAAATTTCAATACCCTTATCGAGAAACAAGGCGGAAGTGACTCCCGTCTCACAGTGCGCGGACGTGCGATGAATATAAGTTTTGCCGTTGGCTAAAGTTTCTGTCATCATAAATGGTAATTACCTTTCTAATGAGACCCAAGTTTCAAAAACAAAGTACGCTGAAACTTGCCGGTCGAATTATCCCGCATGCGGAGCTTAGCGGAAGAGTATAATTATCCCACGAGCGAAGCTACGTTGGGTTGTTATTACGAGGTACAGTTTTCAATTCTTCCCTCGTGACCTCGAGGGCTTTCGCGTAACTGTCCAGAACAGACTCTTTGAGTTTGGCAAATATTTCCGGACGCAAATGCCTCTTGACCCGGAATGCGGCAATACCAGCTGTTTTTCCCAGAAATTTCGGTATCATCTGTCTAAGCTCCATATAATAAGCAAGAGGACTTTTCTGGCCGGCTAACACTGCCTTTCTTGTTTCTTCAACTTTGGCTTCATATTCATTGAAAGCCAACCTGTTTGTCAGCTCATCTACCTCCCATCCCTTGCTGGGGACCATGACATATTTCCCCTCATCATCGAGGGCGTAATTCCCTTTTTTTAGCCACCCCTCTGTATAATCTGGGACGTCATCCTGAGGTACTTCGTTTACCTTCATGGTTAACTCCTGCCAAATGTGGTTATTTATCTTTATAATGTATTTCTTATACTAAATTTAATAATGCGAAAAGAATTTTTTAACAAGACCCATATTTCAGAAACGCAGTGCTCTGAAGTTTGCAGGTCTAATTAATGAAACTCAGATATTACAAATGTAGTGCAGTAATATCTGCTAGTTGAATTATCCCGCTATAGGCGGAGGATATCGAAGATATCCATGGTATTCCCGAAGCGGAACAGGATGTAATGCAAAACATACCCAAATTGCGCTTTAAAAGTCATACCCGTGATTGTTTATAACAAGAAACGGACAAAAACTGACGCAGAAAATATTAATAACTTCATTATATCAGCTTGCCGGCTACATCACGCAGAGTTTTAAAAAGTTCTTCTTCCCGCCCGGCGCAAATCAGCATCAAACCTCCCGCTTTGGCAAAAGTTTCTTCCTGTTTGACTCTTTTCTTGATAATGCGCGCGGAAACCACGGCAAATTCACGCCAGATATCGCCGACGGCCGTCATCTCCTGAGATAACTCGTTTAGTTCGGAGGACCCGAAAAGTTCGGCGGCTTCCTGTAAAAAGGCGGCGTACATATAGCGGAATCCCGCGCCGCCCGTGCCGACTTCCTCCTGCATGCGGACGATATTTCCCAGCTGCCGGCAGGCGTTTTCAAATCCATAAGTCTTTTCGCTTTTTATAATTCTTTTTGCCAGAAAGCGAATGCCGCGGATACCGAAAATCGGCAGAGGAATTCTAAGCATCATATTACAGGTATCGAGCATTCCTTTGATACAGGCTCTGCGTAAATCAGGATTGAGATTAACGGATACGGGATAGTACATGAAGCCGTGCGGCTCCAGCGGGCCCCGCGCGAAACGTGCCCTGATCAGATCTTCCGTTAAGCAATCCATCGGCTTTTCCAGAACGGGATCACTCACGCGGAAACCGTTTTCGATTTCACGCAGGACGATAATGTTGTGGCCGTTGAATTGAAAACGAAAACGCTGGGGGAAATAAGAAAGCCAGTAGATGTTGGTTGTCAGTCCGACAATTTGTCCGGTTTTGAGCACACGGCGCAATTCGTCCATGCCCTTCTTCGCGTTGCGAAAATGCTGCGTGACAAACTTTCCGCCCAGTCTTTTGGCTGCCTTGCGGAAAATTGCTCCCGGTTGCGACCGGTAAGTGCTGATGGGCAGGCCGACCCAATGGACAAACGGCAGATGGCCGAAAAATATGCCGCTGCCGATGCCGAAAATCATCGGTTCGCTGATTTCCAATCCCTTATCTCTGAACAAAGCCGAGGTGACGCCGCTTTCGCAATGAGCGGCGTGGTGATGTAAAAAAAGTTTTCCACCGGATGTTATTTCTGTAGTAGTCAATAAATTATCCTTGTTTAATTATTAGGCACGGTTTTTAATTCTTCTATTTTGATCGCGAGAGCTTGCGCATAACGCTCCAACAATGAATTTTTGAGCTTGGCAAAAATTTTCGGACGCAAGTGGCGTTTAACCCGTAACGCGGCAATGCCCGCTGTCTTGCCCAGAATATCCGGTATCATCTGCCGACGCTCCATGTGATAAGCAAGAGGACTTTTTTCCCCAGCCAGCACCGCTTGTCTGGTTTTTTCCAGATTAACAGCCAATTCATTGACGGCTATGCTATTGATAAATTCTTCCGCTTCCCAGCCGTTGCTGGGCACAATGACGTATTTACCTTCATCATTCACTGCATAACAGGCCCGCTTAATACCTTCATAATACTCAAGGGTGTTATCCTGCGGAACTTCGTTTACTTTCATTTATAATTCCTGCCGATTAGTTATTCCACTCATTTGGCAATATTTCTTATACTAAAAATCGCAAAGCTCAAAGGAAATAATGATTCGTCGTTACTATTTATTCTAATTGATTTTTTTACCTAGGAAGGGCTCGAAATGATGCCACTCGAAAGGATGCTTGTGGGCAAACGCTGCCAGGTCCACGGCGTAGTCCTGTGCCGATTCCTGCACAGCTTTTTTTCTATCCGCGCGTGTAGCGGATAAAACCTTACGTCCACGGGAGACTTTTATATGATATTTTCCGACAGCCTCCTGATATACAAAAAAAGTCATCAGCGGCGCTCCCGTCATCAGAGCGAATAAATGCGGCGTATCCGGAAGATTTACTTCATGTCCCAGAAAATTCACAGTAACATAACTCTGTTCACCCCAGAGACGGTCGCCCGTCATGGAGACAATGCCGCCTTCGCGCAGGAAATTGATTCCCTCAATTAAAGCGAAAGGAGATTTTTCATCCTCAGTGGTTACCACCACCCGGACGCCACTTGTCGCCAGAAACTGTTTTTGAACATGCTCAATCTGTTCTTTATGCTTGGCACCCAGGTAAAGCATAATCGGCAGTCCTTTACGGTTGAGCGTCTGCGCGGCCAGTTCCCAGTTGCCGATGTGCGACATCAGCAAAATCGCGCCCGTCTTTTTTTGCACCGCCTCTTCCAGATATTCCCAGCCTTCTTTGACATATTCGATATCTTCTTCGTCAAGGCGGATGAAACGGTGGATATAGACATCGGTAAATTTATGATACTGCTTCCACGCGCACCAGAGATGATAGAGAAATCCGTGCTCGGGGGAAAGCGCCCGATAAAATTTCAGGCTTTCCGCTACGCGCGTGCGGAAAAGAAAAAAATATCCGGTCGCAATGAACCAGGAAAAGATGCGGAAAAACCACAACCCCAGCCTGCGGGAAAGATAAAGTAATATTTTATAAGGTAGTTTTTTCATTAAAGCCTCTTTCCCACAAACCATTTCTCCCGGCATTCGCCGGGCTAACGCTTCTTCCCTACAAACCACTTTTCCTCAGTTCCTTTGAAATCTGAGGAAAAGACTTGGACATTAAATTTTGCTCTTTTCATGAAATCAACAATTTCCAATTCAGAGCGGAATCTGTTTGGCGCCTTAGTGATTTTTAATCTGGCTGTTTCTATCCAGCGCTTCCAAGGATTTATTTTGTCTGAAGGAATTGTTGCCCTGACAAGCAATGTTCCACCTGTCTCCAGTTTTTCATAAATCCGTTGAAAAACAATCTGCACTTCTTTATCGTTAATCAAATGCAGCATATCCAGCATAAGGACGTAATCAACGGCGGCGTCAACTTTGGGCAAATCAGGCGCTCGTCCTACTTCTGCTCGGCCGCTATTGCCGATGGCGCGCGAAGCAATAAGCACACGTTCTTCATCCGGCTCCAGACCGTAAACTTCAGCCTGTGGATAAATTTCCAGAAGCCAGGTAGCGGGAACTCCGTAGCCGCAACCGATATCAATAATCCGGCGAGGATTTTTTACATACTTATCCAATTCTTTAAACATCGGATCAATCATCATTTTCATTCTGGCGAAAACGCGCGGATAGGTCGGCAGATGCCGGTAGCGCGCCACCGTCCGGCGCAGATGTTCTTGGGAACCAACCATAAATGAACCTGTGGGATATTGAACGGAGCTGAATATCTTTTTCATCAAAACCGGCAGGATAAAATATGCTCCGATTAAAGAATAACCGATTCCTAAAAAAGAAACTATTCCGATACTGCGCAAGAGCGCGTGACTGGCAAAGGCCAGCACGCCGAAACCGATTAATGTGGTAAATGCCGCCAGAAACATGGCCATCTTGATTGTATCCATTGCCGGATGTTCCTCGTCATAGTAGCGCTGATACGTGCAGATATAATAAACCGTATAATCAATGCCCATGCCCATAATGACAATCCACAGCATAATGCCGGGAATATCCAACGGATGGCCGATAATTTTCAGCGTGCCCAGAGTGGCTAAAAGCGCGAAGGCAATCGGTGCCAGGGCGATAAGCGATAATTGCCAATCGAGATAAAATAAAAAAATCACCAACACCAGGCCGATGCTGGTGATGAGAGCGATTTCCAGAAAAATATTTTTCAGGAAATCGCTCAGCCTTTTGTTGAACAAATCCCCGTCAAATATTTTGGCTAGGCCGCTTTGGGAAATCCGCTCAAAGAAATTTTCCGCGTTGTAATTTTTTCCGGCGGTAAGCAGGCTTAGTTGCGTGAAGCCCTCGGAACTTTTGACAATTCCCAGCATTTCAAAATACTTTTGCGGAATTTCGAAGGTTCCGGGATTTTCCTGATTAATGATTTTCCAGAAGGGTTCAAAAGCATTGGGCGCGAAGCCGTTTTCTTTTGCTGCCGCATTCAAGTCGCGCTTCAAAGCCGCCACTCGCTCTTTATTCCAGAAATCGTGCCAGACCGTGAAATTGCTTTGGGCTGTATCCTGAGACGGAAACAAGACGGAAGGCAGAAATACTGAAGAGAGATTTTCCTGCCGCACATCATTGGAGAGCCAGTCCATTAACTGATCATTTTTTTTCTGCAGTTGAGCAAGAGTCGGAGCTTCCAGAAGAACATAGCACTTGCCGGAAAGATTGCCCCAGACACTTTGCATTTTTTTGTCAGCGTTTATCGTATTTTCGCTCATGGAATTCATAGCATTGAGATCGACATTAAACACAGGCTTGGCGAAAAACAGCATGATCAGGCCAAAGACGATCGCGGCAATTAATTTCCACTTTGCCGGAGCGGCTATTTTTTTAATCGCATTGAAGAGCAGAGGGTTGCTTCGTTTTGCCGCCGGCGGCATGGCCGGAAATATTTTCGGGAAAACAGTATGAACAAAAAGAAGGGCAAAGGCAACTCCGAGCGCGGAAAAAACGCCGATTTCCGCCAGGATTTTAAAATCGCTGATCAGCAATAAGAGAAACGCGCCGAGGGTTGTCAACACCGCTAGAAGTTCCGCCGACCAAACCTCCCGTGCCACCTGCTTACCATAGGTAGTATAGGGCTGATCCAGAAAAAGCAGATAAGTAATTCCCAGATCAACGGTAAAGGCCATAATGGCGCCGCCGAAACCAACAGCCAGTATCGACATAGATCTAAACAAAAAAGAACAAACAAACAAGGCGGCAATAGCTCCCACTGTCGAAGGCAGAAGCGCCAGCAGGCCGATGAGCGGACGGGGGAAAGAAAAAATAAGCAACAAAGCGATGCCCAGTGTCGTTAAAATTATGGCCAGCCGGGTGTCGCGCTTGGCGATGGTTTCATTATCCAGAGCCGCGCGATAAGCGCCGACAGATGTCAGTATATATTTATTGTTGGAGTCCGTTTTTGCTGCCAGTTCGTTGCGGCAGTCGTCAAGAAGCTTTTCGATTTTGGCCGCGGTTGATGTATCGGTTCCCGATCCTTTGATTCTGGCGATGATCAGAGCGTGTTTGCCATCTTCGGAAATCAGCTGCCCCTGATAAAATTGAACCTTGTTGGCGGGAAGCAGGGCGGACATTTGCCTCAGAATAATGCCAGAGAATCCCAGCGGATCCTTGGCGATCATTTCACTGCGGCCGATTCCTTCGAGCTGCTCCAGCGCCTGACGGTTTTGGGACATTGCTTCTCTGATTTTTTCCGGTGTTAGAAGCGGTTGGATTTTTTTCTCCAGATCGGAAGCACCAAGTAGAAATGGTAGGTTATCGTTTACATGCGCGATGAGTTCGGGAAAGATATTTGCGTCATCCCCGATGCCGACTTTGGTGAAAAGGCCGCTTTTGCTGAGTTTGTCCGAAAGGGCTACCGACGTATTGATTAGTCTGTCACGATCAGGGTTTGTCTGTTCAAGGTCAATAAATACTTTATCCTGAATGGGCAGATGGCTGATAATAAGGCGCGCGTCGGCTAGCACCGGATCGTTGTGCGGCATTGATTCCAGAATATCCGTTTCAATTTTCAGGTTTTTGGATTCCCAGAAAAAAAGCGCCGCTACAATCAGGGTAACGATTAAAACAATGGACCATCTAATTTGATATTTACGTAAGGACATACAAACCTTTATACCATCCGCGCGTCCTTTGGCTAACTTTGTTGGCTGCGTCGTCGGTTTCCTCAACGTATGTAAATACGGGAGTGCCACCCGAAGGGGGCACAGTAAAAAAAGATAATTTCCTTACCGATGATCTGCGCCATAATGGCGTAGATCACATACGCCTCGTCGCCTCCTCCTTGCCGCCTCGTTATCCTTTGAAAGCGGAATGGTATTATGGAATTTTTACATCAGAATAATGTTTTTGTAAAACATATTTCCATAGTGCTGGCAAGACAAAAAGCCTTAAGGAAAAAGGTGTCGCAATCCTCATTTGTCATTGCGAGACGCCTCTCAGGTCATGATGACCTTTAGGTTACGTCGTGGTAATCTTTTCTCCCTCGAGGGGAGGAAATTAAAAGGAGGGTGAAACCATTTTTATCAGGTCCCACTACCTTTAATTCCCGCCCACCAGGGGCGGGAAAACTCCATTGTCATGTTAACGGAGTAACATTTATTTTGGTGGAAATATCCGGGTGAAAATTAAACGGGTGAAGGTTGAGGAGTTGCGCAGAAAATCCACAAAGGGGCGAAAATGAGAAATTCTTCCGCCTTCAGGATTGTAGTGGACACGCACCGGAGCTTCAATAACCGGTATGCCGTCTCTGGTGGCCTGCACTAAAATTTCCACTTCAAACTGGAAACGCCGCGTTTTGGTTTTTAAATTAAGCGACTCGGGTAGAGGATAGATACGCATGCCGCTCTGAGAATCAGAAATAGCGGGGCCGCCGGAAATCCGCACCCAGAAGTTGGAAAACTTTCGCCCGAAACTGCTTGTCCAGGGGACATGCTCTCCTTCCATGCCGGCTCTAGCCCCCACGACAATCGGCCGGATTTTTTTCGGAAGAGCCTTGATGAGTTTTTGCGCGTCTTGGGGATAATGCTGTCCGTCGGCGTCAATGGTAATCGCCCAATCGGCTACAGCAGCGGCCGCAGCAAAGCCGGTTAAGATGGCCGCTCCCTTTCCCTGATTTTGCGGATGCCGCAGGATTTGAATGCCGGATATTTCTTTTATCTGATCGAAAGTGTTGTCCGTTGAGCCGTCGTCAACAACAAAGATGGGAAAGCCCACGGCCTGCGCATCCTTGACAACCTGCGCCACAGTCGCTGTATGATTGTAAACGGGAATGATAAAAGCAAAACGATTTTTTTTATTCAAAAGCGTTGGCACCATAGTAAGCATTTACTCTTTTCGACCAGCGATAGTATGCCAGCCATGAAAGCGGCATACTTAAGCCCGCTAAAATTCTAATATTAAATTTGTCGTTGAATGAACTGGGCAACATGTTGAAATAATTCATAACCAAAGTAATCCCAAACATGGCAATGATTATTACTGACCAAGCGATGAATAACCTTGAAATCTGAGTGGGAATAATAGGAGCGCGAGTTTTCAATATTTTGAGAATTTGAATCTGAATGAAAATCAAAATTCCATCCGCGAAGACACCTATCCAAGCAGAAACAGTATCTTGCGTGCTTATGTTTGTAACATGCATGAACGGGTTAGCCACGAGTACAATAAAAGTTAGCACCACATCTTTGATTATAAAAATAAAAATTAATATGACACAAAGCCTACAGAAAATTAACCATCCACCAAACTCATTAAGGGGTTTACTCATCTAATTACCTCTGTTTTTATGCTCAACAATGATTATACGGTTTGTATAAATCGGGAAACACAAATAGCACAAAAAGTGAAATTGTTAAACCGTTGTCATTTCGAAGCGAAGCGAGAAATCTTGATTATAAGATTGCCACGCCTCCTGTGAGGATGCTCGCAATGACAACATACTAACGGCTTCGTAAAAAACTCCAGATGCAAGGCGCGCGACACAGCCAACAAAGTTAGCTGAAGACCGGATGCGCATCCCGTAAGGGAAGCGCACAGCAAACATAGTTTCTTCCTTACCGGTAATTTACCATCTGCAAGTTGGTAAATTACATGCGGCTTGGTATTACCCCGGTAGGAAAGCTACCCCCCACGTCCCCGGCCCCATATGCGCGCCGGAAGTCAGCGACAAGGGTTGGAGAATAATTTCTGCCTGCGGATAGCGTTCCTCCAGTATTTTTTTAACAGTGCCATTCACCCATTTTTTGTTGTCAGAATATTCCAGCATGATCAGCGCACGAGAATCATTTGTAAGCGAAGCGGCAAGTTTTGCCAATGCCATTTTCAACTGATCTTCCTGATTCCTGACTACACCGACTTTCTTTGCTCCTTCCGGCTGGGGAGATATTACCGGTTTCATGTTCAGCATATCACCGAAAAAAGCACTGGTTTTGGAAAGACGGCCGCCAGCGGCTAAGTATTGCAGTTTATCGAGGAACACATATTCCTCACACGCAAGCACTGCTTTCTTGGCGAAAGCGAAGGTTTTTTTCATATCGTTTGTTTCGGTCATAAAACGAGCCGTCGCCAGCGCGATAGTTCCTAATCTGCCCGACGCCGCGCCGGTGTCAATTATCAAAAGCCTGTCTTGTTTATCATGCTCTTTTTTCCACTGGAGCGCTCCCTGATAATTGCCGGTAAATACTGAGCCGACGCAGAGATATAAAACTTTTTCAAACCTCTCCAGAACGCTTTCGTAAAACTGATGTCTTTCATAAACGGAAGCCTGTGATGTGGATACTTTTGCTCCCTTGCTCATCGCGCTATAGAGTTCCTCAGAATGAAAATAAGTTTCCGGCAGGCATTTTTCGCCGATGGTCAGATAGCTGTTCAGAAGCGTGAAACCATAAATTTTGGCGTCCTTTATTGTCAAGGAACCGGCGGCATCGGTCATTATGTGCAAAGTCTGGCCGTCCTTTGAATGCATGAATTCTTTGACTTGAGAAGCCAGGTTGTCATCTTCCCAGTTAACCACATTGCCCAATCCAGTAATTTGAGACCGGACCTTATCCTTGTCCTGAGTGTGCAGATGGATTTTGTAAAAATCACCTTCGGGGATGATAATAACCTCTTCCTGCATGCTAGTGATTATCTTTAATTCATCGGGGGAATAATTGGGAGCTTTGACGACAAAATCAACACAATAGCCCGATTCCGTGTTTTCCTGAAATGAGGGCGATATCCGCAGACGATTTTTAAATGTTTCCGTAACCGGACGGCAATCATCAGGAATGCCGGCGAGCTCGTAAAAGAATCCTTCGAAAAAAATATACATGCCCAGAGCGCCCGCATCAACAACACCGGCTTCTTTCAACCGGGGGAGTTGTTCATAAGTTTCATGAACGGATTTTTCCAGACGGCCGATAATTGTATCCACTGTTTGTCTATCAGGAGTTATTTCCTGCGGCAGAACATCAACAAGAGCGTCAAAGACACTCAGCATTGTGCCGGGACGGGGATTGCTCAGCGCTTGCCATGCCTTCGCTGTGCCTTCCCTGGCGCGTTGGGCCAGATCAGAGACGCTATCCGCGGCGCAAAAAGCGAAAAAAAATTGCGAGGCGATATTGCCTGAATTACCGCGTGCCGATAAAAGAAGCTGATGAATAATCTTTTCTTTAGGCTGGTTCAAATTGCGCAGCGGAGTAAGGCTGATGGAAAGATTTCTTCCTGTGTCTCCATCGGCTACCGGAAATACATTGATGGAATCAAGCAAATCCGCGCGGGCGGCAAGGCGTTCCAACCCGGCTATAAAAGATTTTTGCAAAGCTTCTTCCATTTCAGAAACCAAAAGCGAGGCGAATTTCTTCAGGAATGCTGAATATAGTTTCCATTTCCGGAACTTTCACTGTTACCTGTTCTGTGCGGCCGCGGGCGCAGACCTTGCCGTCTTGTATTTTTCTGATTTCAAAATCAACGACCAATTTAATATACGCATCAACTAGCGTCGCCTTGCAGATAATTTCATCACGGTGACGCAAGGGGAGAATATGCTTGGTCGAAGTTTTGATAATGGGAAAGATTAACTGCTGCTTTTCATAAAAGGAGTAAAGATCAATGCCGTTATTTTCGAAAAGCGCCGCCCGCGCAATTTCAAAATAGTTTAAATAGTTAGCGTGCCAGACTATTTGCATGGGATCGAGATCAAAAAACGGCACACGTATTTTTACTTCAAAACTTTTTTGTTTTTCTTTCATTGTTTAATTCCAAAAAAATCGGAGTATTTAATTGCTTCGCAAACATTTTCAATGTCTTTATCCATCGCCCTGTCGTCCACCACCGGCGCGGAGACTTTCCGGATGCTTTTCATTAGATTGGCCAGAAGCGGCCTAGTGCCGGTATTGTTTCTTATGTCGCAGGCTTGAGCCGCCGCCAGAATATGGATAGCCACAACCCGTTCCGTCAGTGTGCATACCCTTTCGGCGTCGCGCGCCGCGATTGTTCCCATACTAACCTTGTCCTGATTATGGGATTCGGTGGAGCGCGAAAAGGAAGCCGCCGGCATGGTGGCCTTCAGGGCTTCAGCCGTCAGAGCGGAAGACGAGATGGACATAGCTTTAAAGCCATGACGCAATCCCTTTTCCTTATTGGATTTTCTTACCAGATCGCCGGGGAGTCCTCTGTTTAAATTGGGATTAACAAGAAGCATTATCTGGCGGTCGCACATATCGGCAACGGAAGCCAGCGCGGCCTTAAGTCCGTCCATGGCAAAAGCGATATGCCCGCCGTAAAAATTGCCGCCCATAAGCACCTCGCCTGTAGCGGGATCGAAAATTGGATTATCGTTGGAGCTGTTGGCTTCAATCTCCACCCATTTCTTTATCCAGTCCAGTCCGTCATATAAAACACCAGCCACCTGCGGAGCGCAGCGCAGAGAGTAGGGATCCTGAAGAGACTCAAGATTGTCATCTTCCAGTTGGCGCGTCGATACTTTGGTTTTTAATAGATTAATAATCTGAGCGGCGACAAATGTCTGACCGGGGAAGGGCTTGGCCTCCGATATTACCGGATGATAATGCCGGGCGTTTCCCTTGAGGGCATGAATGGAAAGCGCCGTGGCGGAAATCGCGGCGGATAAAATTCGCCAGGCTCTCTCGACGGCTATAACGGCTATGCCCGTCATTGTGGTTGTGCCGTTAACCATTGCCAGGGGCTCTTTGGGCAAATAATGGTATGGCTTGATTCCCGTTTTTTTCAAAGCCTTTGCGGCGGGCATTGTTTCGCCCTGATAAATAACTTCGCGTTCGCCCATTAGGCACGCTCCAATGTAGGACATCGGCGTCAGATCGCCGGATGCGCCGACAGAACCTTCGCAGGGAACTACCGGTGTTATACCGTAATTCAGGAAATCGGCCATTTTTTGGAGAAGAGCTACGGACACGCCGGAATAACCTCGCGCCAGACAAATAATGCGGCACAACATTGCCGCCCTTGTTTCTTCAATGCCAATGGGCTCTCCCGTGCCGCAGCCGTGAAAAGTAAAAATGTTGACGCCGTTTTTCAGAGCTATATCCAACGGCATTCTTTTGCCGCAGGATTTGCCGTAACCGGTTGTCACGCCATAAACGGGAACTCCCCGGCGCATGGAATCCATCAGAATTTTCTGCGTTTTCTCCATCATCTTTACAAACTTGCCGGCTTTGCTTATCTGCACGGGAACGCCGTATCGCGCTACGGCGATAATATCATTGAAACTGACATTACTGCCGTCGATAATCACGGCGGCCTTGTTATTGTTTTTTTTCATCGGGTTAACATCTCCTTTCCCGTTTTTTATCTTATACTAAGTCGCATTCAAAGGATAACGCGGCGGCCAGGAGGAGGCTCCGCAGGCGTAGATGAAAATACGTTGAGGAAGCCGAAGACGCAGCCAACAAAGTTAGCCAAAGGATGCAGCTTGGTATCACTTGCGCACGCGCGGCTTATATGTTCCATCCGCCCTTTCTTTATCCATTACTTTTTTTAGCATCTTGAACATTTTATAATTTTGCGGCTCTTCCTCATAAAATTTATCCCAAGCGTAATAATAAAGTGACTGCAATTCTTCCGGGGTCAATAATTTAGGCTGAAAAACAACTTTTCCGCAAGTGTAATTATTCCAATCATAAGTGAATATTCTTTTCTCGTTATGCAAATCGTCAAACGTGCGGGTGTGCGGAAAAGGGGTGAGCACGGTGAATTCCGCCATATCCAGATCAACCTCCAGCAGAAAATCAACCAGCTTTTTAATGTAATCTTCAGTGTGATAATCAAGCCCGAGAAGAATACTGCCTTCCACGGCAATGCCGTAATCGTGATAGCGTTTGATACGGTCGCGGATGAAATCAGAAGAATCGAAAATCGCCTGATACACAAACCACGCGCCGGCCTGCGCGGCCAGATCCAGCACCTTGTCGTCATCTTCTATGGGGTGACAGCACCACTTCTTTTTCAAAGGAATCATTTCCCTGAACAAATCCATTTCCCATTGTTTGTCCTGAGCCAGAGAATTATCAACGATGAAAAGCCTGTTGTTGTCAATGCTGGCCATTTCCGCGACTACTTTATCAAAGGGTCGGGGACGGAAACTTCTGCCACCCAGAAATCTCACAGCGCACGGATAGCAGTTGAAGCGGCAGCCGCGCGACGCGTGCACCAGATCGACCATCTGCACGCCTCGGTAATTATACATTGCGCGGTTTAAAATACCGCGCCTTGCCGTCCCGACATTTTCAATGGCCGGGAAATCCTGCATATAGTTATAAACCTTTTGTAGTTTGCCGTTTTTAAAATCCGTGAATACCTGTTCCATCCGGCCTTCGGCCTCACCCAGAAAAACGCAGTCGGCATGTTCTTGAGTTTCTTCAGCGTGCAGCATTGTGGCGATTCCGCCGAATATAACCTTGATTCCTTTTTCGCGGAATTTATCGGCTATTTCCCAACCGCGTTTTATTTGAGCGGTCAGCATTACGGAAATGCCGATAAAATCCGCCGCCTGATCAAAGTCAATCTCCTGTATGTTTTCATCAATAAATTTCACATCCACATAATCAGGCAGTGCGGCGGCAAAAACCACCGGCCCATGCGGCGGCAAGATAAACGGCGTTTGCCTGTCTAGCTTTTCCCACTTCGGATAAATCAATTTAAATTTCATGCTTCTTCTTTCAATCAATTAATTTGTTAAAGGCTTTTCTGAAGCCTTGCGCTGTTTACAATATTTTATGATTTCCGCCAATAAAAAATATGTTTCCCATTTGGGGGGTGCGACAAAAGTTTATACCATTTCGATTTCAAAGGATAACGCGGCGGCAAGGAGGAGGCAACGAGGCGTATATGACAATACGTTGAGGAAGCCGACGACGATGCCAACAAAGTTAGCCGCAGAAAGCGAGATGGTATCATTTGCCGAAAATCAGATATGCGTAAGTCCCGCCGAAAGAAATACCGGCGAGAGCAATATTATTGATTTCTATCTCTTTTTTATCTCCAATGACAAATTCAAGTGGTCTCAGAGGATTTGTCAAGCCCATCGCAGGCGGCAACATATTTTTTTCCATAGACAGTGCCAAAGCGCAAGCTCTGATGCCGCCGCCGGAAAAACTTTCTCCTGTGGCGCCTTTGAGCGCAGTGATTAACGTTTTATTTTTTGAATCGGCAAATATTTCGGCGTAAGCGTCTGCCTCCACGGCATCGAGAATCCTGCCGCCGTTCGCCGCCGCAAAAATAGCCTGAATATCGTTTATAGAACTACCCGCGTTTTTCAGCGCGCGGCCCAATGTCCGTTTAATACCGTCTGAATTTTGCGGCCAGCCGGTCGGTGTTGTGGGTGATGATCCCATGCCGATGCCTTTAATTTCGCAATATGGTTTGCGCCCTCTAGCTTTGGCCGATTCCATGCTCTCCAGACAAATTATTCCGCAGCCTTCTCCGACTACTGTTCCATTGCGGTCTTTGTCAAAGGGGCGGCAAGCTTCCGGCCCCCCATTCTGCGGAGAAAGGGCGTGAAATTTTGTCAGAGATTCATAATAAAATTTGGATAAAATGTCCACTCCGCCGGCGAGAATAAAATCAGCGGTGCCGCGCCTTATTTCTGCCGCGGCATAAGCAATCGCGTTTTCGGCAGAAACAGCGAAATGAGTCACCGTTGTGTTGACGCCGCGAAATCCCAACTCAATGGAAGTATGGCCCGCGGGAGCGTTCATAACGATGTTGGGAACCAATATCGGGTTGACGGACGAGGGGCCTTCCGTAAGCAGTGTTCCTGCAACCTGGGCAGTTACATCCGTCGCGCCGAATGCGGTGCCAAGAATAATGCCGACGCGATCACGGTTTTCTTGTGTAATTTGTATCCCTGCGTCATCCAGGGCCATACGAGCCGAGGCCGCCGTCATAAGAGATGTTTTGTCCATCCGCCGCATGTTTTTCACGGAAATAAAATCACGCGGATTGAAATTGGTAACTTCCGCTCCCAGATGCGAGCCAAAGGTACTGGTATCAAATGTTTTTATTTCCGCAATGGCGGTTTCGCCGGAAAAAAGCCGCCGACCGAATTCTTCCCTGCCTATTCCCAGAGGAGTTACCATACCGATACCGGTTACAACCACGCGCTGGGCGCTATCTTTTTGCTGTTCTTTATTCATTGACCGCGCCCCTTTCGGAATACTTGCCGAAAATTACCGTAGTGTTGTTGCCCCCGAAGGCAAAGGAGTTGGAAAGAACGGCACGCAGATTCGCTTTTCTTGAACCAGAGGTAACGTAATCCAGATCACACTGCGGATCGCTTTCCTGATAATTGATAGTCGGCGGTATAAAACCATGCTGCAATGCCAGCACGGACACAATGCCTTCCAGGGCGCCCGCGGCCCCCAGCGTGTGCGCGTGCATGGATTTGGTTGAACTCACCGGAATCGAATAAGCGCGCTTGCCGAACACTTCCTTGATTGCTTTTGTTTCCATAACATCATTGACCGGTGTGGCCGTGCCGTGCGCGTTGATGTAATCGATATCTTTTACGGAAAGGCCGCTGTCCTTTAACGCTGCTTGCATGGAGCGAACAGCGCCGGAAGCTTGTTCATCGGGGGCGGTCATATGGAAAGAATCACAAGTAATGCCATAGCCCAAAACCTCACCATAAATTTTTGCCCCTCTGCCCAGTGCGGAATCCAGTTCCTCCAGAACCATTATTGCCGCGGCTTCGCCAAGCGAAAGTCCGGCGCGGTTTTTATCAAAAGGCCGACAAGTCTCAGGATCAACGGACTTCAACGCGTTAAAGGCGGCATAGGTAATCCGGCACATAGGTTCCACGCCGCCGGCAAGCATGATGGACGCATGGCCGTTGAGAATCAAATCCCGCGCGTAGCCCAGCGCTGTAGCGCCTCCGGAACAGGCGGTCATAAAAGTTGACTTCGGTCCTGTGAACCCAAAAGCGGAGGCAATGCGATCAGCGGAAGAAGCGCAAAATAATGCGGAGAGTTTGGAAAACTTCGCGTTCTTGCCAATATTTTTTAATAAATCATCGTAGAATTCTTCCGCTTCCAAAAGTCCTCCGGCGCCGCCGCCGATGACCACGCCCATTTCTTCTTTTAATTCTTCCGACAGAGGGTAAAGCCCGGAGTCGCGAAGAGCCTCTAGTGTCGCGGCAAAAGAGAGCATATCCGCCCGCGACATTCTCTTCATGGAGAAATTTCGGGGAATATAATCACGGGGAATAAAATTTTTGATCTGGCCGCCCGTTTGAGAGCGGAAACCGGCTGTGTCAAAGAGGTCAATCGGCTCTATGCCGCATACGCCTTCCTTGAGCGCGCGCGCGAAATCCGGCACGTTATTGGCGATGGCGTTTAATGTTCCCAATCCTGTAATTACAATACGTTTTTTCAAATCAAAACACCTGTCATAATTTGTCATTGCGAGGTCACGACAGTGACCGTGGCAATCTAAAAATATTATTTTATACAATTTCACCAGATTTTCTAAAACTTAATTTGGTGCCAGTTAAAAGTCAAACAAATATTGCCGGCAGGTCAATTCTTAGCACAACTTGCACAGACGGCATACATCAACATTGCCCACGCTTTGGTAGTCAATATTACTTTGACACCCGGAATCATTATTCATATAATCCCGTCATAGTCCCATCGTGAAAAAGGAGAAAATCATGGAATTAGAAAAAGCAAATAATTTTTGCAATCAATGGTTGCCTGCCTGGACTGGTAACAGGCCGGAATTGCTAATATCATTTTATTCTGAGGACGCATTTTATTCAGATCCTTTCATCCCTAAAGGTCTGACGGGTCATGAAAAAATATTAGCCTATTTTAGAAAATTTCTAATTCCTTATCCCGACTGGAAATATGAGCAGATTGAAATATTTCCGACAGAAAAAGGTTTTACATTGAAATGGAAGGTGTCCCTTCCTGTTAATAATGACACGGTTGTTGAATATGGCTTGGATATAGTTGAAATATTAAATGATAAAATTGTCCGCAATGAGGTATATTTTGATACGGCAAATCTATTAAGAAAAATAAAAGAAAAACAATCTCAAAAGAAATAGAAATTTTATGTCAATCATCGAGATTAAAGCTCTCACTAAAACCTTCGGCAAGATTCAGGCTGTGCGGGGCATCGATTTGAATATCGAGAAAGGCGAGATATTCGGCCTACTGGGCCCTAACGGCGCGGGTAAGACCACAACCATCGGGATGCTCTGTACGATTATCCGGCCGACTTCGGGCCGCGCCACATTGGCCGGTTTTGATGTCGTAAAAAATCCGGACGCAGTCCGGCGTCAGGTGGGTATCGTTTTTCAGGACCCGACGCTCGATACGGTTCTTACCGGTTATGAAAATCTTGAACTTCATGCCCGCCTCTATGGCATGCCTGCCCGACAGCGGGAAAAAAGAATAGCGGAAATGCTGGAGCTTGTGGATCTCCGGGATCGCAGTAAAGATATAACCCGCACTTATTCCGGCGGAATGCGCCGCAGACTGGAACTGGCGCGCGGCCTTCTGCATCAGCCGGCGGTGCTCTTTCTAGACGAGCCGACACTCGGGCTTGATCCGCAAACGCGCGCCCGCACCTGGGACTATATCAAAAAAATGGCGCAAAAAGAGCAGACCACAGTTGTCCTGACCACTCATTATATGGAAGAGGCGGAGCAGGTGTGCGATAGAGTGGGTATTATTGACCAGGGACAAATTATGGCGCTGGATGCTCCGGATAACCTCAAACAATCCCTGGGCGGCGATCTGGTCGTTATTCGGGCCAAAGAACCACCCCTGCAAAAGATACAAGCCCTGCCTTATGTAACGGACGTGAAACTAAATGAAGACGCTGTGGAGATAACCATGAAGGATGCCCATCTCCACCTGCCGGAATTGCTTTCCATAATTCCTCATGTGGAATGTGTGGAAACAAGAGTGCCGACACTTAATGATGTCTTTATCAAACTGACCGGTCACGATATCCGGGAAGATTCACCGGAAGACTCCGGAAGTTGGGTTGACTCCGTGGCGCGTTACCGCCAGAGGGGAAAATAAGATGAACAATAATCGTCTGCAAAAAGAACTGATGGGAATTTACGCCTTATGGTGGCGCGAGTTTATAGTGTTCAGGAGAGAAAAAAGCAGAATCGTCTCCAGCGTCGTTCAGCCGCTGATGTGGCTGTTCCTCTTCGGCAGTGGTGTGGGAGCCAGTATCAGTATCAGTGATATCAATTACCGGGATTACATTTACCCAGGCATACTGACCATGTCGGTGCTTTTCGGCTCTGTATTTTTCGGACTTTATATTGTCTGGGACCGGAAGCTGGATGTGCTCAAGGCGGTGCTGGTGGCGCCGGTATCGCGTATCAGTATTTTTATGGGCAAAGTGCTAGGCGGTTGCACGGATGTTACTTTGCAGATTCTTATCCTTTTTATTTTCTCGTTTTTGTTTCCTTCCGTCAATCCCTGGGGAATCCCGCTGGCATTATTATTTCTGCTGATAACATCAATCGCGCTTGTTTCTATGGGGTTGGCTATCGGCTCGATGCTGGAGAGCCTGGAAGGCTTTCAGGTCGTTTCGACATTTGTTGTCTTCCCTCTTTTCTTTCTCTCCGGCGCTCTTTTCCCGGTGGATAACAAACTGCCCTTGTGGCTGCAGAGCCTGGTCAAACTCAATCCATTGACTTACGCAGTGGACGGCGTTCGCGGCGCTCTGCTCCATGTGAACGCTTTTCCTTTTTATATCGACTTCGGCATCATCTTTTTCTTTGCCGTAATTATGTTTTTGCTGGGAAGCGTCTTGTTCAGCAGGATGAAGTGATATACTAAGACATTTATATTGGATATATCTCAAGGTTAAACCAATCTCAACTAGTATGCAGGACTTCAAGGGTGATTAAGGGCATGACTTCAAAGTAAGCTTTGGAGCATACCATCCGCTTTTTTCGGCCTATATTTCCTTGGTAAAACTCGAATTTCCATAATGAAATGTGTGGAAATTGGTAAGTTGTAATGAGACCCAATCTTTAGAAACAAAGTGCGCTGAAGCTTGCAGATCGAATTATCCCGCAAAGCGGAGGATATTATACCCCACTGCTTGCTTTGGGGTATAATATTCGTGGTTGACACAAAAGAGCAATATACCTATACTGCCGCCCACCACGATTCGGCGGCAAAAGGCAAAGCTGTATAAATGAGAAGATAATAGTACCAAGCAAAATTCATGACAGAGAGGTATTTATGTTAAAAATATCAAAAATATGCTTCATTGTATCCGGACTTCTTCTTATTGCAGATTCCACATTAATGATTCTGAATAAGCCGAATCCTCTAGGGCTTCCGCTTCCCTGTCCTATAACACTGATCATATTAGGGATAGGTTTGATTTTATTTTCCGTAGCGAAAAAATAAGTCGGACGACTGACAAAACCAGTAGTTCGAGGGACAATAATCGCTATTGCCTTCACTTTTTATTGCTTATTTTCTAATCCGGTGTACGAATGGGTGGACGACTCCACCACAATGAAAAAAGCCCTCCGGGAAAAGCAATGGGACATAATTCTTTGCGATTATAAAATGCCAAATTTTAATGTCCCCTCAGCCATTGCATTAATAAACGAATCACGTGCGGATATTCCTCTCATCATTGTGTCCGGAACTGCCGGCGAAGACGTGATCGTAGAATGTATGCGTTTAGGCGCCAGAGATTATGTAGCAAAGAATAATTTATCTCGTCTCGGTCCTGCTATAGCCAGAGAATTAGAAGCCGCAGAAGCTAGATCCAAGCGCAAACGGTCGGATCATGAGCTTCAACATACAATTGACAGCCTCAAGAATGCTGTCGGCGCTACTATCCAGGTCATGGTTTCCGCCGTAGAGGCCAGGGAGCCATATAAGGTCGGCCACCAGCTTCGCTCCGCAAATCTGGCCTGCGCCATTGCCGCGGAGATGGGATTAGCTCAAGAAAAAATGGATGGTGTGCGCATGGCCGGTTCCCTTCATGATATCGGGAAATTATCCATACCCTTGGAAATATTAGCCAAACCGACAAAGCTGACAGAACTGGAATTTTCCTTGATGAAAGAACACTCCTGCAGCGGATACGAGATGTTGAAGGAAGTGGAATCCCCCTGGCCGCTGGCACAAATTGTTCACCAGCATCATGAAAGGATGGATGGTTCCGGATATCCCAAAAATTTGAAAGGGGACGAGATTCTTATGGAGGCCCGTATTCTGGCTGTTTCCGATGTCGTTGAATCCATGGCTTCCAACCGTCCATATCGTCCTGCTCTGGGAATTGAGGCCGCTCTTGAAGAGATCGAGGGAAATAAAGGAATTCTTTATGATTCTGCTGTCGCTGATGCCTGCCTGAAATTGTTTCGGGGAAAAGGCTATCAGCTTTACTGAGATATTGATGTTAGTTTCTTTGAACCCTTTTTTAAAAAATGGGAAATATCACGGCAACATAGAATTGAAAATTAAGAATCAGCCGTTGTTAATTATTATAATTTCATGGTTTGGAGCGCTTGGAAGTAAGGACTGAAAAGCGAAAATTCCAAAGTAAAAGAAAGAAAGAGAGATGGAGCTTTATGAAAGAAAGAGAGAGGATGAAACTGGTTAAGGATGACGAAAAAAGGGGGGCGGCCCCGCTGAATGAAAACGAAAAAAGAAGGGCTGACCGGCTTAAGGAGGAGCACGAGATTATCATAACTGTCGTCTCCGAAATAAAAAATCTCTCTAAAAAAATTATCTATAACTACAGCAAGGATATTTCTATGTCAGGCGCTAAAATTCAGGGCAATATTCTTTTGCCCGTGGATACAATTATTAAGATGGATTTAACATTAGAGAATCTGCATCAAAGAATAACCGCTTTCGGAAAAGTAAAATGGAACAAAACTATCATTGAAAATCAATCT
>JAPLJP010000133.1:0-45679 GCA_026388535.1 Deltaproteobacteria bacterium | reverse complement strand
CACAGCTACTAAATCAAGAAACTTGAAAATTACATATTGTGTAAACAAAAGTTTACGAGTCTTAATCCGGTCGGTGTGCCGTTTTGGATTTTTGAAAAATTTAACGGTCCTAAATCTAAATCTAAGTAAACGGTGCTTCAGTCCGGAGTATACATAATTAAATATCTTTGTATTAAGCCGCAAATAATCTCCGATTCATTTAGACTAGTATTGAGATATTATATCAGCTGCAACAGCCACCTTTAGTATTGGCAGTTGTGCCGCCGGTATCCGGACCACAACAACATTCGCCGCCGTTTCTCCCCAACATGGAATTTATAACCGCGGCGGCACAGCCGACACCTGATTTTACTGAAATAGCGTCAGCCGGGCAGTTCAAACTGCATGCTCCGCATTCCATACAGGCATCCCGATTCTGGATTGCTACGTGTGAACTATTCATTTTAAATACGTCATGGGGACAAACATCCATGCATATTCCGCAGCCGGTGCATTTATTCTCGTCCAACAGCAAAGTAACAACATCTTTGAGATAAATTAATTTTTTCAATTTGAACTCCTAGGCAATAAAAATTGCACTTATCCATGTAATAAGACCGCCCACGCCGGCAGTAATTTGAAAAGGAAGCGCCCAGCGCATTTCCTTTTTCACTCCGGATAGAGAAGTATAGGTGGAGCATCCGGTAAAATTCATCGCAAGATATGACGATATTGCCGGGATTATCAACAGCCAGGACAGAGTTTCAATCCTTCCCGGCCATGTCTGTAAATTGATGCCACGCAGATAAAGAAGAATTAGGGCGATGACAATGCCGATCGATAAACCCTTCAAAGAAAACGCCCGTCCCGGCAGATACGGCAAGAGAAGAGCATTAAAAACTGTTCCTCCGATAATGGCACAAAGTAATCCCATGACAGCGAAAAATCCATAACCAGCCACATTTGCCCAAAATCCAGCCGGCCCCATTATGCCGCTGATGATCAATAAAATCGAAGCGATAATTAGAAACGGTTTTATTGTTTCATTGAGTTCAATAGGAATCAGCACAGCTCTTTCTTTTAATGGGAAGTTCATTATTCGCATTTGCGCGGTTGCCTTGAAACCGCCATCGAGATAAACAGGTAAATCCTCCGCGCGTATCGGACCATATTGAACCTTGAAGCCGGAGAGTTTTGCTACTTTGTGAGCGGCGACTCCCGCTGCGCCCAGCTGAGGAAGAATTAATTTTCTGTGTTTTACGATATTGCTCAAGCCGCTTAATTCTATTCTTCGGACAAGCTCCTCCGTGCCAAAGGTGCCTTTACCTGCCGCGCACCACACATTTATGCCTTTCGTGTCCAGCACTAGAATCCAGAGATCCCTACCCGGTAGAGCTTTCCTCAAGCGATCAAAACTCATCTTGTAATTGGCGGTAACTAAAACAGGCGAATTATCATCCGGATGGCCTAACGCGTATAGGCCGGGGACCACACTATAATTCATTCTAAAGGTACCGAAACGGGCTTTGATAGTTTCCCAGTGATCTTGCCGGCGCAAAGTCGATAATACTTGCGGCAAGCGGCCTGCTGACGTGAGTACTGATCCGCTGACAAAAGATTGTTCCAACGCAGTAATATTATTTTGGACATGCTTGGCTTTGCTTATGCAACCGCAGTTAAATTCATCCTTTATTATTGGGAATGTAAATTCATCTTTGGGACTGGAGCAACTATTCATATTATTATCCTTGTTTTATTGTGAAACTCCAATTTAATGAGATTCAAATATTACAAACATAGTGCAGTAATATTTGTTAGTCTAATTATCCCGCAAAGCGGAGGGTCTGAACCCTACAGCAAGCTATGGGGTTCATGACCTTGGTTTACAGCAATTACAAGTATCGGATGAGTTTTTTATGGCGGCAATAAAAATTTTTACGCATTCTAATACTTCCGCCCTCTTTTCTTCAGGTATGTTATTAGTAACTCTCTGGTAGAAATCTATTAGACAAAGCCATACCTTTTTATGGGTCTCAAGACCTTCCTTGGTCAATGTAAGCTTTACAGCGCGAGAATCATGATCTGCCTTATCGCGGCGCAAGAGCCCTTTATTAATCAGGGGATTAACCAGGCGGGTTGTCGTGCTTTTCTGTACCGATAAAATTTTATGCAGATCTGACATGTTGAGTTCTTTTGCTTTTGCTGCTGTATCCAGAATCATGAACTGATGGAAAGTTATTCCTTCGCAGAAGGCCTCATCACGCCAACAGCAACGCATCACCTGTGAAAGGCCGCTAAACACATTCATTAATTCAGAGCAGTTTTCATTTATTTTTATTAACATGGTTGTATGATACAACTATATTCTTATTTGTCAATAGGGGAATATAGTTTTTGTTTAAAATAGAAATAATAGTCTATTATATTAATATTTTGCGGCATTATAAAAGAAGAAAAAAAGAGTGCTGGCACATTTTATATATTGTGAACCCCGGCGAAAATGATTGGTAAATTTTTTTCACATTTCATTCAATTGCTTGAATGTTCCATTAAAATAAATAAGAAAAAATAAAGGTTTAGCGCCTTCAATGATGGGAGTCTGTTTTTAAGAATAACATTCTATTTCAGATAGTTACAATATTTTTTGCCGTAGGTTGTAAATCTGGCACGATAATTTCAATAGTATAAAGGCAAATACAAATTACTCCCAAAGGAGGGAACAGATCATGAAAAAGACATTAGGAACAATAGTAACAGCGGCGGCGGTTATTCTTTTTACGGCAACTTTTGCATTCGCCGAATACGCGGCAACGGGAACGGCTAATTTCCCGTATTTTCAGTTGGGATGCTTAATACTCGGCGGATTGATTTTAATGACTCTGAAAAGAAAATACGAAAAGATGTACATCACGGAAATGGTTGGCGTCTTTGCTCTTTACACCATTCTGATGGCACTGTTCACCAACCCGGTTATTGAAGCAGTTAAGAACATTGTAGCATAACAAACGGTTAACTAGATTTACGGATTGAAAAGAGAATTGAAGCAATCGCTGTCATCAAAATCATGATCTGTTTATATAGCGGTCGCCCCCCCCCTTGAGGCCAAGGCATTAAGGGGGGGTTTTCAATGGCAGAACTTCAATAACTCTTTTAGGCCAATATTTCATTGACATACAAGGACAAACTTCCTATATTAACCTAAGTGAGTTAATGTTTTATCAAAAAAATTATGATTCAAGAAAGGAATTCTATGCGTAAACTTATCATTTGTGTTTTTGTTTTTATGCTGGCTGTTCCGTCATGGGCCGCCCAGCCGCAAACTGAAGACCAGAAAGCCCTCTATGCGCTGGGTGTTCACCTGACAAAGCAACTATCCATTTTTAACTTGTCCACTGATGAGTATGAGTTTGTCAAGCAGGGCATGACCGATGTTGTTGCCGGTAAAAAGTTGGAAGCAGAGCCTGAAGCTTATCAGCAGAAAATCAATCAATTGTTTCGCACAAGGATGGAAGCTGCCGCGCAAAAGCAAAAAGAATTGGCCAAGCCCTATTTAGAGAATGCCGCCAAGCAAAAAGACGCACAGAAGATGGCTTCGGGTCTTATTTATCAGCAAATCAAAGCCGGAACCGGCGCTCAACCAAAAGCGACGGACATCGTTAAGGTTCACTACACCGGCACTTTTATTGACGGTAAGGAATTTGACAGTTCCGTTAAGCGCGGCGAGCCCTTGGAATTTCCGCTGGGACAGGTTATACCCTGCTGGACGGAAGGCGTCGGAAAAATGAAAGTCGGCGGCAAGGCTAAGCTGGTGTGTCCTTCGGATATAGCTTACGGCGACCAGGGTAGGCCTCCCATTCCGGGCGGTGCTACACTGGTTTTTGAAGTGGAGTTGCTGGACGTGAAACCTGCTGCCGCAACGACACCCGCTTCCAAGAAAACAGCGACACCTAAGGCAAAATCAAAGAAATAATAGTTTAAGCCTATTTTAATCATGTGCATTGATGGGGGCGGGCTGTAAGCCCGCCCCTTCCTTCATAAAATAAAGGCACAGATAAATTAATTTTATTATGAATTTTCTCGCGCTGGATTTTGAAACAGCAAATTATTACCGCGACAGCGCTTGCGCTCTTGGTTTGGTGCGTGTTGAAAATAATGAGATTGTTGACATGGCGTCGTTTCTTATCCGGCCGCCCTACAAATTTTTTGTGTTCTCTTATATCCATGGAATCACATGGGAGGATGTCGAAAATGAACCGACTTTTGAGCAGCACTGGAAATCCATAAAACCGTTTTTTGATCAAATTGATTTCGCGGTGGCGCATAATGCAAGCTTTGACAGCAATGTCCTGCGTGCCTGCTGTGAAAGACACGGAATTATAAAGCCTGAAGTTGATTTCCAGTGCACGATGAAACTTTCCCGGCAAGTGTTTAATCTCTACCCCACAAATTTGCCCGCTGTTTGTAGAAACTTTAATATTAATTTACAACACCATGACGCCCTTTCTGATACTCTCGCCTGCGCGAAAATAATGATAGAGATTTTGAAAAAAACGAGAACGTAACAAAGCGCGCGTTTGATTGAAAACTAAATGGGCGGGAATAACGCACGTCTTCAAATGTTCAATATTTCATTGACATATAAGGCCTAAATTGTTATGACCGAAACCATTCCAATTTTTTTAAGTTGTGGGGGGAATTAGGCGAGGTGATTGTTATAGCTATTCTTTCTCTCGATGAGGGGAAAGAATAGCTCTCATCTTCATAAATTTACCAAAAATTTCCTCATTTTCTTTATCTTTTGGTTTATGGTGCCGAAATTACTCCGGCAGGTTTCGGCATATTTATAGAGAAATTAGTATTAAGTATATTTTAATAAGTGAACGGGAAAATGCCCATGAGTAATAATCAAAATATCAGGGTTGTTATCACCGGTGTTGGACTTACTGCCCCTAACGCTAATAATCTAAAAGAGTTACGCGATGCCCTTCTGAATCAGAAATCCGGAATTACTCAAATGGAAGTTCGTTATATGGGTAAGGTCGCGGTAGGAAACTGTCATTTTGATGAAAATCTTTATCAAAAGAAAAAAATGCGAAGGCGAGGGACTCGAGCAGGGTCAATTTCAATTTATTGCGCCCACGAAGCATTGAAGGACAGCGGGTTATCCATGGATTCATTAGTTAAAGATAGAACCGGAATCTATCTGGGTATTACTGAGCACGGCAACGTAGAAACGGAGAACGAAATTTATGAACTTCATAAGAATAATCTTGATGCCAGTTTATGGTCTCATCATCATAACCCTAGAACTGTGGCCAATACACCTGCCGGTGAAGTCAGTTTAAATATGGGGATTACAGGTCCCGCTTACACTATCGGTGCCGCCTGTGCCGCCGGAAATATTGGCATTATTCATGGCATGCAAATGTTGCAACTACATGAAGTTGATCTGGCTTTGGCGGGAGGAGTCTCCGAAAGCACGGGCACTTTCGGTATATTTGCCGGCTTTAAGAGTCAAGGGGCCCTCGGGGCGCATGATGATCCAACTCGCGCGAGCCGACCTTTGGATATTAACCGTAATGGTATTGTTGTTTCGGAGGGAGGGGCCATTTTTGTTCTGGAAAGATTGGAAGATGCCAAGAAGCGAGGGGCGAAAATTTATGGCGAAATAGCCGGTTATCATATCAATTCCGATGCCGTTGATTTTGTCCTTCCTGATACGCAAAGGCAGGTTGAGTGCATTAATGCCGCGATGGCCAAGGCAAAAATTACGGCCAGCGATATTGATATAGTTAATCTACACGCCACGGGAACAACCTCCGGAGATATTAATGAATGTGAAGCCGTTAATTTAATTTTCGGACAATCCGAAAATACGTATATTAATTGCACCAAAGGATTTATCGGTCATGCGATGGGCGCAGCCGGAGCGTTGGAACTTGCTGGAAATTTGCCCAGCTTTACTGATAATAAAATTCATTCGTGTAAACATATTGAAAATGTTGATCCTAAGTGCAATATGAAGAATTTAGTAAATGGCGAACCAGTCGAAAAGGAAGTTAATTTCATTTTGAGTAACTCTTTCGGGATGCTGGGAATTAATTCAGTTTTAATAATAAAAAAATATATAAAATAATTTTTTTGCAAGGAGGCAGCAACTTGGATGAGAAGGCCATAAGACAAATAATTATAGATATCATCGCTGAAATTGCAGTTGATGAGGATCTTTCGAACCTTGATGATAATACAAAACTAAGAGATCAGCTTGATTTGGATTCCATGGATTTTCTGGATATTGTGATGGAATTAAAGAAGAGATATAAGATTGAAGTGCCTACGGAAGACTACCCTAAACTGGCAACATTGAAAAGTTGTATTGAATATTTAGGACCAAAGTTTTCATAAATTTTCTATGACTAGTTATGATACTATAATAATAGGTGCGGGCATGTCGGGGCTGGCGGCTGGGATCAGACTGGCGATGTTTGATCAAAAGGTCTGCATTCTGGAAAGACATAAAGTCCCCGGAGGTCTTAACTCCTATTATGAACGCCTGGACAGAAAGCTGGATGTTGGACTGCATGCCATGACCAATTTTGCCCGCCGGGGCGAAAGAGGGCGGCCTTTAACAAAATTGCTTAAACAATTGAGAATACCTTATGAAAAATTGGAATTGTCACAGCAACATTTTTCACGAATCGCATTTCCCGAACATCAACTTTCTTTCTCCAATGATCCTCAATTACTCACGGAGGAGATCGAAAAAACTTTCCCTCTCCAGAAGGATAATTTTGCCAGACTTCTCGAGCTTATAAAAAAATATGATGATGTTAATTTAAATAACAAATATCAAAGCGCGAAAGAAAAAGTCAGAGAGATTATTTCTGATGAGAATTTACTCGAGATGATTTTTTGTCCCCTGCTGATTTACGGGAGCGCCTGGGAAAATGACATGGATTTTTCTCAATTTGTCATTATGTTCAAAAGTATTTATCTGGAAGGATTCAGCAGGCCCAAAAATGGAGTTCGCGCCATTATCAATCTCCTTATCGAAAAATATATACAACTCGGTGGAGAACTGCGCTTGGGAGCGGGTATTAGAAAGATAGATACGGAACGCGGTGTCGTTAAAAGTGTAATTCTGGATAATGGAGAAATAATCCAATCCAATAAGGTCATGTCTTCCATTGGCTTTCCGGAAACGATGAATATTGTTTCCGAAAAGCAGGAATGCCCTGCGGTCGGCGCGATGAGTTTTACGGAAACAATTTTCTTTTTTGATAAGAAGCCGTCTGATCAGGGTATCAAAGATACAATTATATTCTTTAATGATAATGAGAAGTATAAGTATCAAAAGCCGCAAACTCTTTGTGACTATCGGAGCGCCGTTATTTGTTTTCCCAATAATTTTGGTTATGATGATAACGATGAAGGGGTGGTTCGCGTTACTTTTATTTCCAATTTTGAGAAATGGAATGAATTAGACAGAAAAACGTATCTTTTAAGGAAAAAAGAAGTACGCAAAGAATCTCTGGCATTAATTGCCAGATTATTTCCTGAATTTAAGGCCAAGTTGCTTTATTATGATGTTTTCACGCCCAGGACAATTATGCGTTACACGGGTCATATTAAAGGAGCTGTTTACGGAAGCACTCAAAAAGTCAGAGATGGCAGAACCGCCATTAAGAACCTCTTTATCTGCGGTACTGATCAGGGTTTTTTAGGAATAGTCGGCGCCATGCTCAGCGGCATTTCAATGGCTAATCTTCATTGCCTGATGAATGGAGACAAGGCATGAAGTTTAAGAATGTCGTTATTTCTTCCTTCGCCTATCATCTTCCCGATCAAATAATGACTTCTGAAGAAATTGAAGATAAGCTCGCGCCTCTGTATCAGCGCCTCAAGCTTCCCGGCGGCCGAATAGAATTAATGACCGGAATCAAAGAAAGACGTTTCTGGCCTCCGGGAACAAGGCCCAGTGATTTGTCCACTCAAGCTGCTAGAAATTTGTTTAAAAAAAATACTATGAAACCAGAAAATATTGATCTTATAATCCACGCTTCTGTCTGTCGTGATTTTTTAGAACCATCCACCTCCTCGATTGTTCATCATAATTTAGGGCTGCGGCCGGAAGCAATGTTGTTTGATCTCTCTAATGCCTGTTTGGGAGTAATGAGTTCATTTGTGGTGGCAGCCAATATGATCGAAAATGGCTCGATTAAACATGCACTCATCGTTTCCGGTGAAAATGGGGGACCGTTGCTGTTTCAGACAATCGATCATTTGTTAAACCAAAATGATATTACAAGAAAAAGTATAAAAAAATATATCGCTAATTTAACCATCGGCTCCGCCGCTGTCGCTTATACCCTTTCTCATAAAGACTATGTCCATGATGGCCATTTTCTTCTGGGGGGAGCATCTCTTGCTGATTCCTCGGCCAATGTTCTTTGCCATGGCAGCGGCGATACGGTATCGCTGATGATGGAAACCGATTCCGAAGAGCTGATGAAATCCGGCGTCGCCCTGGCCCAAAAAACATGGGAAGAAACCAAACAAGAACTGGGATGGTCTAATGAAGATGTGGATTGCTTTGTGGGGCATCAGGTTGGTGTGGCGCACGATACTCTTTTAAAGCAGACATTGAAACTGGAGAAATGTCCGACTTTTACCACTTATGGGTATTTAGGGAACACCGGAGCATCTGCCTTGCCAGTTACTCTAAATATTTTTGATGAGCAAAAAAATATTCCCAAGGGCAGCAATGTTGGGTTGCTTGGAATCGGATCAGGCATTAATTCAATTATGCTGGGGGTAAAGTGGTAAGACCGGATTGGTTGAACAAATTATATCCATTCAAGTCAAATTTCTTTAAATTGAAAGATAATCTTTCCATGCATTATCTCGACGAAGGACAGGGACAACCAATCCTTATGGTTCACGGTAATCCCACATGGTCTTTTTATTATAGAAATCTGGTTACCGAGTTTTCGAAAACTAATCGAGTGATTGTCCCGGACCATATCGGCTGTGGTCTCTCTGATAAACCGCAGGATTATGAATATATACTGAAGCATCATATTGATAATCTGGAAAAACTTGTTTTGAAATTAGAAATAAAAGATTTTGTTTTGATTGTTCATGATTGGGGCGGTCCTATTGGTTTCGGCCTTTTAGAGCGGCATCCTGATTTGGTCAAAAAGATAGTTATTCTTAATTCCGCCGCCTACACTTCTACTGTTATCGCTTTCCAGATTAATATGTGCCGGATTCCCATTCTGGCCGAACAGGTAATGCGCCGTTTAAATGGATTCGCGGTGGTGGCTACTTATATGGCCGTGGCAAAAAAAATGTCACCCGAAATAAGACGTGGATATTTGTACCCATATGATAATTATAATAATCGTATCGCGATAGCGCGGTTTGTCGCCGATATTCCCATGAATCAGAATCATCGAAGTTACCAGACATTAAAGAACATAGAATTATCACTTCCTAAACATCACTGCCCGTGCCTCATTCTTTGGGGGAAACGGGATTTCTGTTTTCACGATTATTTTCTCATTCGCTGGATGGAAATTTATCCTCGCGCCACTGTAAAAACTTTTGAATCTGCCGGACATTATGTGCTGGAAGATGCAGGAAGCGAAATAATTAAAGAATTGAAACAGTTTCTATTGTGAAACTCCAAAGTTTGTTGCGAAATGTTTCCAACGCTTGCTTTGGGTTTCATACCCGTGATAATTTAGTTTTAATTACGACGTTAATATTAATTACGGTGAGAAGTCTCCATCCATGAATATCGCTGATCGTTTTACCGAGATAGCAAAAACTCATCATAATAAAGTAGCGGTAAGATATCCCCGCCGTGCAGGTAAAAAATATAGTTATGATTCTATTACTTTTGGAGAACTGGAAACGCTCGCCAACAAGTATGCCAACGGACTTTCTAAAATCGGGTTTAATCGCGGAAGTAAAACACTTCTTTTTGTAAGACCGTCATTAAAATTTCATGCTTTAGTTTTTGCTCTCTTTAAGCTGGGAGTTGTGCCTGTATTGATTGATCCCGGCATGGGAAGAAAAAATCTTCTTGCCGCGATTGAAGAAATTGCACCGCAAGGGCTGATCGCCGAACCGGAGGTCCACTTTTTGAGTCTGATTTTCAGCAATGCTTTTAAATCAGTTGAATTTAAAGTGACGACCAAAGGGCCGAAGATAGGAAATTGCTTTCCTCTTGCCGCAATAGAACGTTCAGATGCCGGTTTTGTGAATCAACAGCTGGAACCGGATGAGATGGCCGCTATTTTATTTACCTCGGGAGGAACAGGACATCCGAAAGGGGTTGTCTACACTCATAAAATTTATACTGAACAAACTCGCCTTCTTCAGGAACTTTTTTCCCTGAGCGATAACGAGATTGATTTGCCATGTTTTCCGCTCTTTTCTCTTTTTACTCTCTGCATGGGAATGACTTCCTGCATTCCGGATATGGATCCTTCCAAACCTGCGAAAGCTGATCCTCGAAAATTATTACAAAATATCGTGGACAATAAAGTTACTTTTATGGCCGGTTCGCCGGCCATCTGGGAGGCGCTGGCCGATTATTGTGAAAAAAATAAAATCAAGCTTCCTTCTGTAAAGTACCTTGTAATGTTTGGTGCGCCAGTCCGAAATGAACTACATAAAAAATTCAGTCGGATTTTGCCTAACGGTACAACACATACACCTTACGGCGCGACGGAATGTCTTCCGGTTTCTAAAATCTCGGGAAAAATAATTCTGGAACAGACTGCCGCTTTAACTTCGCAGGGGAAAGGAACTTGTGTTGGTGCACCGGTACCCGGCGTTGAAGTTTCCATTATTAAGATTAGTGAGGACGTCATTGAAAATATTACGAATGCTCAAGTGTTAAAACCTTATCAAATTGGAGAAATTATTGTTAAGGGTGATATTGTCACCTCCAGTTATTACCAGTCGCCGGTGGAAACAGCTCAGACAAAAATAGCGGACAATAATTCCTTCTGGCATCGCATAGGAGATCTTGGCTACATTGACGATCAGGGCCGCATTTGGTTTTGCGGACGCAAAACTCATCGGGCCGAAACCCCATCAGGATTATTGTGCTCGGTTACCTGCGAGGCTATCTTTAACGCGCACCCCGGGGTCAGACGCTCAGCTCTGGTCGCGCTGGGAGAGAAGGGAAATCAATCTGCCGCCATAGTTATTGAAAGAAATAAGGCGGGGAAAAAACTAGAAAAAAAAAGTTTAGAAAAAGAGTTGTTGAATGTAGCCGGAAACAATGCTTGTACTGCGCAAATAAAATCAGTGCATTTTTGTGATCAAATGCCTGTTGATGTCCGGCATAATATCAAAATTGACCGCTTAAAGCTAGCCCATGACGTTTCGCGGGGGAAGATATGAATATTTTAGTTACAGGAGCGGGTGGTTTTTTAGGTAAAAATTTGTCATCGAGCCTTTTATCCAAAGGTTACAAGGTTTGGAATTTCAGCCGTAAAAATCATCCTCAACTTCAATCAATGGGTGTTGATACAATTTGCGGCGATCTAAAAAATGAGGCCGATGTTTCTGCGGCGTTCAAAGGAATGGATGCCGTTTTTCACGTCGCTTCCTGCGTTGGTATTTGGGGGGATTACAATGATTTTTACCAGACAAATGTTATTGGGACTGAAAATGTCATTAAAGCGTGTCGGGCTAATGGAGTAGCAAAATTATTATACACCAGCACGCCCAGTGTCGTTTTTGATGCTGGTGATATATGCGGAGCCGACGAGACAAAGCCCTATTCCAATAAATTTCATGGTAACTATGCTAAAACCAAAACAATTGCCGAGCAAATGGTTTTGCGGGCCAACGATGAAAAATTATGCACCGTTGCCTTAAGACCTCACCTGATATTCGGGCCGGATGATCCGCACCTGATTCCCCGCCTGGTTGATGCGGCCAAAAAGGGGAGATTGAAAATAGTCGGCGCCGGCAAGAACCTTGTTGATGTTACTTATATCCAGAATGCGGTCGACGCGCACATCCTGGCCTTCGAAAAATTATCTCCTCATTCCAAATTAGCCGGTCAGGCCTATTTTATCGGTCAGGAAAGGCCGGTCGTTCTTTGGGATTTTATTAACGAGATTTTAGCGCGCCATAACCTGCCCAAGATAACCGGAAAAGTGCCCGAAAGAGTTGCTTTTAATATTGGACTATTTTTTGAATGTTGGTATAAGTTTTTCCGAATTAATGGAGAGCCGCCAATGACACGTTTTGTTGCATTGCAATTTTCGCGTTCCCATTATTTCTCCCACCAGAAGGCAAAAAATGATTTTGGATATGAACCGAAGATATCTATAGAGCAGGCGCTTGATCTGACAGTGAGGAAATAAATGCTTCTGAATAAAAATGATAAAATTACACAAAATTACGATGTCATTATCATTGGGGGTGGATTAGGAGGAATGACCGCCGCCAATAAGCTGGCAAAAAACGGCAGAAAGGTTCTTTTGCTCGAGGCCCATGATAAGCTGGGAGGATTCGCGACCTGGTTTTATCGCAAGGGAAAACACATCTTTGATGTTTCGTTGCATGGATTTCCAGTGGGAATGATAAAAACCTGTAGAAAGTATTGGAGTAAAAAAATAGCCGATAAAATAATTCAACTCAAAAGAGTTCGTTTTGTAAATCCTCTATATCAGTTGGAAACTGATTTTACCGTGGAAGATTTCACCAGCAAGCTTATCAGTAATTTTAAAGTTTCCCCGGAACAAGTTGATAATTTCTTCAAGGTTATCATGAACATGAATTATTACGATAATAAGGAAATGACAAATGGTCAACTGCTGGAGAGTTTTTTCCCCGGCAGAAAAGACGTCCATCGTTTTCTGATTGAACCTATTGTTTACGCCAACGGTTCAACGCTGGAAGATCCGGCAATTACCTATGGAATCGTCTTCTCCAATTTTATGAGTAAAGGTGTTTATACTTTTGAAGGCGGAACTGATCTGGTGGTTGGGATGATGCAGGAAGAGCTTTTAAATAACAATGTTGATATTCGTTTGCGGTCAAAAGTAGAAAAAATTGTGATAAACAATAATGTCTGTCAAGGAGTGATGGTTGGTGGCGACTTCATTGAATCCAGGGCGGTTCTTTCCAACGGAAATCTCATCGGCACAATTCTTGACCTGGTTGGCGTGGAAAAATTTACTCCCCAATTTGTTGAAAAAGTAAATAAAGTCAGACTCAATACCAGTTCCTGTCAGGTTTATATGGGAATTAAGGAAGGGGAGAAAATAGATGATATCGGCGATCTAATATTCTACTCTGAAGCAAAAGAATTTGCGACGGACGAACTCCTCTCCATGAATACGACAAGCCGGACTTTTTCCCTTTACTATCCAAGACTCAGGCCCCAGTTAGAAAATGCGGGATACTCAATAGTTTCTTCCACTAACGCGCGTTACGAAGACTGGGTAAGTTTAAGCAAAGAGGAGTATAAAATAAAAAAAGAAGATCTTATTGCCGCAACATTGTTGAGTCTGGAAAAAGTTATCCCCGGCATCAGTAAAAAAATCGATTATATTGAGGCGGCAACGCCCCTGACTATAAAGAGATATACTCATCACGTAAAGGGTTCCTCCTTTGGAACCAAGCATGAGGGGCTGGAGATTTCCATGAAACTGCACAAAGAAATTGGTGGCCTGTTTCATACTGGTTCTGTCGGCATTATCATGTCCGGTTGGTTGGGCGCCGCCAATTACGGCGTGATTCAATCCTATGAAGTGGAAAGCTATTTAGAAAAATTAGACCGAGGTGTTTATGTTTGATTTCAGTAATCAGAGAGTTATCGTTACGGGCGGCACCCGGGGCATTGGAGCGGGAATTACCCGGGCGTTTCTTCAAGCCGGAGCGACGGTTATTGCCACCTATTCATCCAATGATGCTGCCGCCAATGAATTTAAAAATAAAAACGAACAATACGCTCCAAAACTCGATATTCAAAAATATGATGTCTCCTCTTCGCAAGCGGTGAAAGACTTTTTTAAATATTTGGACGAAAAATACTCATCGCTGGAAGTATTGGTGAATAACTCCGGAATCAGGCAAGACGCGTTGACGGCTTTAATGCAGGACGAGCAATGGAAGAAGGTTTTGGATGTCAATCTTACCGGAACTTTTTATATGTCCAGGGGAATCATCTCCCGTTTTATGGCCAATCGTTTCGGACGAATTATCAATATCAGTTCTCTGGGAGGAGATATCGGCTTTCAGGGACAGGCCAATTACGCGGCATCCAAGGCCGGACAATTAGCTTTGACTAAATCATTGTCCAAAGAAGTGGCTAAAAAAGGAATTACCGTCAACTGTGTCTCTCCGGGATTTATTGATACGGAGCTAATCGGCGATCTTCCCGAAGAACAACGCAAAGAATATCTAAAGATGATCCCACAAAAACGTTTCGGCAAGGTCCAAGAAGTAGCTCACGCGGTTCTGTTTTTAGCAACAAGGGAGGCTTCTTATATTACCGGAACAACAATCACCGTCGCCGGAGGACTGTAATGGAAGATGTTCTTGCCGCCATTCCTCAACGACCGCCATTCCTTTTTGTTGATAAAATTATTAGCAGAGATGGCAATTCAATAACAACTCAGAGGAAATTGAGAGAAGAAGAAAATTTTTTTAAGGGCCATTTTCCTGGCAATCCCATTATGCCCGGAGCGTTATTATGTGAAGCTTGTTTTCAAACAGGCGCCATTTTAATGGGGACCGGTAACCAAAAGGGGTTGGGGGTTGTTACCAGGATAAAGGATACTAAATTTAAAAATTTCGCACGGCCAGGAGATACTCTTACCATTACGGTGGTGCTGGATGATAAAATAGATAACGCTTTCTACATGAGCGGAACGATTTTGGTAGGTGACAAATTAATTTTAAAAACCATATTCCAGGGAGCATTCCTCCCAGAAGGCATTTAAGGAGTTGATATGGACTTTCTGCAAGTTTCAGGAAAAACGTATTTGGTCACTGGTGTCGCCAATAAAAAGAGTGTCGCCTTTTTTGTCGCCAAAGGCCTGATCGATAACGGCGCTCAGGTAATTTTTTCTGTTCAAAACGAAGATAATCGATTAAAGGCTCAAAAGCTTTTTCCCGATAGTACTATTTTGATATGTGATGTTGAGAATGCGAAAAGTATCCGCCAGTTGGGAGAATATTTTCAAAATAATAATGCCAAAATTTCCGGTTTTGTCCATTCCATAGCTTTTGCCAATTACAGCGAGGGGATTAAGCCGTTTCATGAGACCAATGTTGGTGATTTCCTTCAGGCGACAAATATATCCTGTTTTTCTCTGGTAGCAATAGCCAATTCCTTAAAGAATTATTTTGAGGAAGACGCCTCCATTGTCACCATTTCCATCAGCAGCACCCGAGCGACAGCTTACGGTTATATGGGGCCGATCAAGGCCGCCCTTGATGCCACCGTGGCATTTCTAGCGAAATCATTATCGGAAATATCTAAAATTAGAGTGAACGCTGTTTGTGCCGGACCATTGAAAACATCGGCTTCAGCGGGTATTCCGGGATATGTTAATAATTATCTTTTTGCCGAACAATTGACCCTCCGTAAGGCAGCGCTCAAAACAGAAGAAGTTGCCAATACGGTAATATTTCTGCTTTCGCCTGTTTCCGGCGGGATCAATGCTACCGGTATTGTAGTTGATGCCGGAATGTCCAGTAATTACTTCGATCAGGATGTAGTTAATAAGGCGATGCGTTAATTCAAAGGATAATATTAAACATGGCTATTCCAATCATATCAATTGTTGGTAAATCCAATTCCGGCAAAACAACGCTGGTGGAAAAACTGATTCCCGAACTTGTCAACAGAGGATACCGCGTGGCGACAATCAAGCACAACAAACACGGCTTTGACATAGACCATGAAGGCAAAGACAGCTGGCGGCACAAGAAAGCCGGTGCAAGTACAACGGTTATTGCCTGTCCAACACGCGTTGCTTTGATTGAAGATATTGACCGCGACCAAACTCTTGGCGAAATCAGAGACAAATATATCAAAGGCGCTGATATAATTCTTGCCGAAGGCTACAAGGGAAATCCTTTCCCCAAAGTCGAAGTTTTCCGCTCGGAACTCAAACGAGAATTGCTCTGCGGCAAAGAAGACAATCTTTTAGCTATCGCTGCGGATGTAAAACTTGATGTCGGCGTTCCCTGTTTCGATATCGATGATATAAAAAGTATCGCTGATTTGATTGAGAATAAATTTCTTAAATGAAGCCGTCATTGCGAGTTCACGACAGTGAACGTGGCAATCCAATCGCAAAGCGCAAAATCGTCATTCCCGCGAAGGCGGGAATCCAGTGATCTTTTTTAATTCTTGATATTCTTGTCCTGACTTAACAACATGCGTCCAGTTAAGTCTTCTGTCCTTTATTGACTAAACCTACTACTAAGTCTCAGTCTTTCGGGGGAAGATCAGGTTGAAAGGTGCAAGTGGCAAGACATCAATAGGTGCATGATATACAATTCACCGAATGTCTTATTTTGATAATCATTTCCCGAATAATACAATTAAAAAAACTCCAAAAGCTAAAATTGCAAGCAATATATAATATGGATTGTATGATATCTTATAGTTTATTCTCGATAAGTGACTTTTTTCTGATAATAATTTCTGCGCCTGAATGTGGGTTATGATTTTATGTGGTTCAAGGTGAGTTTCCGCCAATTTACGAAATTCACTACCAGAAAATTGACTTAAATTGAAAATCTTGCCACGGTAACAAAATTTTCCCACCCCCATATCCGTTATCGGTTTAAAGAACAATCTCCCAAGAAATTGGCCAAATTTATTATAGGGAAGATCAACTTCGCCAAATGAGCATGACAACCAATCTATATCATCATATTTCCAAATTTGTTTTATTTTTCTACGTTTTAGTATTATTGCATCAGGTGAAAAACCAATTTTTTCATTAAAGTTGATTATATCAATATAGGCCATTAACAATAAAATAATAAAAAAGATTACATCAATAATAGAAGAAGAAAACTTTTTCTGAATCAATTCATCGACAATTTCAAATAACAATAAAAGGCAAGTAGCACCGATTATCAAGAAAACCAATAAGTATAAAAATTTTGCGAAAAAATTATTCTCTATAAATGTTATATCCTTTGAGTTGATCATTACTCACTTCCTAGGCATTCGCCGGGATTGCTCGTGGTGATGGTGAAAGTAATATAACTATTCTTTAATCTTTAAATTCTTCTGCAGATAGTTTTTAAAATCATCATAATCGTTGGTGATGGAAACGGCGCTGCCTTCTCTTTGGTCAATATTTTTCATGCTTTCCGGCAGAGGCATGGTCAATCCCAAAAGCTTTTGAATCTCTTCGGGAAATTTTGCCGGATGTGCGGTTTCCAGAGAGATAGCCAGTTTTTTATCCGGCGCTATTTTGAAATATTCTTCCAATCCCGCCCAGCCCACAGCGCCATGCTGTTCCAGAATAACCTGATATTTTTTATAAACGTTCCTGATGGTTTCTCTGGTTTGTTCATCGGTAACGCTGACCGAAAAAATATGCCGCCGCATTTCTTCCAGATCGGGGTAGCGGTGAACTTTGCCCACACGGTCAACAGTGCCTCCGTATAAGTCGAAGAAACGAGCCAGATTGCTGGGATGTCCGACATTCATCGCGTTGGAAATGCAGGCGCGCGAGGGAGAAACCTTGTTATATTTTCCTGTCGCCAGATAAATAGGGAACTCATCATTTTCATTGGTGGGCATGACAAGTTTGGCCACCGGCAATCCCATCCGGCGAGCGTATTCGCAGCCCAGAGCGTCACCGAAATTTCCGGAAGGAACGGAAAAGATTGCCTCCTCTCCCTTTTCGGAAAGCTGGGCGTAAGCGTAGATATAATAAATTATCTGCGGAAGAATCCGGCCGAAGTTAATGGAATTGGCTGAGGTCAGATTAAATTTTGTAAGTTGAGAATCGGAAAAAGCCTGCTTGACTAAATTCTGACAATCGTCGAATTTGCCGTCAACACTGAGCGCCCGTACGTTGCCGCCGATTGTGTAGAGCTGTTTTTTTTGCCGGTTGCTTACTTCTGTTTCCGGATAAAGAATGGTAACGTCAATTCCCGGCACGCCCTTGAAGGCTTCGCCCACGGCGCTGCCCGTATCGCCGGATGTGGCAACAAGAATATTTAACCTTTCGCCACTCGGACGGCAGTTGCTCATCAGCCTTGCCATCATGCGCGCGGCAAAATCTTTGAAAGATGCTGTCGGCCCCTGATCCAGGCGCATTACATATATTTTAGGTTTTACTTCTTCCAGAGGAACCGAATAATTGTAAGCATCTTTAACTACTTTTTTGAGAACATCCAGTGGAAACTCATCGGCAAGAAACGCTTCGGCGACAAGTAAAGCCGTATCCCGATAAGGTTTGCCTTTAAGTTTCTGAATATCTTTTAAGGAAAGAACGGGAATAGTATCCGGCATAAATAACCCTTCATCCGAAGCCTGACCTTTGAGCAAGGCTTCTTTAAAAGAAACCTTGCCAGTGAAGGGAATGATTCCCACAACATTATTTAAATTACGATTTGTGCTGTAGTAACGTATGGGCATTGTACTTATCCTCTTTTGTCATTGCCTCTTTAAACTTATTTGAGAAAAAAAATCAATTTAAAAACGATTACCGGCAATCGTCGCCCAAACAAGATCTACACATTTTAAAACCAAGTTTTAATTAGTGAAATAATGAAACTCAGATATTACAAGCGAAGCACAGTAATATCTGTCAGTTGGATTACCCCTACGTGCGAAGCTAAGTGGGACTATATTAATGAGACCCAAGCTTAAGAAACAGAGTGAACTGAAGTTTGCAGGTCGAATTATCCCGCAGCTTGTTTTGGGGTTCATATTCGTGATTGACTTACAAGGCCGTTCTTCTTATAATTTAATAATCAGGGGATAAAATCCGGGGTAATATCTTATGAAACGATTTAACCAAAGGGGGACACCATGAAAATAAGCGCGCGTAATGTATTAAGAGGAAAAGTCATCAAAGTTTCAGATGGCGCTGTGAATACAGAGGTGCTTTTGGAGCTTACGGGCGGAGCTAAGGTCGTTTCGATCATTTCCAAAGAATCCGCGAAAAAGCTCGGTTTAAAAGCCGGTAAGAAAGCGTACGCGATTATTAAAGCTTCCAATGTTATGATGGCTGTTGATTAAGCATTTTGTTTTTGAACGCAACTTTTATGTTAGTTAAGGGGGATAGCCAATCCCCCTTAACTAATTAAAGCGAACGCTGATATGAGTGATGAAAAATTATACATTGTTTTGATGGGACTTCCCGCAAGGGGAAAATCCACGCTGGCCTTGCGTCTGCGGGACGCTTTTCAGAAAAATCATATTTCCGTCCGGATATTCAATAACGGAAATTTGCGCCGGATTTATAGGCCCCTTAGCGAAACATCGAGTTCCGAATTTTATTCTCCGGAAAATTCAACTGCCAGAGAATTGCGAAAAGGCTTCGCCCGCGAGAATATGGAAAGGGCAAAAGCCTATCTGCGCAATAGCGGCAGAATAGCGATTCTGGATGCCACCAACGCGGGAAGAGAACGACGCGCTATGATGGAGAAATATCTCAATGATTATCCGCTTTTCTTTATTGAGTGCGTCAACGATGATGAAGATATCCTGAATCTGAGCATTCAGGAGAAAATTAAACTGCCGGAATTCTCCCATCTGGGCAAAGATAAAGCGATAAAGGAATTTTTGAAACGAATAGACTATTACCGGATGATTTATACACCATTAAAGGTCGAAAGAAATTATATACGTATAGATTCTTTACAAAACATGATTATCGATGAAAAACACAGCGACGCGATTCCCTTTTATGAGAGGCTGCGCGACTATCTTGTCACGGATGAAGTAAAGAACCTTTTTCTTATCCGGCACACGGAGACGGAATATAATGTCGCGAATCGAATCGGCGGAGATCCGCCGCTCACTAATAAGGGCCAGACGCAGGCCGCCGCCCTTGGCCGGTTTTTTAAGGGGAAAAAGATTTCCTACATTTTTACCAGCAAAAAAATCAGGACAGTAGATACAGCTAAAGCTATTTGTGAAACGCAGGACGATTGCCGCATCATTTCGCTTAAAGAGTTTGATGAAATTGACGCGGGAATCTGTGAAAGAATGACATATGAAGAAATCGAGAAAAAGATGCCGCACGTTTTCAAAAAACGAGGAGCGGATAAATATCACTATGTTTATCCCGACGGCGAAAGTTACGAAACAATGAAACACCGAATAACACAGGGCATAAAAAAGGCGTTTTTCTTAAACCGGAGCGCGAATAATATTATGATAGTCGGGCATCAGGCTGTTAACCGGATGATTCTGTCTCACTTCCTATATCGGCGGGAGGATGATGTTCCCTACATCTACGTTCCGCAGGATCGTTTTTATCACATAGTTTCCACCCAAAACAAAAAACTTTTCGAACTCAAACGGTATAATTAATATTTGCGTGACCCGATGGCAAAAAGATGAGATTAAAGATAGAAGGATGAATAACGTGCGGCTTCGCTTACCCTCATGCAATCCCACGTGACCTTTAGGTTATTCAATTTATCAGGATATTAGGTTAAGTGAAGAGCCTCCACCTAATGTTTCACACATCGTGAAAAAGAAGTTTAAATTGTTCCCCCCAAATCCCTTTATGACATATGAAGGTGTCAGGTGCTTGTTTTAAGATTTAGGCTGTTCTGCCGGTTGCGCTTTTGGCGTCGGGAATCTCTTCTCCATATACCAGCTGGCTGATTTGCTTATAATGGGTGCAAATAGCTTAAACGGCCAGTATTGAATCAAGGGGAGGAGTTTGAACATAATAATCTTAAAGAGTAATTTGTTAATTTTCTTTTTTAGTCCCATTCTTGTTATCACTCCTTATAATCAACAGTATTTTATCAGTGCTTCTCTCAGAGGATTATCAAATGTTGTTGAACTATAACAGAACTTAAACTTTAAATCAAATTCAGTTTTTCTGTGAATGATTTTGCGGAAAATTAATGAGACTCGAATATTACAAACGTAGTGTAGTAATGTTCGTTAGTCGAATTATCCCTTAAGCGAAGCTTATAGGGATGAGAATAAAATAAGAAGTTAAAATATTAAGAAGCATAAACGCAGTGCAGTAATATTTGTTAGTCGAATTATCCCCGCAGCTTGCTTAGAGGTTCATATTCGTGATTGACATGCAAGGCCGTTCTCCTTATACTCGCCACATTATCCCTACCCCTTTTTGGGGGAGTATTTTTCAAAATTTTAAAGAGGAAAAATGGAAGAAAAAAAGTTTATCCGTTTAACAGAGACGGTGCAGAGCGCTGGTTGAGCCTGTAAGATAGGTCCGGGCGACCTATCTGAAATCATGCGCGATTTGCCGCTGATTCATGATCCGAATTTACTTAGCGGATTTGAACGCGCGGAAGACGCGGGAGTGTATAAACTTTCTGCTGATCTTGCTCTGGTTCAAACGGTTGATTTCTTTACTCCCACGGTTGATGATCCTTTTACATTCGGTCAGATTGCCGCCGCCAACGCGCTAAATGATATCTACGCCATGGGCGCCAAGCCGCTGACCGCGATGAATATTGTTTGTTTTCCGATCAAGACAATGGATATTTCCGTTCTGCAGGAAGTTTTGCGCGGCGGATTGGATAAAATGCGCGAAGCCGGCGTCTTGCTTATTGGTGGACACAGCGTTGAAGATAACGAAATCAAATACGGCCTTTCCGTAACCGGTGTTATTCATCCTGACAAAGTATTATTTAATCGCGGTGCCAAGGATGGAGATAGTTTGGTTCTGACAAAGCCTTTGGGTACGGGCATTATCAGCACGGCCATAAAGGCTCAAGAAGCTTCTGCAGGGCTGGTAGCGAAAGCGATCTCTTCCATGACTCAGCTGAACAAAAAAACTTCGGAAATGATGGTTGAAGAGGGAAATATTCACGCCTGCACCGATATAACCGGCTTTGGTTTTTTAGGGCATGCTTGTGAAATGATTGAAGGCAGTGATGTAGGCATGAAAATAAATTCCGCCGCGGTGCCGGTTTTTGAAGGAGTGCGCCATTTGATGGAAACAGGTTTTGTTCCCGGCGGTCTTTACCGAAACAAGAATTTTCGTATTTCCCAGATTAAAGTCGCGAATACCTGCCCAGCGTGGCTTTTGGATATTCTTTTTGATCCGCAGACCGCGGGAGGATTGTTATTCAGTCTGCCCGGAAATAAGGCCGGGAGCCTTGTGGAGAAAATGCGCCTCTCCGGCATCGGCGATGCCGCTGTTGTCGGCGAGATTGTTAAAGATAATCCCGGTAAAATTTTTGTTTATTAAGGAGATTTAGCTGGCAGTACTATTAATGCCCGAGCCATGAAAGCAGAATCTATTCCCATCAAGAAAGAGACGGCGCAGAATTTTAAAAAGCTCATGGAGATAGTTCGTCCTGATGATTCATTAGCATTGCTGATGTATGGCAGTCCTGATCCTGACGCCATCGCTTCCGCTATGGCACTGCGCGAGATTATCCAGCGGACGAAAGGCCTTTCCAAAAGCGTTTTTGTTTCCACCGAGCCGTTAATCAGACAGCAGAATATCGAATTTGTTTCTTCCATGCGTCTCTACATCCAATTAATCAATCAAGTGGATTTGGATTCTTACCGTTTAATAGCAGTTTTAGATGCCCAGCCTTCTTTTTTCAGTAAGACTTTAAACTTTATAAAGCCGCAAATTGTTTTAGATCATCATCCTCGCGAGGGAGAATGGCAGGCGCCGCTGGAAGATATCCGGCCTAATTACGGCGCCTTGTCCAGCGTTCTAACCGAATATTTGCTTTATTCCCGAGTTAAAATTCCCCGCAACCTGCACACTGCTATGCTTTATGGAATTAAAACGGATACGGACAATTTTAATCGTTCAACAATTATTGAGGATATCAGCGCTTATAATTATCATACAAAATACGCCAACATGCAGTTCATTCGCCGCATTGAACTTAATCAAACTCCCGACCGTTTTTTAAAATATTATAATTACTCTTATCATAACATGAACAATTTTCGCGGCCGGCGTGTTTGTTTTCTAGGAAACGTTGAAAGTGCCGATGTCTGCGTGCAGATAGCTGATTTTTACTTGCGATTAATCGGCACTTACTACGTCGTTGTGGCCGGAATCGTCGGCGAAAAGTTCATAATTATTTTTCGCGGAGATGGTTACAGACAAAATTGCGGCGCGATCGCGCAAAGGGCTTTCGGGTTGCTCGGCAAAGGCGGCGGACATCGAAGCGCCGCGCGAATGGAAATACCTCTGGAAGCACTGAAAGAAGATTTAGGCGGAGATTTATCCCAGCGAAACGTTGAACGGTTTCTTTTCAGAAGTCTGAGAAGAGATCAGAAACATGATCTGGCCGCAGATTAATTTTCTGCTAAAAATATCGGAAAGGAAAACTTATGCGGGAAGTTGGGTTCAAAAAAGAAGTGACGACAGGATATTATCTCGATCCTTTTAACGGTTTTCAGGAAAAGAAAATCACCATTGAATTGCGTCATGATGAAATTACCGGCGTGGCATGCCGCATTTTGCCCTATCGCGTCCGTCCGGCTCAAAGGCCTGATTTAGATTTTTATTTGGAAAAATCGCCGGAGTCGTTGTGTCCTTTTTGTCACGATCTTTTTGAGAAGACAACTCCCAAGTTCATGCCCAATGTTATTCCGGAGGGAAGATTTCAGCGTGGAGAGGCATGCCTGTTTCCCAACGCTTTTCCTTACGATCAAAACAATAATGTGGCGATTTTTTCGTCGAAGCATCTTGTTGCTTTGAATGAATTGACACCCGAAATGATGCGTGACGGTTTTGGCGTTTGCCGCGACTATTTGCACCGTGTTGTCGAAATGAACCTCGGCTATAAATATTGTTCAATTAACTGGAATTATATGCCGCCTGCCGGCGGAGGACTGATTCATCCGCATTTGCAGACGATTGCCGGCTATAAACCGACCAGCTTTATGCAGAAGCTTTTGGCCAGCGCGCAGAATTACGCCGCCGCCGCCAACGGAGATAACTTATGGAACAATTTAATCGCGCTGGAAAAGAAGGCGGATAAGAGATTCATCGCCAGCACAGGTTCTATCTGCTGGCTGACAAGTTTTGCTCCAAAGAGTATGGCCGGGGAAATAGATTTTATTTTTCGGGAAAAGACATCGTTTTTCGATTTAACCGAATCTAATTTCAACGAATTCCTGACAGGGCTGTCCAGAGTATTCAATTATTTATACATTAATAACTTTGTAAGTTTCAATATGTCGTTTTACGCCACCATGACAAATAATAATTATTTCTGGGTTCAGGGGAAGATTGTGCCGCGTTTTGTGGTTAACCCGCTGGGAACGAGCGATTTGAATTATTTTGAAAAACTGCATAATGAAATTATTTGTCCGACCGTTCCCGAAGAATTATGCCGCGAACTCCAGCCTTATTTCGCCGCGGAGTTGTAAATTAGTTCTCAGCCGATAACGTGAAAAAGCTCTTTTTAAAATTATATTCGTTCCTGGTTGGATGCTTGACAACAATGGTTTTGAGGAATATATAAAAACGAATTACTTTTCGATAGTGGAGGTAATGACTCATGTTTAGTTTTTTACCTAAAGATAATCACAACCAGGCTTTGAGAATCAAACGGTTTCTCATGGCGCTCGGATCGTATTTCATGTGGAGTACTTTTGCTGTTTTCCTTCATTTCCAGGATAATACCAGAGTGACATTAAATGTTCTGGTGATTAGTCTTTCAGGAATTCTTGTCGTCAATATTCTTATATATGTGATATTTAGAAGCGGATTAAATAAAAAATTCAAAGACCCAAGTCTGACCCTTTTTCAGATGGTCGTGGCCACCTTCTGGACGATGGTGGTTGTATATTACGCCGACTCGATCAGAAGCGTGGTGCTTCTGCTCTATCTGGTCGTTTTCGTTTTCGGGCTTTTCAAATTGAATGTCTGGCAATTTCTTTTTCTTTCGGCATTTGCTGTGGTCAACTATGCGGCGGTAATACTTCTACTTTATAAAATCCATCCCGAAGCCGTCAACACGAAAATAGAAATTTTGAATATAGTTGTTCTGGCAACGGTTCTGCCCTGGTTTTCACTAGTCGGCGGATACATAACCAAACTCAGGGCTCAGATTTCCAAGGCCCTTTCCACTATCGAGCAACTGGCCATTATCGATGACCTGACCCAGGTGTTCAACCGGCGCCAGATGTACAAAATTCTGAACGACCAGAAAGCCCTGGGTGACAGAGGGATTCATCCTTTTTCCATCTGTATCTTTGATCTTGACCATTTCAAAATAGTTAACGACACGTTCGGTCATTCTGCCGGGGATATTGTTCTTAGAACCGTGGCTCAGGAAGCTCAGAAAAATCTTCGGAATATTGATCACATCGCGCGGTACGGTGGTGAAGAATTTATTCTCATTTTGACCAATTTAGAAATCAGTGAAGCTATGGTCTGCGCCGAGAGAATTCGGGAAATGACAAAAATACTGGTGTTTGAAAATATGTCCGAAGATTTCAGAATAACCATTTCCGTCGGCGTAACTGAATATCGGTCCGGTGAATTCATTCAAGATGCAATAAACAGGGCGGATAAGGCGCTTTACAGAGCCAAGGCAAATGGCAGGGATAGAGTGGAATACGAACCGTCGACAGCGATTTAATTTTCGCGAGAAACGGATGACATCCAGACAAAAATTCGCATTTTTCCCCGGAAATAACAATTAGACCGGTGACAAAGGTGAGCGTATATGTTCAGTTTTTTCCCTAAAGACGATCACAACCAGACCTTGAGACTTAAACGGTTTCTCATGGCATTCGGATCGTATATCGGTTGTATTGCTCTGGTTGGGTTCTTTTATTTCCAGGGGATAACCCGGGCGACGTTAAATGTTCTGGTTATTGGTAGTTCAGTAAATATTGTTTTTAACCTCCTCATATATGCGATTATCAGAACTGGATTAAATAAAAGGTTCAAAGATCAGAGTCTAACGCTTATCCAGATGGTGATGGCCACTTTCTGGATCATGTTGATTGTGTATTACGCCGATCTGCTCAGAAGCGTGGTGCTCATTCTCTATATAGTCGTGTTTATGTTCGGGCTTTTCAAATTGAATGTCTGGCAATTTCTTTTTCTGTCGGTGTTTGCCGTAGCCAATTATGTGGCAGTGTTACTTCTGCTTTATAAAACCTACCCCGAATCCATTAACCCGAAAATAGATGTGTTGAACATCCTGATTCTTGCAGTGGTCCTGCCCTGGTTTTCGCTGGTCGGCGGATACATCACCAAACTCAGGGCTCAGATATCCCATGCCCTTTCCACCATTGAACAGCTGGCCATCATAGATGACCTGACTCAGGTGTTCAACCGGCGCCAGATGTACAAAATTCTGGAAGGCCAGAAAGCCCTGGGCGATAGAGGAATTCATCCTTTTTCCATTTGTATTTTTGATCTTGACCATTTTAAAATAGTTAACGACACTTTCGGTCATTCTGCCGGGGATATCGTTCTTAGAACCGTGGCCCAGGAAGCTCAAAAAAATCTTCGGAATATTGACCATATCGCGCGGTACGGCGGTGAGGAATTTATTCTAATTCTGACCAATTTGGAAATTAAAGAAGCTATTGTCTGCGCAGAAAGAATTCGCGATATAACTAAAAAACTGGTGTTTGACGATATGCCCAAAGAATTCAAAATAACCATTTCCGTCGGTGTAACGGAATATCGGCCCAGTGAATTCATTCAAAACGCGATAAACAGGGCAGATAAAGCCCTATACAGAGCCAAGGCAAATGGAAGGGATAGAGTTGAATACGAACCGTCGACAACGATTTAACTTTCGCTGGGTTTGGTGGGTTCAATTTTGGCAGTTTCTTTGGTTGTGGTTGTAGAACTATCGCTGGTTTCTGATTTTTCCTTTTTGGCCTTTGCTGTCGGTTTCTTTCCCTTATAATCAGTCGCGTACCATCCCGTGCCCTTAAGACTGAATGAGGACAGAGAAACTAATTTATGCACTTTGCCTTTGCAAAATTTGCAGGCTTTTAATTCCGAATCGGAAATCCCCTGAAATGCTTCAAATTGTCTTCCGCATTTCTGGCATTTATATTCATAAATAGGCATGAAAAAACATCTCCTCAATTAAATATATCAAAGATTTTAAAATTACTGCTGAAGCAGTCTAATACTATTTCCAAATCGTAACCTTTAACGGGTTGTAGAGCCGCCCTGGTCAGATTATGCACGATATCTTCTTCTTTTTCCTTTTCTTCCATGGCGGCATTAAAGTCAATTTCGCCGTTGCCAAAACGCAACACATGAATCAATTCATGCACGGCAATGTAAAGCATCAAAGGGCTTAGCTTGATGAAAGGATTAGCCCTTTCCACCGCGTTGAGAATGGTATTGTCCTGCAGGCAGATTCGGTAAAAATCAAACCCATCTTTGGCGCTTCCCGCAAAGCCGTCGGGCTTTTCGTAAGAATACTTGCAAAGATGAGCAAACGCGCCCTCTTTTACTTCATGCTCTTCCAAAAATGCAAGCGTTTTTACGTCATACTTTTTTTTGCGCAGTTCACTATCGCTCATTCTAAAATGGCGTGAAACCAGCTTTTCAGCATCATTAAACGCTTTTCCCGCCATCGGCAACTGTGCCGTATTAAAATAAAGAGGCATAAAATCACCTAATAACTATCTTCAATCCGCTGATAATATATTGATTAATATAGTTGTTGTCAAGACAGGGGTTTTAAGCGCCTCGTGTAATTATACCAAGTCGAATCAAAAGGATCCGACTTGGTATTAGAAGCCGATAACCATACCCACGTAAGGGCCGTAAAAATCCATCTTGGAGTATACATTGCTGATGTTATCAATTTGCAGGGACATCGCCCGGTAGCCGCCATTGATATTTAAAAAGGGCAAGGGAGTTAAAGAAATATCCACCACCGCATCATAAAAAAAGCTTTCTGAATAACCCATGCCCACAAACTTTGCCCGCGCTTCCAGAATATTTGCCAGCAGGCCGACATTAACGCCGAGGCCGATCATGGGAATAGGAATATGAAGCTCTTCTTTATTATCATACACAGAGCCGGTCGAGGATGAACGGATTCTTGCTTCACCATCAAAGTATTTAACTTTACCGATAATTCCAACAGAAAATCCGGCAAGAATATTTTCAAGGTTTAAAAACTTGTATTGATATTCAAAATCAAACATATTTGTTCTTAAGTCGGATTCCACAAAGGCGTTTACATTATAAGTATCGCCTCTAAACACAATATTTTTTTCTATATTCCTGGCGCCGGAAAGATTTACCAGCGAATACGAAAAACTGATTTCGTGGTTGCCCATTGAGAAAAAGGCTTCCATGCCGGGAAAGTATGAGCCGCTTATACCAAGATCATCTTCCAGATTGATTTTCGTGCCTTCGACTCCGTTGTTATCAACGCGTAAATCGCCTTTAAAAGTGGGAATCCAGTATTTGGCCTGCGCGCCGAATCCTAAGGCGGAAACTGTAGGGGCGTAAAATAAGGTCAGCAAAACTAATGTTCCCAAGGCGGCAAATAAGTTCTTTCTCATGCAAAATTCTCCTTATCGGTTGTCAGATGTTATTGTTTTCCTAAAGCAAGGTAACGTATAAATTTGTTTGTGAAACTCCAATTTCGAAAGCGATTAATCTAAAGGTCACTATAGGCGCAGCGGAATTGGTAAATTGTAATGAGACTAAAACTTTAAAAGCAAAGCGCATTGAAGTTTTTTAGTCGAATTATCCAATAGCCAAAAACTATTGGAAACAATCCCGCAAAGCGGAGGGTATGAACCCCAAAGCTTGCTTTGAGGTTCATACCCGTGATTTGAGATTTTGTAAAGGTCTTTGCCTGTATTAAATGTGTATTATCTAGTGATCATCGTTCTTGGAACCCAAAATTAAATTGACAACTTTAGCTCTCGAGGCGTATATCTCTTTAAAATGATAAGATAAATAAACACGACAACAATAATAAGGATGCATATGGCGCGTAAATTAGGTTTAAAGAAAGCGGCAAAAATAAGGATAGGTGTTTTATACGGCGGTAGATCGGGCGAGCACGATGTTTCACTATTCTCCGCCGCTTCGGTTTTTTCCGCCCTTGATAGAGATAAATACGAAGAAACAGCCAACGGCATTGCCAGAGACGGCCGCTGGTATGTGCAGGACAATCCCCGGATAATTTCCGATAAGGATTTCGGCAGAAAACTGGCTTTGAAAAAAAAGGGTATGTGGCTGGTCAATCATTTCGAACAGAAAAACACGCTTCATCTTTACGACCTTAAAAACAAAAATAAAGAAGTGATTGTGGATGTTGTTATTCCCGTCCTTCACGGAACATTCGGCGAAGACGGTACCCTGCAGGGACTGCTGGAACTGGCGATGGTGCCTTACGTGGGCGCGGACGTTACAGGCTCGGCTGTCGGCATGGATAAAGACATTGCCAAGAGATTGCTCAGCGAAGAGGGCATTCCTGTTGTTCCTTCCGTGACCATAAATAAACATCTCTGGCAGGATAATTCAAAATTTATTACGCAGATTGCTTTGGAGAAACTCGGCCTGCCGCTTTTTGTCAAGCCTGTCTGCGCGGGTTCTTCCGTCGGAGTAAAAAAAGTAAAGAAAAAAGAAATGCTGGCCAAGGCCATGAATTTCGCTTTTCAGTTCGACACTAGAGTTATGATTGAGAAGGCAGTAGATTGCCGCGAAATTGAATGCGCCATTCTGGGCAATGACAATCCCGCCGCTTCAATTTTGGGCGAGGTAATTCCTAATCACGAATTTTATTCCTATGAGGCTAAGTATATTGACCCCAACGGTGCGGCGCTAAATATACCGGCGCAGATTCACAAACCGCTCGCCGATAAAATCAGAAGGAACGCTCTTGAAGGTTATATGGCGCTGGGCTGTTCTTCCATGGCGCGGGTTGATTTCTTTCTGGATAAAAAAACCAATAAATTTTACCTTAACGAAATAAACACCCTTCCGGGCTTTACCAGCATCAGCATGTATCCTAAACTTTGGGAAGCTACCGGCCTCAAATACAGCGATCTTCTCGACAAGTTGATTACCTTAGCCCTAGATCGCCACAGGAAGAAATTGGAGATAAAAACAGAATGTGTTTGACAGATATTTTTAGACTTATTCTTAATAAATTAAGAAGCTCGCAAATTTATTATTAACTCTCTTATAATCTGGTATTTGATTCTAAATTAAAGCTGAAAAGTTTTCAGAAATTCAAAATTATGGAAAGACCAGCTAAAAGGTTATCACGAAAATGTCAGAACTGTGGTGAAATATTTCAGTCGAAATTAAGTGATATTAATAGAGGTGGTGGCAAGTTCTGCTCGCGTGTTTGTTATAATACACGTAAAACAAAATCTAGTTGTTATATAAGAGTAATTTGTAAAAATTGTGGTAAAGAATTTAAGACATGGAAAGCTTGGTTGAAAAAGGGTGGTGGCCATTTTTGTTCTAGGTATTGCATGGCCGAGAATTACAAGAAGGGTGAATTTCGTAAATGTATTGTATGTGGGAAAGAATTTTATTTTCAAAGGGCACGTGAAAATAGAAAGGATGCGGGGAAATATTGTTCACTCCAATGTCGAGATAATGGGAAATCAATTGTAAAAAATTGTCTTGTTTGTAGCAAACCATTTAAAGCTCTTGCAATATATGAAGGCACAAATTTAGAGAAAAAATACTGTTCATCTCAATGCTATTTATTGTCTAGAAATAAAGAGAAAATTACGATTATTTGTAAGTACTGTAAAAAACCTTTTCTTATTTTAAAGAGTTATCTAAATCACAAACCCGCGTTATATTGTTCAAGTCAATGCAGTATAGAATCAAAAAAGAAAAGAATAGATGTTAAGTGTAATTTTTGCGGGAAGATATTCGAAAAAAAGGAGTGCTATAGTAACGGCAAAAATTATTGCTCGCAAAAATGCAGGTGCGCAGATATGAAAAACGGTTTTCTAAAAATATGCGAGTTTTGTGGAACAGAGTTTTATATACGACCTTCTGAAATTAAGAAGGGAGAAGAAAGAAACTTCAAGGCGGGCCGTTATTGTTCGCAAGAGTGTTATAAAAAAAGCTGTGAGCCTACCGGATTAGAGATAGAGGGAAGATCAATATTATATGAAATCGGCGTTGCGTTTTCAGAACAAGTTAAAATCGGACGCTATATTGTTGATGCTTTTATTCCTCAAAAGAAAATTATAATTGAATGGGATGGTCTTTATTGGCATTCGATACCAAAACGCATTGAGTCGGACAATAATAAAAATAATTATCTAAAAGCAAAGGGTTATAATATATTAAGATTTGATGAAATTGAGGTGTATAATTATCGAAATGCAGTTATGAATCGTATTAGAGAAGCTATTTATAATGTATTGTAGAGAAATTATAGGTTGCCAATAATATATTTTAAATTTTAGGAGGTAAAATTATGAAACGTCCAGCATCGTTAGTGATAGGTATTTTACTTCTTTTTCTGGCTTGTGCTCAGTTATTCCGCTTCTTTCTGAAAGTTAATGTAGTTGCCGCGGGAATGGAAATTCCTTTGTGGCCCAGCGCTGTTGCCGCGGTGGTTCTGGCCGCTCTGGCCATCTGGCTGCTAAAAGAAAGAAACAGTTAAAAAATAATTAGTGTAGTGTTTCGTCATTTCGAAGTCCCGCATACGCGGGATCATACTCCGCGAGAAATCTTAATGATTGTCGGAATATACAAGATATCTCCCGCTGGTCGATATGACAAGGTTTCATTGAAAAACTACACTGGCAAATAATTGAAATCAAGCCTTTATCATTTTGAAAGGAGATAAGAGGATGATCAGAAGAATTGTATGTTTCGTCGTGATTGGACTTATCCTTGGTACGGCCACTGTCATGGCTGCCAGATCTGATAGTGAAAAGGCGGCAATTACCGCGGCTGAGAAATGGCTCACCATTGTTGATAAAGGCAAATACATGGAGAGCTGGAAGGAATCGTCTGAATATTTTAAAAACGCTGTCACGCAGGATCAGTGGGCACAGGCAGTTCAGGGGGTTCGCGAGCCGCTCGGCAAATTGATTTCCAGGAAAGTAAAGTCCGCCACTTACACAACGTCTCTGCCGGGAGCGCCCGATGGGCAGTATGTCATCATACAATTTAACACTTCCTTCGAGAATAAAAAATCAGGAGTTGAGACAGTTACTCCAAGGATGGACAGTGATGGTAAGTGGAGAGTATCCGGTTATTACATCAAATAAAGACCAGACAATTATGATTGTAAATCCCAAATAAAGATCACGCCGCTCGTCGGGAAAATCCAATCCTTGTCGGATATCTTAATGCCGATGGATTTGCCTTTCCTTATCGATACGGAAGGATGAGGATGTCTTCCGGCAAAGAAACTCTTTTCGCTGACATTCTTTAATTTTGCTTTTTCGTAATTGAAGTTAATATCCACGCCCCTTGTGGGATAAATAAGATAAACGGGGAAGATTTTATTGTCCTTTGCCTGCCAGGTGGCAATTTCTATTTCAATTTTAACTTCGCTGTTTATAAATTTTTTGAGCGATTCTGCGCCGCACCATACTTCAAAACCGCGCTTCGTCTTTTTTGTTTCAATAATGGGAATATTCTTGTTGTTAATGCGCACCCGTTCGACGGTAAAATCGCGCTCTAGGGACAAATTCCTGCCGTCGCTCAAAAGCCAGCGGTATTCACAGCGCGGGTCTTCAAATAACGTGGCCAACTGAGAATTGTTGGCGGCGCAGCCGATCATAAAGATGTTGTCGCGGATAGTTTTTTTGTATTCGATGTGCGTGCTGACGCGAAAGTAATTTTGGGAATTTCCGGCATCTTTTGCTTTCGATGCCAGCCCGATACGAATGTTGTAGCGGAAGCCGGAGCGCAGTTCCAGCCGGCGGTCTTCCTTGCCGAAAAGAGTTTCAAACATTTCGTAATAAATGGCGTTGCCAAGTTCCTCGTCGCGGGCGCGTGTCTGCAGGCACTGGCGGATAATGTTATCAATGCGGGAGATGGATTTTTCTTCATCCGGGATAAATATCCGCCGCAGGCGCGGTTCGACAGCTTCCTTTTTCCCTTTTTGCAGAAAAACCCGGGGCGCTCGTTTCCCTAAAGCGCAGAGAACTTCGTAGCTGATGGTCTGGGCCCTGGCGGCAATTTCATTAGCGCTGATGTATTCTTTCCCCTGCCTGCCCAAAAGAACAACTTCATCACCAACCCTGCAACCGGGAATGTGGGTAACATCAATCGTGCACAGATCCATTGAAACCCGCCCGACAATTGGCGCCCGCTTGCCGCGGATTAAAGCCTCGCCCTGATTGGAAAGAATAAAACCGTAACCGTCTCCGTAACCTACAGGAATAGTCGCGATGCGTGTTAGTTTCTTGGTGATGTATGTACTGCCATAGCCGATGCCATAGTCTTTAGGGAAATTCTTCAGTAAAACAATGCTGGTTTTAAACGACATCACAGGGGAAAGCCTGGCTTTGGATTCATTATCCGGTGATGGATAAATGCCGTAAGTCATGATTCCCGGACGCGCCATGTTCAATTTGAATTCGGGATAGTTTAAAATCGCGCCGCTGTTTTCCATGTGCCGGATAGGTATGGTTATGTTTAAGCGTTTAAGCCGAGCAAGCAAATCGTGAAACAATTGCCCTTGATTTTTATTGTAAGGAATAACGACTTCGCTTGAGGCAAAGTGGCTGAAAATTCCTTCCATGGTAATATTGGGCAGTTTGGATATTGCCATGATAAACTTCAGCGCTTCGCTGTGAATGATTCCTCCGCGTCCCATACCGGTGTCCACTTCAATATGTACAGGCAGTTTATGGCCGGATTTTTCCAGCAATTTATGCAGCTTTTTCGCAAAAGCCGCGTCCGAAACCGACGGTGTAAGATTGTATTTGATTATTTGTTCGATTTCCGCGGCTGTTGATGGTCCTAAAATTACAATGGGTGCTTCTATACCACTTATTCTCAGCTGAACACCTTCATCAGCATTGGCCACTCCCAGCATCCGCGCGCCGTTTTTTAAGGCGACATTGGAAATTTCTATAGCTCCGTGTCCATAAGCATCGGCCTTGACGACCTGCATAAAATTGACCTTGGGACCGATAAGTCTTTTTATTTCTTTCAGGTTGCCGATAAAGTTATCGAGATCAATTTCAACCCAACTGCGATATTTCTGTTCTTTCTTTAATACCATAATAATTTATCCGTTAGATGATAGCTGTTTTCTGTCATGGTAAAGACGAAATCTTGAAGGTATTTGAAATTTTTTTCATGAATTGCCTTTTCGTCTTATGCTTATAATTTCCAGACGATTATTTTTCGCGATTATGTATGGAGATTTTTCAGGATATAAATATTTATCTTCAGTAAAGTTTGCTTTCATCGGGATAATATCAAATCGTTGATGAAAGTCAAGCCGTCTATAGTTTTTTAAAAGAATCAGCAATTTATGCTTGAAATAATTTATTTTTTGATTAGAATGAAACAATACTGGAGGGTGAATATCTAACCCCTCACAACGAGGAGGAAAAACAAATGTCCAAAGTAAAAGCTGGAGATGTTCTGAGTTGTGAAGTATGCGGTCTAGCCGTGATTGTGGATGAAGAATGTGGTTGCGCCACGATTGACCTGATCTGCTGTGAAGAGCCGATGATATATATGGGTCCGGCAAAACCAAAGAAAATACAGGCCGCGGCTGCGCCGAAAAAAAAGACAGTGGTAAAAAAAGTAAAAGCGGCGCCAAAGAAAAAGCCGGCGGCGAAAAAGAAAGCCGCAAAAAAGCCCATGAAGAAAGCTGCAAAAAAGCCCGCTAAGAAAACAGTAAAAAAAGCTGTAAAGAAACCTGTAAAAAAAGCGGCAAAAAAGAAATAATCAATAATCTGAGAGATAAATCTTCAATTTAATAAAGTTCCGCTTCGATCGGGACTCTATCGGACGTTTATTATCCCCACCCAATCCCTTCTAATGTAACAAGCCGCGAAAAGACTAAAGAGAAACCTTGTTATTTCCGACGTGTATGTTCCGTGCTTGAAAAATTATACGAATTCTGATTTACCTGCTTTGCAAAGGGTTTTCAATATGACCAGAAAAAAGATTTCCAATGAAAAAATCGAAGAATGGGGTTCGTCCGCTCTTAAAGTTAATCTGGAAAGGACGGCCACTGCCATAGAAATTCCGGAGCAATACGCGCCCCTGCTCCAGGTCGTGGCAAGCCATTACGGTCTGCAGAAAAAGACCCGTGAACTTCTAACGGAGTTAAACCACCCTTTCGTTAACTGGGAATATGTCCTAAAGGAACTGAAATCCATTTCCATCGGAGATTTCTATATTTTTAATAATCATCAAGAGGGAGTGTCCGCCCTTTCCATGCTGCTGCGGATTTACTTCGACGTTATCAAATCGGCATCCAGTGATGATATTAAAGACAGCGCGATACATTATCTGTTTGATTATGTTGACACGATACTCACTCAGAGCGGCGACTATCTTGAGAGAAACTTATACCTGTTTCCGGAGATAACAAAATCTCTTATGAATATTGTAGATGACAATGCGGTTATCTTCAAGAAATGCTCGACTTACCTCAAAAGAATTATCAAAAGTATTGCGGATAACAATATAAAAATTAACACGTCCGCGTTCGATCTTTTGGCTCATAAGATATTTAAAATTACATACCAATTCTGGCTTATCCAGCCTGATCCTTCCGATTGGCTTACCGAAGAGGAAGGGGAAACGGAGATATCAATCAACGCGTACAGACAACTCATCGGGCCTCTTAGTCACAGGCATCTTCAAGATCTGCTCAAAGGGCTGGAAACTCTGTGCCCGGACACGCGGGGAAAAAGTGAAAACCAAATAAAAAGGTACCTTGATATGCCGGATTATTTCCAGATAGTAAATGGCTATCTGCTGGCCGCTGATCAACTGGAAAAATCAGAAGCGCATCGAGGCCGCCAGCATCTGGCGAAACTGGGTTTCATGTTTAATATAATGGATATTCCCAGCCTTGCCGATATCCACGCCAGCGCCTTGCGGGAAATAACTCATTCTTTGAACAAGGTTTTTCAAGAAGAAAAAAAAGAAAACATGGACGACTTTGTGCGCAGGATATTCGGCTTTCTAAAAAAGAGCAAATCCCAATATGAATTCAGTGTCGCGATTTTTGATTGCATTACGACAACAGCGAAGGAAGTTTTCGCGCAAAACAGTCATCCACTCGCGGATACGTTTATTAATGAATTGATCGCTTACGGTTTTCAATATCCCGAAATCAAAGGTTCAACCACAGAATGGCAGGTAAAAGTCAATCCTGCCCATATCACCAATATACGATCTTGGCTCGAGATTATCGGGATGAAGCCGCGATGGACAAAAAAGTTGATTTCCGCCTTGATTATCAATTTGAAAATCGGAGGGATTTTTGTTCGCGACACGGATCTCATCCAGAAAAACATTTCCGCTCTGCTCAATACCGATATCGCGCCGGCCTATAATCTGGTAAAACAGCTCCTGAGAATTTTTCCGGTCTACTTCAGCGAAATCGGCGCCGAAGGAGAATTGAGAGATATCTCCACCAAAGTTGACGAACTTTCTTCCCGTAACGACAAGCTAGTGTATTTTTTACGTAAGCAATCCCACGTTGAAAGCAACAGCCTGCTTGTGAAGTTTATCGAGGACATTTTTCAATACTGGCGCTCCGGCGATAAAAATTTTCTCCGCGTGCATATTCCCGATGAAGTGTATGAACAGGTAGTAAATTCCGGAGAATATTTCGACGGAATGCATAAGGCATTTGAATATTTCTTTAAGAAGATTAATGATAATCTCAGGAAATTTCTAGAATGGGACAAGGCAAGAGTCTGCAAAGAGCTTAATCACATAAAAGGCATTAACGAAAGAGATCAGGAGCGGATACAGATAATGATCCGCATTTATCAGTTGATCTACAAAAAATACTATCCGCAGTATATCGATTTATTGAAAGACCTGGAATCGGCCAATGCCTTTCCTAAAACCGATATAGCGTCGCTGAAACGCGCTCTGAACGTCAGGAATTATTACCGGAGCCTTACAATTATTTTGAAGTTTTTATCCATGCTGAAAGCAACGATTCTTTCTCCCAAGAAAACGCAGTTTTATGAAAACATATATTATAAGAGACACATCGCGGCTGGCATACCGTCAATGTATGGGACCTACTATGAGAAAAAATTTGAGGCCGTAGGCTTGTCTCTGAGGCTGGAAACCCTTGCCACCATGCTTTTTGAAGAGTTGGTTCAATCGTTTAATCTTAAATTTATTACCAAACACACCATTACAAAAATTCACACATTTTTGTGGCTCTATATAAACGCTCTGGAAATCGAAGGCATTGCAACGGAAGGGCTGGCGGCCAAAGTAAAATACGTGACGCACGCCCTACCGGTCAAACAAATTTCCATAGATCAATACGTTGATATTTTCCGTTTTATCTCCAAGGACATTCAGGATGTTATTCGTAATTATTACATTGACGCCCACAGCTTAAACATGCCCGTTATTATCGGGCAGATTTACAGGCCCGATGCTGAGGCTGACACGGAATCCGCGCAGAAAAAAAATGAAAAATCAATCTATCAGCATTCAGAAAATTTTATCAGAGGTGTTATCTCTTCGGCCTTCGGTCTTCAGGTGTTGGACAATTTTGTCAACACGGTCGTAAAAACTCTGAACGCCGAGTCGGAAAAATTCAAGGAAAATAAACAGATTCTTAAAGTAGTCATGGCCTATAATCCGGAGTTGACCGTTTCATCGTTTTACAAAAAAAATAAAAAGCTGGATAATCAAATACTCCTCGGAAACAAGGGATATTTCCTTAAGGAGCTTGTTTCCTTTGGTTTTAATGTGCCTCCGGGGTTTATTATCACCACGGAAGTATTCAGAGGATATGACGCAGTCTATGGCTATAAGTATATTTTTAACGATCTTGCCATTCGCGTGAATAAAGAGATCGCGGCGCTGGAGAGAATAACCGGCCGTAAATTAGGTGATCACCGCAATCCATTGCTGTTGTCTGTGCGAAGCGGGGCCACGGTTTCGCTTCCCGGCATGATGAAATCTTTTCTAAATGTGGGCATCAACGAATCCATAGCGGAAGATCTCAGTGCGAAGGAAAACTTTCAGTGGGCGGCGTGGGATTCATATCGCCGGTTTTTGCAGACATGGGGAATGTTCCAGGGCATGAATCGAAATTTTTTCGACGCGATAATAGACAAATTCAAGCAGGAGTCTGGCGTGGAAAGGAAGATACAATTTCTACCCGAACAGATGAAACAGATCGCTCTTTCCTATAAGAAAGGAATAACGGATAACGGCATTGCGCTCAAAGAAAAACCTCTGGAGCAGCTGCGGCACGCCGTTCTCCAGGTTTTCGATTCATGGTATTCGGAACAGGCGGAAATCTACCGTCGTCAGATGCATCTTTCCGATAAATGGGGAACAGCGGTAATTGTTCAGGCTATGGTTTTCGGTAATCTGAATGAAAATTCCGGTTCAGGAGTTATCTTTACCCGCGAACCGAAAAGCTCGTCATCCGATGTAACCTTATACGGAGATTTTATCTTCGGCGTTCAGGGGGACGATATTGTTTCCGGTCTGGTGGAGACTTATCCTATTTCCGAAAAGCAGAGAATCGCTGAATACAGAGATCCCAGAATATCTTTGGAGGCGAAATTCCCTGAAATTTATGCCGAGCTGGTAAGGATTTCTGAGATTCTAATTTACGAGAAGGGTTTCAATCATCAGGAGATTGATTTTACCTTTGAAGGTCCAACCCGAGATAAATTGTACATACTGCAGACGCGGGATATGAATCAGATAAAAACGCAAAGATGGAAACGGTTCAAAGATACCCGGGATCTGCAATCCTCCGTTTTGGGAACGGGCATAGGAGTGAACGGCGGTGCTCTTTGCGGCAGAGCGGTCTACTCAGAAGCGGACATTAAACGTTTCCGCGGAGCTGAACCGGAAACACCTTTAATTCTGGTGCGTCCCGATACTGTTCCGGATGATGTCGGAGTTCTTCTGCAGGTGGAGGGACTGCTGACAGCCAAGGGCGGAAGCACGTCTCATGCCGCGGTAACAATACCTCAGCTCAACAAGGTCGGAGTTGTCGGTTTCAGTAAGCTAAAAGTATATGAAGCTGATGAATACGCGAAAATAGAAGATCGCACTATTAAAGCGGGAGATTTCATCAGCATAGACGGTTGGAGCGGGACTGTCTATGTTGGACAACACGAGAGCGAAGCTGAATAACAGCATCCATTTCTCAATCAAAGCGCTATCTTTGTTGGCTTCGTCGTCAGCGTCCTCAACGTATTGTCATATACGCCTCCGGCGCCTCCTCCTCACCGCCTCGATATCATCTTTGATTTAGAAATGGCAAAGAACTCCAATAAATAATTGTGAGAATCCGGTTGCCGGCACTGTGATGTTAGAGAAACCCAAAATTTGGGGCTGTTCAAAAATGTTCAGATGCAAGGCGCGCAAAAAGCCGTACCGCGAAGCGTATAACCTAAAGGTCACAAGTATTTTAATACGTTGAGCGGTGCGGCTTGCAGCGCAACACAGCAGATGAGCGCATTGTAAAGCCTTCGGCTTTTTCCGGCAAGGAAGATTAGCACTTATAATTGCGCCTCCTACGGGAATGCGCTCCCGGTCAACAGACTTATCTATAAGATATTCTTGTGAATGTAGACCGTCAGATCTCCCATCCTGTTTGTGTAGCTTCCATATTCATTGTCATACCAGCCGAATATCTTGGAATGGACAACGGGTACCTTCATTAACTTTTCGGGAAAGGCTTTAATCACATCGGCGGGCAAGTTTGGAATATGAGAAAGATCCAGATTAATAAAAGCGGTCCGTGTATGATTGAACTGGCCTTCAATGATTACGGCCGCGTCCACGCCGATAAGATCAGTCGGCACATTTTGTTCCATCGTGAATTTTATCAATTTTTCGGGATTGTTTTCGGCCGCCTTGCGGTAGATTTCGTTGACCATTTTTGTATTAATGTTCATCTCCGCGCCTTGTTTATTCTTGCGTGTCTGAAAGGTCGCGTTTAGAACGATTAAGGACATGGTGCTGATGGGCACCCTGATTGAATCCGCCATGAAACCTATATGCTGAACCTCTGGAATTACCTCCGCCAACGCCTTGGCGGCATTCGTGGATGTCAGGATGATATTATTCAGAATGCTCCTGTTTTTTCTCAGATCGATTTCGCCAGCTTTGGGAACACTGTCCAACACACTCTGGGAATTGGTAACAGCATGAATTGTTGACATAGAGGCCGTAAGAATGTTGTTTGTTTCTTCATTTGCCAGCAGCGGCTTAATCATGTGGGCGAGTCCTGTGGTCGTGCAGGAAGCCGCGGAAACAAGCTGATGTTTCTTTTGGTCGAAAGCGGTATGGTTTATTCCGTAAATCAAGGTGACGGCGTCATCCGGCATAGACAAAGCTTTGTTCTTTATCTTGAAAGGAGAAGAGTTGATGACAGCCTTCGCCCCGCCGTGTAAATGTCCCCGGATAGAACCGTTTTTGTTATCAGAAGCAATGGTAGGGTCCTTGAATTTTCCTGTGCATTCCAGAACGATATCCGCGCCGTATTGCCGCCAGGGAATTTCGGCGGGATTTCTTGCTTCGCGGAGAATCGTGACAGGCACGCCGTCAATCAGCATTTTGCCTTTCTTTTCGTCCGTAATCTGAATGAGGCGCTCTGACTTTATTCCATAAAGAAACCTGTGGAGTAGTCCGTAGGTCGTATCTTTTTCAATTGCTTGGGCGATGGCATCCATGCCTGTGCCTGCTTCCCGCCCCAGATTGACAACGATTTCCTTAAAATACTTTCTGCCTACATGGTGCCATAAAGTTAATTTTCCTATTCTTCCCAGACTATTGATGCCGAGAACCGGCGGTTTATTTTCAAATACCTGAACTTTTGCCATAATAAAAATCCTCCTTAATTAATGAGACCCGCTAACTATAGGAAGCGTTAGTCGAATCAATGACATTCGCTGAACATGAGTGAAACGAAATTTGAAGCGTAAATGGAATTGTCCCTTGGGGATATTCCCGAAGCGCAGCGCAGCGTGATCAGTGACAAACCAGAATGCACTTAATCTTGTTAGTCGAATTATCCCGCAAAGCGGAGGGTATGAATTCCAAAGCTTGCTTTGGAGTTCATACCCGTGAATCCCGTTTTCGCAGGAAGTAAAATGTTGATTGCTTTTCTCTTTGATTAATAAAAAAAAATGCAGGGATGCCCGTTGAATTAAGCTGAAGTTAATACTATTTAAATACAGTTTTGTGGTGACCGGGACAAACATCAACTATCTCCCTTAAAAGGTCGCCGCTTTTTTACAGCGAAGACGGAAAAAAGTCAATAGCTTAAAACGGAAAATCTTCATCCATCCGGTTCTTGTATCAGTGTAACTCCTTTGTTTTTAAGTAGAAATAACTTATTTCGCGACCAATATCATTTTTAAATCAAATATAAAAAAGCTTGTTCAAACCTGCCTGAACTTCTTGATCGTATTCGGAATGTAGGGTAATATTTGATTAGTCCAAGGTAAGGAGAATTCAATGATACTAAATTTGTTGCGAACGGCGCTGGTATTGGTTATTTTGTTTTCAGCTTCCAGTGTTGGGGCGGAAAGTTCCGTGTGGGTGGCAAGATCTTCCAAGGCAAATGTTTATCTTGCCGGCTCTTTTCACATGCTGAGGGCGTCTGATTATCCCCTGCCTGCCGAATTTTTTACAGCATATCAGAACTCCCGTAAAATAATATTTGAAGTCCCGCCCGGCGATATGGAGAATCCGGAATATATGGGGAAATTTTTAAGTCAGGCAATTTACAATGACGGCACAACTCTCAAAGATCATATTTCATCAGCGGCTTACGCCAAAGCTGAAAACTTTTGTAAAGAACGGAATTATCCACTGGAGCAATACCAATTTCTTAAGCCGACCATGTTTGTGATGACACTTACGTTATTAGAAATGAACAAAATCGGTGCCGATCCCCAGAAAGGGATTGATTATTTCTTCAAAGATAAGGCTATGCAGGATGGAAAAGCTACCGGAAGTTTGGAAACAGTGGATCAGCAAATCAGTCTTCTTACTACAATTGACGCAAGCGTGGGAAGCGACCAAATCCTTGAATCTATCGAGGAACTCAAACAAATTGAAGTAATGCTGGGAGAATATCTGGCCGCCTGGAGAAAGGGAAATGAGCCCAAAATGGAAGAACTTTACATCAAAGAACTAAAACTCTATCCAAAATTATATCAGACCATGATTGTTGACCGAAACAATAAATGGGTGAGGAATATCGAAGGCTATCTCAATGGTTTAGAAAACACTATAGTGGTCGTGGGTGCGGCGCATCTTGTCGGCGCGGATGGTTTGGTTAATTTGTTGCGCAAACGCGGTTACAAAGTGGTTAAGTTGCAGAAATGATAATAGTGCTAACTGCCTTTCTCAACTTGTCGTAAGTGAAAGGACCTACTCCATGATACCATTTTGCTTTCAAAGGATAACGCGGCGGCAAGGAGGAGGCTACGAGGCTTATTATGCATACGTTGAGGAAGCCGACGACGCAGCCAACAAAGTTAGCCAAAGAAAGCGAATTGGTATGAGACGTGTTGTGACGATTCTCCTTATTTTCGTACTAACCATTACCGCCCTCGGTTGTCACAAAGAGACTGAGCAAAATAAGGTCAAGAAGGTCATTACTGACATCCAGACGGCGGCTGAAGAGAAGGATGTTAAGAAGATCATCAACAACGTCGCAAAAGACTACAACGATCCTCAAGGATTCAACCACGAAACTATCAAAGGTCTGCTGCTTGGCTATTTCTATCAATACCCGAAGATATCAGTTTATATCAACAATCTCGAAATATCCGTTGAGAATACATCGGCCAAAGCTGTATTTCAGACCGTCCTGACCAGTGGAAACAAGACAGGCTCAGCGTCCGACCTGATTCCGCAATCGCTTGGCATGTATGACTTCGATGTAACGTTGAAGAAGGAATCGAATGTCTGGAAAGTCACCTCCGCCAAATGGGAAAAAGTGGAAATTGATGAACATAGGGGAGTCCGCTGATTCAGGAAGAAAAACCCGTTTCTAATTAAGTTTTATCTCGATTATCGCTTTCACCTGCAACTGTTCAGTATTGAGCAGTTGTAAGAATTGAGGATTACGAATCGAAAAAGATTAACGATTGATCACCTCAATTAATCTTTGTGGATGGTCTTTGCAGAAGATCCTGTGGCTTACCACGGGGAGTTTCATTTCAGTACTCAAGAGATGCTTCACTTTTCTGCAGAACGCGCAAAACGCCTTCGGCAAGAGCCTCCATCTCGAATTCGCCGGGGTAGAGCCTCACTTCAGCAAGGGGTGAGATATGGGTGTATAAAGCATTTGTGAGGTGCTGTGAATTTGCCATGCCTCCTGTAAGAATGACTGCATCCGTCTTTCCCTTAACCAGAGCTATCATTCCCCCTATCCATTTTACGGTCTGCATCACCATGGCCTCGAATATGCGGCTTGCCTGCTTATCGCCTGTATGGATCCTGTCCAGCACGTCGGTAAAGCGATCAGTGCCGATGTATCCCTTGAACCCGCTTTGTTTGGAGAAAAGCGAGAGCACCTCTTTTTTGGAAAAGCCTTTATCAAAACAAAAATCCACCACTCCGGCCAGGGGCAGTGTGCCCGCCCGCTCCATACTGAATGGTCCTTCTCCGAGCAGGGCGTCCGTGGAATCGATAATCCTTCCGCCCTCGAGCGCACACACCGAAATGCCTCCCCCAAGATGCGCGACTATGAATGTGGTATTTTCAATATCCTTTCCCAAGTCTTTGGCGCATCGCCGTGAAACCGATTTGATATTCAGTGCATGGGTGCGGCATTTCCGCTCGATACCGGGAACTCCGGAAATCCTCGAAGACGGCTCGTATTCATCAACGGTTACTGGGTCTACGATGTATGCAGGGACATGAAATATGTCACCAAACCGCCGCGCAAGTATGGGACCGAGATTACTCGCATGCTCTCCGTAACGTGCCTCTTCGAGGTCCCTGCACATATTCGCATTCACCCTATATGTACCTCCCTGAAGAGGCTTGAGAAGTCCTCCCCTGCCTACCACAGCATCAACGCCCGAGATGAGGTTTTCGTCAATGAAGTTTCTAACAGCCTTTTCTCTCATTCCCAATTGGTCAATGACCTTTTTTGATACTGAACCATCCTGATCAGTGTGCCCGATGGTTTGAGATATGATAATCTGGCACCCCTGAAACAGCGCAACCTTTGTGGATGTGCTGCCGGGATTAATGATCAGTATTTTGAAATTTTGCATTGCTTTGTCTTGCTTTATTATAAATGTGCTATATCTTCTGTGGTCAGAAGCTGAATATTTCTTTTTCGCAGGGCCATGATTGCCTTTCCGGGATTGTCGACTCGCAGGATAATGACTGCCGATCCCTCTCGCTTTTCTATCATGGCGTAAGCGTATTCCACGCTGATATGCTCATGGGCTATGAATTCGAGCACATCCGCCATTCCGCCGGGCCTGTCGGCAACTTCTACGGCGAGAACTTCGCTTTCTATGAAGTGATATCTGGTTTTCTTCAGCACTTCGACACATCTGTCGGGATTAGCCACGATAATACGTGTTGCGCCAAAATCGCGAGCCTCTGCGAGGGAAAACGCCCGCAGATTGATGTTGTTGTCGGCTAGGTGACGCGCCATCTCGGCTAAGGTGGCAGGCTTATTGTCTATAAAGACTGATATCTGACGAATGATGTAGTTTTTGTCCTCCATTTTTATGCCTCCTCTCTTTCCCGTGAGGAATCAGTGCACATGAGTTTAGCCAGCGCAATGGAGTGCAGCTTTTCCTTAACCTTGGCTGTGCGCGAGTCAATCAGGATGGGGGCCTTTGCGCCCATACCCACGTGAATGAGCATTCTTCCGGCATAATATTGGAGACCTTTGCAGAAGATATTGCCTGCCTCCAGATTCGGCATGATGAGGATATCTGCACTGCCTGCTACAGGCGATTCAATACCTTTCAGACGGGCGGAATCCATGTCAATGGCATTATCCAGGGCGAACGGACCGTCAACCACGCAGTCCTCCGCACCACCATCCTGGCACATCTTCACCAATGCGACCGCATCAATGGTAGACTGGAAATCGGGGTGCACCTTTTCAGCTCCTGACAGGAGGGCTACCCTCGGGATTTTGATGCCCAAACCATGAGCAACCGATACGGCATTACTGATGATTTTAAGTTTTTCCCTTATGCCGGGAGAGATGTTCACCCCTCCATCACTTACCAGGACAAGGAGGGCATCCGATCTCTCGTCCTCATAGATTGCCACATCTCTGAAATGCCCGCTCTTGAGTCATCCTTGCGATCCGAGATCTACCTGCAGGAATTTTGAGGTTGCAA
>JAPLJP010000004.1 GCA_026388535.1 Deltaproteobacteria bacterium | reverse complement strand
TTCATTTAGCAAAAACTCCCTTTTTCAGCTTGGTTGAATGTATCTCAAAACACAACTAATAACAATGACAAAAGTCTCCTACGAAAAGCATGATTTATGCCACAAATCAGGGAAATATTACAAGATTAAAGAAATTGGAATTTATTGAAACTTAATGAGACTCAGATATTACAAACGAAGTGTCGTAATATCTGTTAGTCGAATTATCCCGCCGGTGCAACCGGCAGGGACATGAAGTTTGAAGCGTTAGTCGTAGTGAGACTCTCTGAAAACGAGCATAGCGAAGTTTGTAGAGTAAGTCGAACTATCAAATAGTCAAAGACTATTGGAAATTATCCCACGTGCGAAGCTAAGTGGGATCATATTAATCCCCCGCAGCTTGCTGCGAAATGTTTCCAAAGATGTTCGTACCCGTATCTTTCCTTTGACAAATGTAAATTCAATCTGCTATGTCAATAACAAATCTATCAACTCAAAAGGAATGAATATGGCCGATCAATTAAAATTTAAAGAAGTTTATTCTCAATCCATCAATCAGCCGGATATTTTCTGGGGAAAAGCGGCAGAGGACGTTATCTGGAACAAGAAATGGGATAAGGTTCTGGACGACAGCAAAAAACCTTTCTATCGCTGGTTTGCCGGAGGAGAATTAAACACCTGCTACAACGCTATTGACTATCATGTTGAATCGGGACGGGGAGAACAGGCGGCTATTATTTATGACAGCCCGGTAACAAACACTGTTCAAAAAATTTCATATAAGGAATTGCTGGACAGGGTATCGAAATTTGCCGGCGTTCTTAGTTCGCTGGGAGTCAAAAAAGGCGATACCGTCATCATTTACATGCCGATGATACCTGAAGCCATGGTTGCTATGTTTTCCTGCGCCCGCATCGGGGCAGTGCATTCCGTTGTATTCGGTGGCTTCGCTCCCAACGAGCTGGCTATACGCATCGACGACGCCAAGCCGAAAGTTATGATTTCGACATCCTGCGGCATCGAAGGAAAAAAGCTGATTCCCTACAAACCGCTTCTCGATGAAGCTATAAAAATAGCCGCTCACAAACCGGGAAAATGCGTCATTTATCAGCGTCCCCAGGTGCAGGCGGAATTGACAGCGCCGCGCGATCTGGATTGGAACGCTCTAATGAAAGACGCCAAGCCGGTGCCCTGTGTATCCGTTGCCGCGACAGACCCTCTTTATATCCTCTACACCTCGGGAACGACGGGCAAACCTAAGGGCGTCGTGAGAGATAACGGCGGCCATGCCGTGGCCCTGAAATGGTCGATGAAATACATTTATAACATGAAGCCGGGTGAAGTTTACTGGGCTGCCTCTGATGTCGGCTGGGTTGTGGGACATTCCTACATCGTCTATGCTCCCCTGTTTTATGGCTGTACCACCATCCTTTACGAAGGAAAACCAATCGGGACACCGGATCCGGGCGCTTTCTGGCGAGTCATTTCGCAACATGGCGTGTCCGTTTTGTTCACGGCTCCTACGGCTTTCCGTGCCATCAAGAAAGAAGACCCCAACGGCGATTTTTTGAAAAAATATGATATCGGTTGTCTCAGATATCTTTTTCTGGCGGGCGAGCGCCTCGACCCCGACACCTATCACTGGGCAAGCGACATGTTGAAGATTCCCGTGGTGGATCATTGGTGGCAAACGGAAACCGGCTGGCCCATCGCCGCCAACTGCATGGGCATTGAGCCGTTCCCCATCAAGGCTGGTTCACCGACGAAGCCGGTTCCCGGCTATAATGTGCAGGTTCTCGATTCCGACGGAAACAAGCTTCCCGACGGCGAAGAAGGCTCCGTGGTAATCAAGCTTCCCCTTCCCCC
>JAPLJP010000080.1 GCA_026388535.1 Deltaproteobacteria bacterium | reverse complement strand
CAGAGGAATGTTTTCATCGATACAGGCGCTGCTTGAACAATCCAAAATGCTTCACCTTCCATACTCACTGCCGGAAAAACGAAGCGGGCGGCAATGGCCGTAAGCACAAAAGCCGCCAGTCCTATATTTAAGAAAGAAAACAAATTTTGCAGATAAATAGTGTCAATTGGAGAATTATCCAGTGGCAAAGCAGAAAAATTATACAGATAAATTGCAATTAAGGCGGCCATTAGAAAAAGTTGAGGCCATTGGGTGGAATCTCTGAAAAAAGTTCTGATTTCCTTGACAGCAAAAGCTTTTGATTCACGCGGGAGAAAATTAAATAAACTTTCCCAATTATAACCTTTATATTTTACCGGAGCGAAAAGACGTTGCGGAGTTGTTTGTGATTTTGAGAAACCTGCAAAGTACGCGGTTTGGGCGATAGCGTTACTGATAAAAATAAGCATGAAAGCGAAGGTTCCGGTAAGTGCGATATTCAACAGAGAGTTTTTTATTTGACCATTTAGAGCGGCTTTAATAGCATCGCTGATCCATGTTGTTGGTAAAAGCGGTGAATTGGGAGTTTGCATGGAATTTAAATAAAGAACAACAGAAGCAAAACTGTCAGGATTGACCAATTGTTCCGGCCGTGTCAAACGCAAAACAAAAATTAGAACCAGCACCATGATAACGCCCAGAAGAATAAGAATTGTCCTGATTCGTCCGGCAGGCAGTATTAGTGCCCCAAACAAAACTAAAATGCCGCTCAACGCCGAAGATATTAGACACATAAAAATTATCGCGACTAAAAAGATTAAATAAAAAATTATGCCCCCTTTATAAATCAATCCATAAGATAAAAATATCGGAAGACTGAAAGCTACAATCATCCAGGAACTGTCAAACGTACTGATGAACCAACGAGAAAGAAAAATATCTTTTGATGAAACCGGCATGGAGTGCAGGAAAGATAAATCATGACTCAAATACAAATGGGAAAGACAATTAATAATATTACTGAAGAGTAAAAGAGTGAAGAAAGTCATGATAATCATCGAAATAAGTTTCATTGCCAGGATGTTGCCGAAATCCTGCACACTTTGAAAATAAAGCAATACTCGATAAAAAATAATAAAAATGCCTATCCAGAAAAACATACCTAACGCGCCGTACATAAAAATACGCGCCCAATGGTTTCTTTTATTTCCTTGCCGCAAACTGTTGATAGATGAAAGTATGCGTGGTCTTAGTAGCGAAAAAACAATTTTCATATAAAAGTATTTTCTTTTATTATTGTTAGAAAAACTTCTTCGAGTCTGGCTTCGCCAAGTTTCGCGATATGCTTTAATTCATCAAGGCTTCCCTGTGCCAATAACGTCCCTTTGTGAATTAAACCGATTCGATGGCAAAGATCCTCTGCTATGCTTAAAGTGTGAGTGGAAATAAAGATAGTCGTTTGATTAGCGGCAAGTTCTTTCAAAATATCTTTAACCATGTGCACGGCGGCCGGATCAAGCCCGACCATCGGCTCATCAATAATCAGTATTCTGGGATCATGCAGAAGAGCGGAAGCTATGATGAGTCTCTGTTTCATGCCATGCGAATAAGCCTCGATCAGTTCATCAGCCCAGTTCCAAAGAGCGAATTTCTGCAAAAGTATTTTGGCTTTGGAAAGAAATGCTTCTTGATTGACGCCGTATAAATCAGCCGAAAAACGCAGAAATTCCATCCCGGTGAGCTTTTCATAAAGAAAAGGTCTGTCCGGCACAAACCCGATCATCTTTTTCACCTCGACGGGATTTCTGGCCATATCCAAACCGCCGATGATAATATTACCAGAAGTGGGCGCAAGAATTCCACCCATCAGACGAATGGTTGTGGTTTTCCCTGCTCCATTAGGACCGATAAAACCATAAATTTCTCCTGCGGCAACATTTAAACTGAGCCTATTTACCGCTATGGTAGTGCCGTAATCCTTTGTTAGCTCCTGCAGTTTAATCATTTTCTTTGCTCCAGTACCTCCAGTTTGATTTTGCCTATAACGCCTATCAAGTTCAATTGTTCACCGCCATCGCCGCGTACAAGCCTGATGTGGGTCACATCAGCCGGAAGTTGATTAAAAACAGCATCGGCAGTTATCCATTTTTTCGAGTAGAAAACAACCCACGCGTGATAATAAAACCGTCCGTGCAGATAGACTAAGCCAGCTTCTATCTGAGCCGGTATACCAGCGGCGCGTAATAAAGCGACTGTCAGCACAGAATGCTCGTTGCAATCGCCGGATTTGTTTTTCAAGACTTCCAGCGCGTTGGGTACTGACAATGCAGGTTTTTTTTCAAGATTGCGGTAAGCCCAGTTGACGATTTTCCTTGCTTTTTCTTCAGGGGTGTCAGTCGGCTTGATAATTTTTCCTGCTTGCGCCTTTATTTGCGGATCATCGGATTGCATAAGCGGCGAAGGTTTTAGAAAGACGGCAATTTCTTTTGAAATATTATTTAAAACTGGAAACGACGACAGGTTTTCCTTGGTGATGGTTAGAATATTATGCTGAAATTTTTGCCTGTCGCTATCAAGTAATAACGATCCGCTGATGCCGCCGATTTTGATTTTAATTTCACGGAGCTTTTCCGGTTCAGTAATTTCAACATTCGAGGGAATGGAGGAAATTTGAGTTAGATCAAAGTTTACCTGATCAGATATTCCTTCTCGAGCTTTTTGCGGGCTGACCTTTTCCATGGAGATGCCCAGAATGCCGGTTTCTTTTAAAACATCTCCTTCTTTACTCAGCCACGCGCAGTTTTTGGCCCCCATGAAATCGGCGCAATATTTTTTTGTTAAGATTCGTTTTCCCATGAGGGGAATAATTTCATCAGCGCTTCTGGTAACTTTAATCGCTCTGATTGACATTGTCGAGGGATCGAAAATGCTGAAATTGCTGGCTGTATCTTTTTCCAAATCAGCGTGAAACGCGGCGTCGTAAATACTGCCGCTGATATGAGGAATATCTTTCAGCGGGATTTCACTTTTTCTCTGCGCGTTGGGCATTCCGGTGAAGAGAATCAATTTGTTATTGGCAACGTAACCGCGGGCATTAAAACGAAACATGCTGGAATTCAAATTAAAATTAAATGAGGAGAGGGTCGTGTCGGGGTTCAAATCACCCTCGGTCAAAATATTAAGCGCTTGTGTTATCCCCATTGTATTGATCTGCATAAAAACAGTTTCATTAAAATGTAATTTTTCCCCGAGAGTCGTAAGGGTTCGGTGAACAAAGCCGATTTTTTTATTATTTTGATATATATTCATCCATGTGTCTCGCGGGAGTTGTGATTTAGAAATTTGCAGAGCAGTAACCGGTTCCAGTTTTTTCTGAAAAAATTCAAGACGAATAAATAGCAGCATGAGAAAAGCAAACGTAATGAACACACCCCAAAGTATATTCCATTTAATTTTGTGCATATGACGATAACCTGGAAAATTAGTAAACTAATTCTTTTTACTATATAGAATATATGCTGTGTATGCAAGAG
>JAPLJP010000182.1 GCA_026388535.1 Deltaproteobacteria bacterium | reverse complement strand
GTATTGCCGCGCTGGAATAATCGATAAAAAATCTGGAACACAAAATCTCCCAGTCCAGACAAAATACGCCTGAATATAAGAATCTTTCCCAAAACTACTCCGACGCAACGGCACACTTTGCCGCCCTGGATGGTTACGCTTTTGAAGCCAGAGCGAAACAGGTGCTCAAAGGCTTCGGGTTTAAAGAAAGTCACTTTACTCAAAGCTGCGCATTATTCTCCGGCGGCTGGAAAATGCGTATCCTGCTTACATCGATTCTTCTGGTAAAACCGGACATCATGCTTTTGGATGAACCGACTAACCATCTGGATACGGAAAGCATGGAATGGCTGGAATCTTATCTTAAAAATTATAAGGGAACAATCATCACTGTTTCTCATGATCGTTTCTTTCTCGATAAAATCGCCCTGCAAATTGCCGAACTTTCCTCCTATAATATTCATATTTATAAAGGCAACTACTCTTACTATTTAAACGAAAAAGATAGACGGCATGCCGCTTTAAAAAAAGAAATGGAACTGCAAAAATCGCAAATTAAAAAAATCGAAGAATTTGTGGAACGCTTCCGTTACAAAGCAACGAAAGCTTCTCAAGTGCAAAGCCGCGTTAAAATGCTGGAAAGATTTTCCGCGGTGACGCTTGAGGCAAAAACTAAAAGCGTAACCATGAAATTCCCCGAAGGTAAAAAAAGCGCCAAAGAGGTAGTCAAGGTAATTGACATGGGTCATAACTATGGCAGTTTAAATGTTTTTGACAATCTAAACTTTTCTTTATTCCGTGGTGATAAGGTGGCTTTTGTTGGCGTCAACGGTTCCGGCAAATCAACCTTGTCCCGTCTGCTCAGCCTTTCCGAACAGCCTTCTCACGGCTCAGTAAAATACGGCGATGGCGCACACATGGCTTTTTTCTCGCAGGAAAGCTCGCAAAACCTAAATTATGAAAACACAATCTGGGAAGAGATAAATTCCGTGCCTACACATGCTTCCGATCAGGAAAAACGCAACCTTCTGGGCGCTTTCTTATTTTCGGGAGATGATATTTTTAAATCAATATCCGTGCTCTCCGGCGGAGAAAAATCGCGTCTCGCCCTTTTAAAAATAATGCTTCTCGACACCAACTTTCTTATTCTTGATGAGCCGACCAATCATCTTGATGTAAAAACAAAGGACATTTTTCAAAATGCGCTGATCAACTATCACGGTACTGTCGCCATTGTTTCACATGATCGCTACTTTCTAGATCATCTGGTTAATAAAGTATTTGAACTGAAGGACGGAGCAATCAGCGACTATCATGGCAATTATTCATATTTTATAGAAAAACGCGGTCAGACAGTTTTGCCGCAAAAAGAAAATGTAAAAACAAAGGAGAAGGGTGCCAAGGAAAATGTTTTTAAAACAAAAGAGCAAAAGAGGGAGGAGGCGGAAGAAAGAAACAAACTATCGAAAATGAAAAATTCCTGTAAAAAAGACCTGAAAGCGACGGAACAAAGGATAGAACTGCTGGAAGCAAAAAAGACTCAACACGAAACAGCCCTGTGTGATCCGCAAACACACAGGGATTCAGTTAAAATTAGAACTATTAACTTAGAATTGAAAACTATTAACGCGGAACTTGAAGATTCCTATAACATCTGGACGGAACTACATTCAAAACTGGAACAGTTGGCTGTAATAAATACTGACGAATCATCTGTGGTCCCAACAGATATCCATTTGATTCGCAAATCTTAAGCTCCATCAAGTGAAGGTTTTTCCATATTTTGATACCATGTGGCGGGGTCGGTCAGGAACAATTCTGTGTCGCGCAGAGAAAGAAAATGCTGCCGCTCAATGCTGGCAATTAAATTAAAAAAATCTTTTTCCTTAGAATCGGTGCTCCCTTCTTCCAATTTAGTATAGAGCGCCATGCCTCTTGCCTCAAAATCAATCGCAGTGCGAATCGCCTTCAGGTCGTCTTCATTTCCTTTGAAGCGGGTAGCCTTTTTGTCCGACATGGATTTTAAAATATTGCCGGTTAGAGATTTTTTAACTTTCAAAGGCACTGTCGAAGGCCATTTCTTCTTTTTTTCCCATTGGTCATGCAATTTTTTTAAAATTTCGTAATGTTCTTTTTCTTCGTTGGCAATCTGCTTGAACATATTTATACCGGCTAAATTCTTTGTTCTGCGAGCGTTAGCCAGATAAAAATCTCTTTCTTTCAGTTCGTTTTCCAGGGCAAATTTTAAGGCGTTCATTCTTTTATTCATCTTGATACCTTTATGTTCAAGTAAATCAACATTTAAATCGGTGTCCATTATAGAGGATATTATTGATTAGTTCAACACGTATTTCTGAGCGAAATGAAGAAAAACGCTGATTTTGAACCTGCGACGGCGAATTGCCGCGGCATTTAATTCCGCAACTTGGAATCCCCCAACTCCTGCAGGAGGGATCTCCACTCTATATGGAACATGTTTTTTCCTTAATATCCAAAACATATTCGGCGATATTGTTGCAATGATCGGAAATGCGTTCCAGATGAATGAGCATTTCGACAAAAATCAATCCGGCCTCTGTACTGCAAAGATGCTTATGAAATCTTTTAAGATGTTCATTCCGCGCTTCTTTCACCTTATCATCTATTTCTTCCTCTCGGTGAATAATACTGCTGATTATTTCAGCATCGGACACTTCGATTAAAGACATGGCGTCGTCAAGATTTTTCTTAACCAAAGAAATTATCTCCTGCAATTCCCTCTTGCCGCTTTCGGTAAATTTTATTTTTCCCTCGGCTTTTTGTGTAGCCAACTCGGCTATCCACACTACATGGTTGCCGATGCTTTCAATATCGCCGGCTATTGCCGTAAAGGCAAAAACCTTTTTCGAAAGTTGAGTCGAAGTATTCTGAGCCGATATTTTCCATAAAAACCTGACAATTTGAGTGCGCAAATTGTTAACGACCATTTCGATATAAGAAATATCTCTTTTCCTGCCTTCTTGAGCCGAGGTAATCAGATTTACAGCGTTTAAAAACATTTTCCGCGTCAGATTGATTTCTCTCTGGAGTTCTCTCTGTACATTATCAAGCGCTTTTTCAGTATTAGATAAATCTCGACGATTAAGAAATTCCGGCCAGATCGGCAGGGTTTCATCTTCTCCCCGTAAGACTTTCTGCATTAAACCGGCAAAGGGCTTCAGGAAAAAAATAAAGGTAAGCAAAATAACTAAATTAATTAAAAAGTGTGCCAAAACAATTTGCTGAGCGACACTGGAAGAAAGGTTTTTCAATATATCCAAAAAATACGGCATCAAGATAAGGCATATAGAAACGCCAACAAACTTGAAGATCAAGTGAGATAATGCGCTTCTTTTACCGCTTACCGTTGCCACCGCTCCGGCCAATAAAGCTGTGACAGTCGTGCCTATATTCGCTCCCATAATCACGGGCAGAGCGTTTTCCAGCGAAACTAAATTCTGCTGAGCTAAAAGAGCCATAATGCTGATAGGTATGGCCGAGGCATGAATAATACCGGTAACTACAATTCCCAGACCAATGCCTAAAAATGGATTTTGGGTTTGCGTAAACAAATTCAGAAAAGCCGGAGAATTTTTTAAAGGCTCCACCGCTTGACTAATCAATCCCAGACCGAAGAAGATCAAACCGAAATAAAAAATCATCTGACCGGCAATCTGCCATCTGCCTCGTCTAATCAACCACAAAAGCCCGCCGATGGAAATAAAGAGAGGCGATATTTCCGTAAAATGCCAGACAACAAATTGTACGGTCAGTGTAGTACCGATATCGGTGCCCAGAATAATCGCCAGAGAACTGTAAAAGCTGATCAATCCGGCGCTTACCAATCCGACGGTTAGCGCTGTGGAAGCTGAGGAACTTTGAAGAATAATTGTCGAAATCACGCCGGTTAGCAGCCCGTAAAGAGGTTTTTCCACGGCATATTTAATGTATTCTTTTATGCGGGCATCAATAACTTTCCTGACGGCGGAAGACAGATTTACCATGCCAATCAGAAATAAAATGACGCCGCTTATAACGATTATGATTTCTTTAATTACCAAAATTTACCCCGTTTTTTACTTATTATTGCCACGTCCGTCGCAGCGTACAAAGTAGTAATGTTATTTTAAAATTGTCATACCGGCGGAGGCCGGTATCCATGACTTATTGAAAATACTGGATTCCGTGTCGCGCTTTATTTGCACGGAATGACAACTTGGTATCAATCAACTTTTTTAAACATCTTTCCTTTAGCGCCGCATACCGGGCAGGTTTCAGGCGCTTCTTTTTCCGCAGTATAGCCGCATACAGGGCAAACGTAATAGCTGTATGATTCTTTCGCGGCCTCCGGATTATCAAGCATTTGCTGATAGAGCCCGGCGTGAATTTTCTCTACTTCGTTGGCAAAATTAAAAGTTCGCTCTGCCTCTTTATTGCCTTCGGCTTTGGCCGCCTCGATCATTGCCGGATACATGCTTTTAAACTCGTGAGTTTCACCGTCTACCGCTTCCTTTAAGTTTTCTCTTGTAGATTTGATTCCTTTTAATGCCCGCAAGTGCGCGTGGGCGTGAACAGTTTCAGCTTCTGCCGCCGCACGGAACAATCTTGCCGCCTGAGCAAAACCTTCCTGATCGGCCCTGTAGGCAAAGGCCAGATATTTACGGTTTGCCTGAGATTCTCCGGCAAAAGCTTCTTTTAAATTTTCCTCTGATTTAGACATAAATACCTCCGATTATTTTTATCATAGATTTATCCGCACATTAGCATATAGAAAAGGCCTTTTCAATGGCGCGTTTTATGATATGTATTTCATGATTGTAAAACGTGCATCTGTGAAAAAAATAATTTTTGAGGATTTCAATGGTTCGGCTTCTTAACAACCGCAATTTTGTTTTTTTTCTGGCCATAACATTTGGACTTGTTCTGCCGCAGGCGGCACAATGGACAAAAATATTGATGATGCCCGCGCTGGCGCTGGTGATGACGCTGGCGACGATCAATGTTCCCAACGACTATTTCCTGAAACCTCGCGCGATAATTAAGCCTTCGCTCATCGGGATTTTAATGAACTATGTGATATTGAGCGGCGCCATTCTGCTGTTGTCGGCTTTGCTGATTGACGATAAAAATCTGTGGATCGGATTTGTTCTGATCGCGGCCGTGCCGCCGGCGGTGGCCGTTATTCCTTTTACGGCAATTCTCGAAGGCAATGTCTCTTCCACACTGTCGGGTACCGTGGCTTCCTATCTTGTCGCTTTGCTGATCATGCCGCTGATGTTCTGGATATTCATCGGCACAGATTTTGACGATCCGTATAAACTTGTCCGCATCATGCTTTTACTCATTGTTCTGCCGCTGGTTTTATCCCGGATGATTCTCTATATCAACTGGCAGGACAGGCTCGCTCCGGTGCGCGGTCTGCTGACCGATTGGGGATTTTTTATCGTCTTGTATTCCATAATCGGCGTGAACCGGGATTTGATTTTCAGCCGTCCGCTCTCAATTGTGCCGGCAGCCGCAGTCGTGATTACCACGACATTTATTTTGGGATGGGCCATTCACAAGATCGGTGTCCTTCTCAAGGTGGATAAAAAAAATATTATCAGCCTGGTTCTTCAGGGCACATTAAAAAATCAGGGCATCGCGGGCGGACTGGCCATCGCGCTCTTTGAAAAAGAAGCCGCAGTGCCTTCCGCGGTCTATAGCATCGCGATGATTCTTTACATTATGTGGCTGGATTGTAGGAAAGGAAAGGGTGAATAGTGGATAGTGAATGGTGAATAGTAAATAGTGAAAACCCCATTCATTGTCTAACGAATGCTGGGTAGCAACCTTTCCCTTTCGTCATTAAGGTCTAAAAATTTTGTCATTACCCAGCCCGACTGGGCGTAGTACCCTTCAGGGTATAATCCAGCTCATTTTTATTATTTAAGAATTCAGATTGTAAGGATTAAATAGAATGTTAACACTGGAAGAGGTCAAAAGCATGACCCCTTCCAAAGCATACACCTACAAAAGTTCAGTTTTTCGTGACGATAAAAAATGAAGATTGCAAGTTGTAATCTAGTCATTCTTTATGTGTTCCCAATAATTCTTTTTCCATTTGGCTGATATTAATACCAAGCGCAGAAATTTTGCCTTTTAATCTCAATGTGGTACCTTCAGGATATTTCGGCTGGTCAGCTTTGTCAACGCATAATCCTCTAGAAGGTGAAAATAATATTTGATGATCTACGTAAGGACGAGAGCAACCATGCCCTCCACTACGCCACCCGGTAACTTTTACTCGAATTTCACCTTCAGAGCCTACAATATATGTATAAAACCAAGGTAACGTTCCACCGAATAACGAAAAACTCAAAATCAGAGTTAATAATCCAGAACAAGATATACGAACCCACCGTTTCTTAAATGATGGATTCATTGTACTCTGATGTTCTGGATCTTCCAGTTTTTTAGACAAATAACTATTAAGATATAATGTTGATGTTATAGTTGAAATTATAATAATGAAAACTGTTATTAAATTGTATTCTGGATTTAGTAGAAAGTTACAAAAAAATGCAGCAAAGAACATTACAGCCGCTATTGAAAACAGTACCAGATAAGTTACTCTTCTTTTCCTTATTTTACTTTTGTCGGAAATTTTCTTCTCATTTGCTTCAATATATTTAAAATATTTATCTGGGAAATAACCGAAAAATGCAAAAATAAACAAGAAATTTATGATGAGAGATAAACAAGATATCTGTGATAAAGTAAATTCAAGATTACGTTTGAGAAAAAATACAGCTCCTATATTTATTAGTAGGATAATAGCGAACGCACCGATAGAGAGAATCACAATCTCTATTTTTGTTAGGGTTCTATGTACTTTCTTTGCAAGGAAAGTACTGGTAATGATAGCCGTGAAGAACAAAATTCCAGTATTCAGATTATACTCAAAAGAAAAGAGAGTTCTAGCTAGTCCGACAAGAAATAGCAGGGCGAAATAGATAACGGCAAACAGTGCCAAGCATTGTATAAACGGTTGGTTTGATTTTTCAGTCATTTCCTTTTTATCTATTTTTCTTATTGTAAAAGTATTTATCTTCCTTTTTTGAATTTCAGTCTCGAATTTATTTACTGCCTTAATAAGTTCCTCATCATAGGGACTATCCTTTAATAACGCTAAACCATAATTGTAAATTTTCTCTATTTCTTCTACTGACATTTTATCAAATTGACCTTCTTGAGCAGCATCCTTGATTAAGGTGACCATTTCACTGTCATTAGGCATAGCAACTCCTTTTTTAAAGATTACAATTCAGATATAGTTTAAAAAATAGAATAATAAAAAATTACATATTGTAACTTAGCATAAAATGACAAAATATAAAATTGAGGATTACAGGAGGAAGAAATCCTTACTAAAAGTATTTGCAGGAATATTATGCCCCGTACTGTTCTTTAATCCACGCCTGGTAAGCGCCGGTTTTGATATTCTCCACCCATTTTTTCTGATTTAAATACCACTCGACGGTTTTCCGCAGACCGGATTTGAAGGATTCTTTTGGTATCCAGCCAAGTTCTTTTTTCAGTTTAGCAAAATCAATCGCGTAACGGCGATCATGGCCGGGACGATCCTGAACGAAGGTAACCAACTTGCGCCGCGGCTTTCCATCGGTTGCCGGTTTAATCTCGTCAAGAATATCGCAGATCATTTGCACAATTGAAATATTTTCCATTTCGGCATTACCGCCGACATTGTATGTTTCTCCGGTTCTGCCGGAATTCATAATTGTCCAAATTGCTTCACAATGATCTTCGACATAAAGCCAATCGCGGACATTTTTCCCGTCGCCGTAAACGGGCAGTGGCTTTCCCTCCAGTGCATTGAGAACAATCAAAGGAATGAGTTTTTCGGGAAACTGATAGGGGCCGTAATTATTAGAGCAATTAGAAATCGTTGTGGGCAGGGCGAATGTTTTGTAATAAGCGCGCACTAGATGGTCGGAAGCCGCCTTGGATGCCGAATAAGGGCTGTTGGGACGATAGGGCGTATCTTCGCGGAAAAGGCCTTTTGCTCCGAGACTACCGTAAACTTCGTCGGTACTGACATGGTGAAAGAGTTTGAATTTATCCCCGCGGGCTTTTGCTGCCTCCAGAAGGTTAAAGGTTCCGACAATGTTGGTCTGGATAAAATCACCAGGGGTTTTTATGGAACGGTCAACATGAGATTCGGCGGCAATCCGGATTGCCCGCGTAAGTTAATTTATCCACATTAATGATTCTGCCGAGGAAATCACTATTATTGATTAAATAACGGATAAAATTACTGCCGATAAATCCGCAACCGCCCGTCACCAATAAATTCTTGAATTCAGTATCGCGTTTGTTTTTTGATTTCATGTTTACTTGTGCTCATTAGAGTGGATTTGTAATTCTATTTCAGGAATCCCTGAATAATCCTGTTAACCGCCTGATCGTAGGTAAGCCCAAGGCTCATGAGCTTGGTCAGTTGGTCGTTGGCGATTTTTCCGATCGAGGCTTCATGAGTTAGTTCGGCATCAGGATGGAGCGCCTTGAGCGCGGGCATCGTTTCGTTTGTGCCGTTATCCATAATAATGGCATCGCATTCAATATGCCCGAAGCACTTGTTCCTGGCTTCCATGTTAGCGTGAAAGATTTGCTTGGAATTTCCTTTCATTACAGAACGCGAAATCATATTAGCACGGCTTCCGGAACCCTGCAGGATTATGTTGTTGGTGGATACAGCTCTCTGCTCGCCTTCGGTCAGAACTCTTTCCGTGATCAGTAAAAGACTGCCGGGGCCGAGAGTCGCTTCATTTAACCGGTTGGCTTCATCAACACCGCTGATCTGGGTCAATTCCATTTCCGCCGTCGCTCCCTCGTCCAGAAATACTTTTGTCGTTGGATTAAGCGTGCGGCGGCCCCTGCCATCTCCCATAGCAAAATGCTTTTCCACGTAAGTTACTTTTGCTTTTTTCCCGACTTGAAAATCGTGGATACCGGCATGGCCTTCTGATTCAGACGAGCCGCAATGGATGCCGCAGCCGGCAACTATCGTCACATCAGCGCCATCCCCGATAATAAACGAATTGTAAACAACATCAAAAAGACCAGCCTGACTCAAAATAACAGGTATATGAACGGATTCGTTTTTCGTGCCCGGTTTAATGGTTACAATAATACCGGTTCCTTCGGCATTGGTTTCGATATCAATGTTGGCTGATACTTGCCGGTGAAGGAGTTTACCGTTTTTCCTGATGTTGTAGGCGCCTTTGGGCAATCCTTCCAGATCGGCGACTGTTTTTAATAATTTTTTATCTAAGGCATCCAGCATCTTGATCTCCCTCGCATTTGTGATGATAAGCGCAAATACTCAAGTCAGTTAACAGCGGCAACGCTTTTTTCAAATCGCCG
>JAPLJP010000036.1 GCA_026388535.1 Deltaproteobacteria bacterium | reverse complement strand
ACGCCGCAACTGGCGCAGGCCTTGGAAATCTCGATCATGGCCATGACATAGGTAATATTGTCCATGCCCGCTCCGCCATATTCGGTGGGGACGGACACGCCCATGATACCCATTTCGCCCAGCTTTCGGCAAATCTCCTCGGGATGGCGATGCGTATGGTCCAGTTCCGCCGCAATAGGTTTAATTTCCGTCTCGGCAAATTTCCGGACCATGTCCCGAACCATTAATTGTTCTTCTGTGGGTGCAAAATTCATTTATCTTCTCCTCATTTTATATTTTTTTGCAGAATTACTGCATTTTTTACAACATTAATGGTCTTATTACAGGAGAACTCTTTTATAACGAATATAGTCTTTATCCAAATCCGGTATAACTGTCAAACCGATATTTTAAGTGGAGCCCCCTTCGTTAGAGGAGCTGGGCAATCCCAACTCACAGGATTAAAAGAAGATTAAGCTAATTTTTATAAGCGGTTTGTTGGAAAATCTCTGCGTAAATATATATTTATACCAAGTTGCTTTCAAGAATTAATAGGTGAATTATTGAAAGCTTACTTGGTATTTTGCCGGGTCAATCAACTTTAATGAGACCCGCTGAAAACGAACGAAGTGAAGTTTGAAGCGTTAGTCGAATTATCCCACGTGCGAAGCTAAGTGGGACTATATTAACATCTAACAGTCAATTGGTATTATCAAAATTATCGTTTACTTTTCTATATTTAAGCTCGGCAAGTTTTCCTTTATTCCAGCTGGAAATTTTGCTGAAATATTTTGTAAGCCGGGCAATGCCTTCCACTTCCGTAGATCCACAATAAATACAATTTTCATGCAATCCTCTGGCTGTTTTTTCGCAGGAGAGGCAAAAAGTGAATTCCGGATTAAAATCAATTTGACGGTTGGCGGATTCATAAAAAACCTTGCGGATAAACTTGCTTAATTTTTCTTTACCCGGATTTGAGCCGCCCAACTGCAAGTGCGTAAAGACTTCTCCTTCCAGATAATTATGAAAAAGACCTTCCTGAATAACTCTTTGCAGGGGCGTAACGTCAGCGGCAACATTAAGATGAGTTGAATTCGTATAATAAATAGCTCCCTCGGCAATATCGCCTTTGACGTAACGTCCGGCTACGGGAGAACAATATCTTAAATCGAGGCGGGCGAAACGATAAGCGGTTGTTTCCGCCAGCGACTGTCCCAGAACAAATTTTATTTTGAGTTCCCGGCTCAAACGTTCGGCTTCGCGTTGGATGTAATCCACGACTTTCAGGCCGAACTCAAGCGCCGCAGGTGATTGATGCAGTTCGCTTCCCAGATGGATTTGCGCAAGTTCATTCAACCCCACAATGCCGATAATATAATTGGCCCTGTTCATTCTTAAGAAAGGGAAACCGTCGTGGTTCATGGCCAGCGCCGCGAGAGGTCCTTTTTCCGCGTAGGAAAGAAGCTTTTCCAGAAAATCTTTTTTCTGCACGTGAGCCTTTGCAGCCTTTTCCATAAATTTCCTGAGCAGGTCGAACAATTTCTTTTCATCACCTTCGGACTTATAACCTAATCGCGGCAAATTCAGGGTCACGCTTTGAATGGCCGCGGAGCGCGTAAGCCAGGGTTTATCCCGCTCTTCATCGCTGAAAGCTGAGGAAAGCGCCTGTTCGTCTCTGTCAAAAACAAAACAAGTGTTGCCTTTGAGATTTGCTACTTCGCAGGCGTAGCGCAAAAACTCCTGAGCGCTTTCAGACTTCCAGAAAGTTTCTGTTATATGCAGAAGAGGACGGGGAAGAATAAACGGTTTTCCTTTGGCGTCTCCTTTTTCAAACACTTCCAGTATGGCGCGGGCGAAGCGCTGAGCGTCATGAGTATAATCGCCGTATGTTTTCCCTGTTGGTTTTCCTTCGGCCCCGATGGCGGAAAGATTCGCCCAATATAAAGGCATCTCATAATATATATGAATATCTGTGTACAGCGCCTGTCCGCCGCGCGTGGCGGCAAGCTGAGAGAATTCATATACAAGCATTTGCGCGAATTGTTTTACTTCCTTGTCCGACATGGAAGTCAAATAAGGCGCGAAGGAAATATTAAGAGCGTCCCAAGCGATTGTACTGGCGAAATGTCCCTGCAAAACAGCGCTGAAACGCACCATATGCGCCAGAAGAACTTCAGCATATTTGGCGGGATTCGCTGAATTTATCGCCTGTGGAAGATTCAATCCGTTTATTTTCAGATATTCCAGAGATTGACAACAGCTGTATGGACGGTCAATGTAACCCAGAGCGTGAATATGAATATCACCCTTCGCATGTGCTTCGCCGATATCGGCGGTAAAAACATCATGAAGAGACAGTTCCCGTTTAATGCCTTCGGCAAAAATCAGATTTGTGCCTTCGGGAGAATGGGGAATATTGGCATCCTGTTTGTTTTGATGCAGAATCAATTGCCGCACGTCATAAAGAGGAAATCCCAGACGGCCATGCAATCTTCGTTCTTTTTCCAGACCTTTCTCAATTAGTCTGACATTGACCAGTTCGCGAATCAGCGCCGTGGTGAGCACGCTAATCCCTGAAGAAATAATTTGTTTTTCCACTTCTTTTGATATTTCCGCCGCTACCTGATCATCAATATCCGCTTCGCGCACCAAAGCATCAACAATTCGCTGACGGTTCCAGAGGATAATTTCCTCCCCCGAAGTGCGGACAAAAAGAGTCAGATCTGTGGTTTCGGAATTTTCAATCATATTAAATATTAGTCGGCGTTGATTTTTCGGCGCTTCCCAGAACTTTTTCCGCGGCGGCGGATAATTCCCCGTCATAATCGTGGTTCAGTGAAAACACCCTGAAATGCATGACGCGCGCGGGAATAAAACGGTAAATTTCCAAAAGCGGCTCCGGTGATGTTGTTTCCGTGACAGGATTAAAAATATTTATTCTTTTTTCCCTTTCAGTCATGGGATTGAGTGGACGGGGGTCCTGTGTGGCTAAGTCAACTTTAAAGGAAAGGCGTTTTAATTTTTTCGGCAAACACTCTCTGATTCTTGCCTCATAATCCACCGCTTTGGAAAAACCGATGCCGCGATGCATCTGATCAAGAGAAATTTCATTCACAAAAGACATCTTCCATTTCACTTCTCTGTCGTGGAGTTTTTTCCACTCCAAGGCAAGTTCTGTTTTTGTCTTGTCTTTGGATTCCTGCCATTCCTGCACATGATTAAACAAATTCCATTCGTCGCATTTCAGATAATTATCGAGATTTTTAAGGGGATTGCCGGGAAAAATGAAATTCATCGTGTCATGGAAAATTTCCTGCAGATGCAAATCAAGCCCACGCGTCGTGCGGTGAAAATAAACATTGGTGTATAAATTCAGCCTAGCGTTGAGAAATCTCCCCAGCGCGGAAATGCCCGACTGGTGAAGAGTAAGTCCCTCCTTGGTAAAGAAAGTATAATAGCGCAGGCGGGGAATGTCCACCATGTCCAGAGAAAAACCTGTCATGTAAGCATCGCGCTGAACATAATCGAGATTATCCACTGTATAAACGCCGGAGAACAACTGCCTTAACATTTGCATCCATCGCGGCTGTCTGCCCTCTTCCCTGGCTTCGGGCATCTTAATCAAAAAAGCTACACGGCTTGCTTCCATTACTTCGCCGCGGCTGAAACCGCCGGAAGGGCTTCGCCTGACACGATTAATGTCGGCGCCTAGTTTTTGCACGATGATGTTTTGGCCCACTACCTCGTGCGTCAAACCCCAGCGGCTTAAAAAATGATCGTCAAAAAAATGGCCGTAAGGCCCATGCCCGACATCATGCAGCAGACCGGCTAGACGCAATAATTCTTCCACGTAGTTGCAGGAGGGGACATCTTTGCAGACGGAGGATAAACTCGGATAGATACTTTTGGCGAATTCCCCGGCCATGTGCATGGTGCCCAGAGAATGCTGAAAGCGTGAATGTTCCGCCGCCGGATAAACCCAGCGCGCGCTTTGCAGTTGATAAATCCTCCTTAATCTTTGCATCCAAGCTGAATCAATCAGTGTTTTTTCAGTTGTTTCATTTATCGACTTATCTTCCGGTACAGTAAAAAGAATATATTGATGAATCGGATCGGCGATAAGCGCCATCCCTTTATAAATATTTTGATTGGTGAAATCGGCCTTTTTCATGGCGGATTGTGTATAATATACTGCGCGAAAAATCAATTTTAATCATTTATGCCAATTCGCTTCCTTTGGCTAACTTTGTTAGCATCGTCGGCGGCTTCCTCAACGTATGTAAATATACACCTCGTCGCCTCCTTCTTGCCGCCGCGTTAGCCTTTGGAATCAAAATGGCATATTTATGCTTGACTATTGACTGCCTGTCCCTTATTATTTTTCTGCGTCAGAAAAGATTTAATTCCACTAATCAGCACATTTCCGGAGGGCAGATTTAAATGGGAACAAACAATGTAATCTTTTTGGAAGTTATCGAATGGTTTGATGAATCAGGTAGAGAACTCGTGCATAGAATTCCTCAGAAGGGTTCCGGTGATATTAAATTCGGCGCCCAACTTACCGTAAGAGAAAGTCAGGCCGCCGTCTTTTTTTACAACGGCAAGGCCTACGATGCTTTCGGTCCTGGACGCCACACTTTAAAAACGGCCAACATCCCACTGCTGACTAAAGTTTTATCCTTGCCCTGGGGTATGACCAGCCCGCTGCGCGCGGAAGTTTATTTTGTCAATATGAAAATTTTCCCAGATTTAAAATGGGGCACGCGTGATCCGGTCGCTTTCCGCGACAAGGAACTGGGGCTGATTCGCCTGCGCGCTTTCGGCATTTTCAATATCCGCGTTATCCAGCCGCTTCTGCTGATTAACTCGCTAGTGGGAACACAGGGAATTTTCAGCACTGAAGAAATTGAAGAATATCTGAACCGTGTTATCGTTTCGCGCTTTAACGATTACATGGGCGAGAAGGTGGATACCATTTTCAACCTGCCGGGAAAATACAACGAGTTTTCCGAAGGCCTGAAAAAGATGCTCCAAGATGACTTAAGCAAGTTCGGTCTTGGACTGACTGACCTTTACATCAACTCCATCACGCCTCCGCCGGAAGTGCAAAAAGCGATAGACGATAAAAGCCGGTTGGGTGTTTTTGACGATCTCAACAAACTTTTAAAAATGAAAGCGGCGATGGCTGTGGAAACGGCCGCACAGAATCAATCCGAAGCCGGCGCAGGACTGGGACTGGGCATGGGCTTTATGATGCCCGGCATGCTGGCCGATGCATTCAAAGTCGCTTCATCTCCAACAGCGGCTTCCGAAGTTTACTCCTGCCCGGATTGCAAACAAATAATTCCGAAAGAATCGCACTTTTGCCCCGCCTGCGGGCATCAGATGCTGATAGTGAATAAGTGTGCGCATTGCGGAAGAAATTTACCTGTTAACGCCAATTTCTGCGTAAATTGCGGTACGGCGGTAACCGTAAAGCCAGCGGTCAAGAAATGCTCCAAGTGCGGCTTCGAAAATTTACCGGAATCTATTTATTGTAATAAGTGCGGTGAACGGCTCTAACTTTCAAATTGAACAGCAATGTCCTCAATGCGGTGCGCCGATAATTCTCGACGAAGCCGACCGCATTCTTTCGTGTAAATTCTGTCGCACGCGAGTATATCTGGCAGCAGAAGATCATTTCCGTTTTTATATTCCTCCGGCGGAAGGAATTTCCGAAACCATTTATTTCATTCCTTACTGGCGTATTAAAGGTCTTTCTTACACAATCAGAGAAAAGGATATGGATAAAGTGCATCAAGGTCCATTATTTTCTTATAGTATTTCTTACCCAACCAGGGAAATAGATATTTCCAATAAGTATTTTGACATTAATTTTTTGTCTTTCGATTCCAAATTGCTTCCGCATTCTTTAGGTCTGCGGCCGCAGGCGATGAAACTGAAATTTATGGGAGGCAATGAGAATGAAGGGAAATTTCTCAGGTCTTCTATCACGTCACGGGAAACTTTAATAATAGATTATCAGGCGCGTACGGGCGGCAATCACAAGGAAAAATTTATCGGTGAAACCGCCACTCTCATATATAATACTCTTTACTGCTCAAATGGCCGAGTTTATGACGC
>JAPLJP010000147.1 GCA_026388535.1 Deltaproteobacteria bacterium | reverse complement strand
AATGCCGGAAATAACTTCTTTGCGTGCCGTTGTTTTAATCAGCGGCTTAATGCGATCAATAAACTCGTTAGCGGTATCAATATCTACTCCCGCATCTTTATATGTAATTTTAGTTGGCATGTTACCCCTTATGGATTTGATTCTTGATATAAAAGTATAATATGAATTCATGTAACGTAAATCAGCGTTTAAGTCAATCATTCCTTGCGCAAACAAAATATATTTGTTAACAAAAAGCAATCGATTCATCGGAAATTATTTAGTAAGTTAGAATTTGCTTTATTTTAGAAAGCAAATTCGTTAACGCACTTATCCCATTTATTGGGGTTAGGTTTGCTAACTTTCCCATGCGGAGACTTAAATGGATTCACTAAAAAAGATTCTGCAAAAAATAGAGCAGCCTTTGATTTTTGCTTCTAAAGATAATTATAAAAACTTATCTCATATAAAAAATTTAGGGAAATCTCTTTTAAATCTATTGTCGTTGTTAAAAAGTTCTCTGCCGCCTGCCTCTAATAATGATTTTTCCAGTCCAGCAGAAGAATTGCAGGAAATATTTTCCGATTATGACTGGCAAAAACTGGAATTAAAGAAAAATAAGATAGAAAAAGCGCTTGTTATATTGGATAAGATAAAAAACGTTATTAATTCTTCAGCCGCGTCCGAAACGATTCATCCTCAAGATCATCAGACGATACAAAGAATATCCGATTTAAAAGAAGCTTGGGCCAAACTTAATCTTCCGGTTCAATACTTAAAGGGTGTAGGGCCGAAAATGGCTGCTCGCTTTGCCACCAAGAAAATTTCCACGGTGGAAGATTTGCTATATTTTTTACCGCGAACTTATGAAGACCGGCGGGAAATAAGGAAGATTAATCGTTTGGAGGTTGGTAAAACTCAGACAATTGCAGGTAATGTAATTAATACAGAGATCAAATACTACGGGAAAAAACGAATTTTGGAGGTTACAGTCAGTGATAACACGGCTAATTTAACTGCCAAGTGGTTTAAAGGCACGATATCTTATCTGCTTGGCACTTTTAAGAAAGGTACCAGGGTAATGTTTACAGGAAATATTACCCCTAACTATTCCGGCAAAACAATGGTCCATCCCGAATACGAAATATTGGAGGAAAATGAAGAGGAAAATTTATTAAACTTTAAAAGAATAGTGCCTATTTATTCGGAAACAGAAGGACTGCATCAGAAATATTTTCGCAAGGTAATGAGTTTCGCGCTGGAAAATTATTCCCGCTATGTAGCTTCGCCGATACCCGATAATATCTGCGAACAGCGCAATTTGCTCAATATCCACGAAGCTCTCTTGTCCGTTCATTTTCCAAGCAATAACGAATCGGTGGAGCAATTTATATCCGCTCGTTCGTCAGCTCACAGACGTTTGATTTATGATGAATTCTTCTTTTTTCAATTGGGTATGGCCATAAAGAAGAAAGGGCGGATTCTGGATGCCGGTATCAAATTCAATGTTGAGGGGCATCTTTTGAATAAATTTCTCGCGCTTCTGCCCTTCGATTTAACGGCGGCGCAAAAAAGAGTGATCAATGAAATCCAAGCCGATATGGCCAAAGAAACCGCTATGAACAGGCTTTTGCAGGGTGATGTCGGCAGCGGCAAAACTATCGTCTCGATGGCGGCAATGATTACAGCTTGTGAGAATTCCTATCAGGCGGCAATAATGGCGCCTACCGAAATTTTAGCCCAGCAACATTATCAGAATATTCAAAACTGGGCAACCGCGCTGGGCCTAAACGTAGTTTTACTTATCGGCGGCTTCAATACTGCCAAAAGAAAAGAGGCGCTGGATAGAATAGTCAGTGGAGAAGCAAATATCATCATCGGAACACACGCCTTGATTTCGGAAGATGTAGGTTTTCATAAATTGGGAATGGTTGTTATTGACGAACAGCACCGTTTCGGCGTTATGCAAAGAGCTACTTTGCGCGGCAAGGGAATCAACGCGGATGTATTGGTCATGACGGCAACGCCAATACCGCGGACATTGGCCATGACAGTTTACGGCGATCTGGATGTTTCCGTAATAGACGAAATGCCTCCCGGTAAAAAGCCGGTGCGCACAATATTGATGTCGGAGGGTAAAAGAGAGAAAGTTTATCAAACAATCAGCGCGGAATTATCGAAAGGTCATCAGGCGTTTATCGTTTATCCTTTAGTGGAAGAGTCGGAAACGCTGGATTTAAAAGACGCGACTAATATGGCCAAGCATCTGCAAAAAGATATTTTCCCTGATAATAGGATTGGTCTCATTCACGGCAAAATGAAGGAAAAAGAGAAAGATGAGGTCATGAGGGAATTTCTGGAAAACAAAATTAATCTTCTTGTTTCCACCACGGTAATTGAAGTTGGAATTGACGTGCCGCGCGCTTCTTTAATGGTAATTGAACATGCCGAACGTTTTGGCCTTTCGCAACTACATCAGCTGCGCGGCAGGGTAGGGCGCCGCGATATTCCTTCAAGCTGTATTTTATTGGCGGATTATAAATGTTCGGCTGACGCGCGCAAAAGATTAAAGGTGATGGAAAAAACAACAGACGGCTTTGTCATTGCCGAAGAGGATTTAGCTATTCGCGGCCCCGGAGATTTTCTAGGTACAAGGCAATCAGGCCTCCCTGATTTTCGTATCGCCAGTATCATTCGTGATGCCCGAATTTTAAACGATGCCAAGGAAGACGCATTTCAATTAGCGGAGCGTGACCCGTTTTTAGAAAAGCCCGAACACATAATTTTAAAAGAAACATTACTTTGGAAATGGCAGGGTAAACTTGATTTAGCCAGAACCGGATAATAATATGGTCAAATTCCAGTTTTTCCCCAAAGCCTGATTAGCGATAATATATGCGGATCTTTTGCATCCAGTTTTATTGTTTGGGTACCAGCGTAAGAGTACTTGTATAATGTGTCTGGATATTTTCTTCCTTAAATGGAAAATCTTGGTACCTACCCTCCCGCCAGGCGGTTATGCCGTCGTCGTAATGGGGGCTGGATGGATTGTCCGACTGGCCAGTGCTGTTGATGCCAATTAGCGGTTCATCGCTTCCGAAGTCGACGATAATGCGCATTTCCGGAATTAGCCATACATTAAAATCTTTTCCCGGATGATGCGCGGCGGCGTTGAGCGTGGTGTGGTCGCCGGGAGCAGGATAGGGGCCCCTGTCAAAATAACTGGAAAGGAATTTGACGCCGTTTCTCTCAACAAATCCCATATAATCCGCAAGCTTTGTGGCATCCGTTTCCCATGTATAGGTGTGCAGTTTTCCCCACTGCCATTTTTCGGGATCTTTGCCGCAGCGTTTCTCCAGAAGGTCAACCGCGTCCAGTACTGTTTTGGCAAGGATTTCCGATCGCTTTCCCTTCCAGAAGGGACTGGTTTTGCACCTGTCGGTCAAATGGTCATGCATGGCGGAATAGGACATGAGAAACACTTCCAGAAGCGACTGATACGCGCTGGAATCCTTTCCTCCGAGATCTTCCGCGAAAAGATTATCGCTCAGGTAAAACATAAAGGCGCCGGTAAACGCCGCGCCCGCGGAGTCCACACGCATATTGCCGTCAAAATTACGAAGAAGCGCGATTGCTTTTTGGGCGTTCTCGCGCTTTTCGGAATTCTGCCACACAGCGGACATTTCGTGCAAAGTATTTTCATCCAATAGCGCTTTCTTAATCACTTCGACAAAGGGCGAGTAGATATCCAGTTGCATGGCTTTGGCGTTTTCCACGGAATATTCTTTAATGCCTTGCATCATCTGATCGATGCGCTGGGCTCTGTCGGGATAATACCAGGATGAGGAAAGTATGTAGGGAAAATCTGCCGGAACTGTTCGGTGGTTTGCGGTGCCGATATATCCCTTTTCAGGATTTTTAGAAGACGGATGCAGAAGGGGATCAAGATAACCGTTCCAGTCATATTCGCCTGTCCACCCCGGCGATGGGCAAAGGCCGCGGCCTTTTTTACGCAGGGGATATCGTCCCGTTACCTGCCAGGCGATGTCGTTCTTATCGGCAATTACCAGGTTTAAAGGAATAATGGATTGGTTCTCTTTGGCGTATTTGAACGACTCATCAAGCGATTTCGACAGCATCATTTTAAAAAATGTATCCATTGTTACATCCGGTTCATTGAGGGCCGTACTTACGGCAATTCCCAGAGATTGATTGGTGGGCATGGGAACCAACTCATGGTGGGGCTTATCCGTCAGAATTCCGTTCATCAGCACGCCGTGCCGTGTTTCGTAAATAGTCCGCGTTACATTTTTCTGTCCTTTAACTTTAAATGTCTCCTGCCGGCTCGTCGCTTTCAGCCAATGATCTTTGTAAAGATAATAGAGTCCGTCCGGTTCCTGTTTTAGTTTTTCCAAAAAAACATCCTGATTGTCGGCCATTACCATGGTCATGCCGTACGCCACGTTGCCGTTGTATCCAGCAATGATTCCCGGGACCCCGGCTATGGCTATACCGGCTCCTTTAATCTCCGGACATTTTACGTGCATCATCATCCAGATGGAAGGCATGCAAAGGGGAAGATGAGTGTCATTGGCCAGAATCGGCTTGCCGGATTTAGTGAGTTTTCCCGAAACCACCCAGTTGTTGGATGCCGCGGCGGCGGGGACAATGGTATGGTTTACTTCACGGGAAACTACGGAAATGCGATCGATATCCGCAGCCGCCGTTGCCAGATCAATACCTTTCAGTTTATTCATCTCTTCAAAAGGAAGCGGTTCATCGGGATAGATGGGGAAGAGCCATGCCAGTTTGTCGACACCGATCTTCTGGGCTATATTGAGCATATCAATCTCCTGATGGAGATTTTGACCAAGACCCAATGTCAGCACCACGAACACGTAAACGGAATCAATGGGCTTCCATGGCTCGGGCTTATGCCCGGCCATCTTGATAGTCATGGGAAGCGGCGCGTTGGCCAGATAGGCGTTGACTCCTTTACTATATAGTTCCAGCTTTTGTCGAAGATCAGGTGAGGCGGACGCGTAAAGAGTCTCGGCCACCCGTTTAAGATTTAACGCCCTCAGGTATATATCCATTTCCAGAGTAGCTTTGCCGATCAACTCGGAGAGCCGGCCCTGGCCTACGAGTCTGAATCCTTCCATTTGGGTGAAGCGGTCATAGGCGCTTACATATCCCATGGTGAAGATGAGGTCTTCCATATTTGCGGCTTCGATAAAGGGAATGCCCATATTGTCACGTTTTACGGTAACCTTTTGAGATAAGCCGGGAACAGTCTGTATCCCTTCCATTGGCGGCAGAGCTTTATTAAAAGCGGTGTTGAGAAGAGGGTCACAGCCGCCGATCATCAGACAGAGGATGATGGTTAAAACCGAATTAAACTGAAAACAAATGATGCGCGAAAAGGGACGAATGTTCATGGCGTTCTCCTTGCTTTGAGAAATGGATGATCGTTTGACTTGGGATATAACATATATTAAGAGTCCGGTGCGCTCGTCAAGTAAAATATTCGGAATATTATTGCGGGTGCAAAAACGAAAGCTGCAAGGTTTACTTTGAATACTTGACTTACAAAAAAATGAGATATAGTTTTATGCAAAATATTTTTTGCATTAAAGAAATAACATTTAATACCATTTTTAAATCGAAGATGATATCGAGGCGGCAAGGAGGAGGCGACGAGGCGTATTTAATAATACGTTGAGGAAGCCTACGACGAAGCCAACAAAGATAGCGCTTTGATTTAGAATTGGTATTCGGAGAACAAAATTGAGAATAGCAATAGTAGGCATCGGCGGGGTAGGGGGATATTTCGGCGGAAAGCTAGCCCGTGAATATGAGAATTCCAACAAGCATGAAATAATATTTATCGCGCGCGGCGAGCATTTAAAAGCGATCAAGAAAAAAGGCCTTCAATTAATCACGAGAGAAGGTGATTATACTGTCAGGCCTAAAATCGCTACGGACAATCCTGTAGAGGCGGGTGTTTTAGATTTGGTTTTCTTTTGCACCAAAAGTTATTCTTTGGAGATTTCCGCGCAAGAATTCAGCTCCTGCATTAATAAAAATACTATTGTAATTCCGCTGCTCAATGGTGTCAATAGTGCGGAAATACTTCGCGCCGTATTGCCGCGGGCGAATGTTATAAGCGGCAGTGTTTACATTATTTCTTTTATTGAAAAGCCGGGCGTTGTTCGTCAAAAAAACGGCGCTTGCGTTTTGACATTCGGCACGGATGACGAGTCTGCAGCAAAATATCAATACATTCTAGATGTTTTGTTAAAGGCGAAAATCAAAGCGAAATTAACGTATAAAATTTCGGAAGTTTTGTGGGAAAAATATTTATTAATGTGCCCCTTGGGTTCTCTCACCTCGGCCACCGGCAAAACTTACGGCGGAATTATGGAAGATGCGATCCTTCGGCAAAAACTAAAAAGCATGATGGAAGAAGTCGTCGCGGTCGCCCGCGCACGTAAAGTTTTTCTTCCAGAAGATGCAGTGGATAAAACAATGCAGCTCGCAGGAAGCTTTGACTACAACAGCAAAACTTCGATGCAACTAGACAGAGAAAATGGCAGACAAACGGAAATGGACGCGCTGACCGCTTATCTTTGCAAAGCAGGCAAAGAATCAGGAATCCCCACACCACTGCATGATGAAGTTTACGCGCTACTGAAATAGACGCTTAAGAATTGAATGTTTAAAAGGAGAACTAAAAAATGAAAAAAATTATTTTAGCAATATTTGTAACGTCATTTTTGTTCATAACTGCCTGCGCGGGAAATATAAATAATGTTATAACCGTGGAGACATTGGCGAAATCAAGTTCAAGCTGGGACGGAGAGGCTCTTCCTTATTATCCAAAGGGAAAGCCGGAAGTTACCATCCTTAGAATAAAAATTCCCGCAGGCGCTAAATTAGAAATTCACAATCATCCGGTAATCAACGCGGGTGTTCTGATCGACGGAGAATTAACCGTAATAACGGAAGATAACAAAACATTGCATCTCAAGGCCGGAGATTCCATTGTTGAACTTGTCAATAAGAAACATTACGGAAAGAACGAAGGTACGAAAATGGCAGAAATTATAGTTTTCTATGCCGGTGAGGTGAATAAACCAATAACGATCAAATAGACAGGCGTCAAAACAACATTCTAAATATATAAATTCCCCTGTTTAATTCTTTGAAATTTCATTAGTTAACGCTTTAAATATTATTTATATTTGTTTGACAAAATGCCTGTATTTGTTATAGGAAAGGCACTGTAAATTATTGGCCTCAATGAGCAAAATACAAAATCTTAAACTAATTTCAGGTGCGCGTAATGAAAGACATTAATATCGGTTTAATTGGTTTCGGCACCATCGGAACCGGAGTAGTAAAACTACTGCGGCAAAACGAAGAATTGATTTCTAGAAAGTTAGGTGCCAGGCTTGTTTTAAAGAAAATCGCTGATATTGACATTACCGCATCGCGCAGTGTTAAAATTAACAAGAATCTCCTGACAACTGATGCCCGGGAGATAATCAACGATAAAGATATTTCCATTGTCATTGAACTGATGGGTGGATATGAACCGGCGCGCACTTTTGTTCTGGAGGCAATCGCCAAAGGCAAACATGTGGTTACCGCCAACAAGGCGCTTCTGGCAACTTACGGAAATGAAATCTTTCCCGCCGCACAGAAAAATGCGGTAGATATCGGTTTTGAAGCCAGTGTCGGCGGAACTATTCCGATAATTAAAACCCTGAAAGAAAGCCTTGTCGCCAATAGGATAAATTCCATCATGGGCATTATGAACGGAACCTGTAATTTCATTCTGACCAAGATGACCGATGAAGACAAGATGTTCGATGTTGTTTTAAAGGAAGCGCAGAAGCTTGGTTTTGCTGAGGCCGATCCTGCTTTTGATATTGAAGGAATTGATACCGCTCATAAGATGGCAATTATTCTTTCGCTGGCTTACGGTAAAAAAGTTAACCTAAAAGACATATATCTTGAAGGCATCACTAAAATCAGCCGCGAGGATATTGCCTTTGCCCGGGAATTGGGTTATCGGATAAAATTGCTGGCGATAGCGTTGCTCAAAAACGGAGCGGTGGAAGCGAGAATTCATCCGACAATGATTCCGTCTACCCATCTTTTGGCCAATGTGAATCAGAATTACAATGCTTTTCACATCATGGGTGACGCCTCAGGTCCTGTTTTCCTTTTCGGGCAGGGCGCGGGAATGATGCCCACAGCCAGCGCTGTTTTCAGCGATATAATAGACAGCGCCCGCGATGTTTTAAACGGCACTAACTGTCGGGGTCCACTGCGTTCAATCAGTGAAACTGAAATGACTCAGATAAAGCTTGTCCCGATGGATGACATTGAAACAAAATATTATTTCCGTTTCTCCGCGCTTGACCGTCCCGGAGTTCTTTCTAAGATATCCGGTATTCTCGGACAAAATAATATCAGCATTGCTGCCTGTATTCAAAAGGCGAGGGGCAAAAAAGGCGCCGTGCCGATTGTTATGACAACATACAAGGCCAAAGAAAAAAATGTTCAAAAAGCGCTTAAGAAGATAGATAAGTTGGACATGGTTCAGGACAAAACTATTCTAATTAGGATCGAGGACGAGTTAAATTAAAATTATTAAAAACGAAGATTCTCTGAATGTTAATATGAAATACGTGGTATTGCTCGGCGACGGTATGGCCGATTATCCTACTGAAAAGCTCGGCGGAAAAACTCCTTTGCAGTGCGCTTTCACTCCTTTCATGGATCAGATTGCCGCGGACGGAACATTAGGCCTTGTGGATACGATTCCCGCAGGATTAAATCCGGGCAGTGATGTAGCCACTTTAAGCGTGCTTGGTTATGATCCCCGTGAGACTTACACCGGCCGCGGACCGTTGGAAGCGGCCAGCATGGGAATTAGCCTCGGACAAAATGATATAGTGTATCGCTGTAACCTGGTAACAATCGGCGAGAAGGATTCTGAAAACGCCTTCATGGCCGATTTTACTGCCGGCCATATCTCCACTCAGGAATCCAGAGAAATTATTCTCGACATAAATAAAGAACTTGGTTTGCCTCCGTATCAATTTTTCCCCGGTGTCGGTTATCGCCATTTATTTGTCTGGCGTGACGCTCCTTCGTCTCCTGAAACAACCGCACCTCATGACATAACCGGAAAACCCATCGCTTCTTATTTGCCGCATGGCGATTCTTCTCAGGAGATAAATGAGATTATGCGGCGTGCCGGAGAAATTTTATTAAATCATCCAGTCAACGCCAAAAGAAAGCAAGCGGGCAAAAAACAGGCTAATTCCATTTGGCTTTGGGGGCAGGGCAAGAAACCACAAATTGTTCCGCTTACCCAAAAATATTCACTGGACGGGGGAATGATTTCCGCCGTTGATTTGCTCAAGGGCATCGGCATTATCGCCGGATTGAAAGTTTTTCCTGTGGAAGGGGCAACCGGTTACATTGATACCAATTATGAAGGCAAGGCCAAAATGGCTCTGGATATTCTGAATTTTATGGATTTTGTTTTTGTCCATCTGGAGGCTCCTGATGAAATGGGGCATGAAGGAAACGCTGCAGGTAAAATTCAGGCTATTGAGCTTTTTGATGAAAAAATAGTAGGGCCGATTTTAAACAAAATCGGGGCTTTCGGCGATTATCGGATTATTGTTTTAAGCGATCATCCCACGCCGCTGGATCTAAAAACCCACGTCAGCGATCCCAGCCCCTTTGCTGTTTTATCTTCGCGCAAAGAGGAAAACAAAGCGGCAGGTTTGCCCTTTAATGAAATAACCGCAAAAGAAAGCTCGATTCTAATTTCACCTGGTCATTTATTAATGGAAAAATTTATCAGGGATTGGAGATCGTTTGTCAGTTAGCAATACAACAAAAGTCAGAGTGCTTTATGCTGATACCGATGCCATGGGGGTGGTTTATCACACAAACTATATAAAGTGGTTTGAACTTGGGCGGAATGAATTTATGCGGCAACTTAAAGTTCCCTGCACGGAGCTGGGAAAAATTGGCCTGAACCTACCGTTAATAAAGGTCAGTTGTAATTATCTGAAATTCGCGACATACGATCAGCTTCTGACAATAGAGACCGATTTTGATTATATCAAGAAGGCTACTGTCAGATTTAATTCTCAGATATGGGATGAAAATAAAGAAAATCTTCTGGTAGAAGGTTATACAATACACGCGTGCACAAATAACGAGGGGAAAATACGCAGAATACCAAAACTGCTTCTTGAATTAATAAATAAATATAATATTAAAGGGGAATAATATGGCGGCAAAATTAACAAAAAAAGAATTGACGCAACCGGATGCTTTTCAATCCACCATAGAAGTAATATCTGATTATATTTCTGAAAATAAGACTCGCTTTTATGCCATTGTGGCGGCAGTTGTTCTAGCCGCGATTATCGCGTTCGGTATTTATATTTATTGGAGTAACTATCAATCTTCCGCGAAAGAAATGTACGCCAGGGCTCAGAACGATATAGCAAAAAATGTTGAGACACCAGAGGCCGCCAGGGCAAACATCAAGATTTTTCAGGAATTGATTGCTAAATATCCCCATAGCTGGAGCGCGCGGATGTCCCATTATCACGAGGGGAATCTTTATTATAATTTGGGTGAAATAGATAATGCCATCGCTGAATATAAGAAATTTGAGGCTTCAAGAATATCGGACAATGCCGGAATAAAATTCCTGGGTTTAACTTCACTGGGATATTGCTATGAAGCAAAAAAAGATTTCCAATCCGCGCTCGAATATTTTGAAAAAGCGCAAAAGAGCAACAATGTCGGATTTGAATCAATCGGTTTTCGCAATATTGCCCGAATTTATGAACAACTGAATGACAAGAAGAAAGCCTTGGAGAATTATAAAAGTGCTTTGGAAAAGACCACCGATCCTTCCATGACTATTTTTATCAAACATAAAATATCTTCTCTCAGCTAGAGCTGGCCTGGAGGTTTAAGCTTTTGAAAGTGTTAATGTCAGGAAATGAAGCTATTGCCCGCGGCGCGTATGAAGCGGGCGTTAGGTTCGCCACCGCATATCCGGGCACTCCCAGCACGGAAATCCTGGAAGAATTTTCCAAATATGACGGAGTTTACGCGGAGTGGTCGCCTAATGAAAAAGTAGCGGTTGAAGTCGCCATCGGCGCTGCGCTGGCGGGAGAAAAGGCGCTGGCGGTTATGAAACACGTTGGTGTTAATGTCGCCGCTGATCCGATCTTCACTGTCAGTTATACCGGCACGAATGGGGCGCTGGTTATTGTCAGCGCGGATGATCCCTCATTGCACAGTTCTCAAAATGAACAGGACAATCGCAATTACGCACGGTTCGCTAAAATTCCCATGCTGGAGCCGGCCGATGCCCGGGAAGCGAAGGAATATATCAAGCTCGCTTTTGAGATCAGCGAAAAGTTCGATACACCTGTTTTTTTTCGCTCGACCACCCGTGTTGCTCATTCCAAATCTGTTGTAACTCTTGCAGGACCGGAAAAATACAAAGACAAAACAGGTTTTACCTATAATGCTAAAAAATATGTTATGGTTCCCGTTAATGCCCGTACACAGCGAGTGGAGCTTGAAAAACGCCAGCAGGCATTGAAAGAATTTGTGGAAACGTTTCCTGAAAACAAGATGGAAATTAACAATCCGGACGTTGGAATCATTACCGCCGGAATGCCTTATAACTACGCCAAGGAAGTTTTTCCCGATTATTCCTACCTGAAGCTGGGGATGGTTTATCCCTTGCCGGAGAAGCTGATTCGTAATTTCGCCTCTAAAGTTAAAAAAATATATGTCGTTGAAGAGTTGGATCCTTTTCTGGAAGAACAGATCAAAGCCATGGGAATTAAAGTGATTGGCAAGGAAATCTTTCCTTATACCCTTGA